>CACGOY010000007.1:0-60903 GCA_902574735.1 uncultured Pelagibacteraceae bacterium
ATAATCTTGTTTAATACATCTATTTGAAACAAATTTTATATTTGCTTCGTTAATTACTTTCTCTGCATCATCACTGTGAATTCCGTACTGAAGCCAAAAAACTTTTACTTTTTTTTTGATTGCTTCTTTTGCAATATTGAGTGCCTCTTTAGATGGTCTAAAAACATCAAGAATGTCAATATCCTCTTCAATATCATCTAAACTTCCTATGACTGTTTCGCCGTTAATAGTTTCACCAATTGCAAAAGGATTAATTGGATAAACTTTATAACCAAAATCTTGCATATATTTCATAACAACATTTGCGGGTTTTCTTTTTAAATTATTTTTGTCTTCCCCTTTTTTCTCTGAGCTTACTCCAATCATCGCAATTGTTTTTGAATTTTTTAATAATTCTTTTATTTCTGTTTCGTTCATTATTTTATTTATTTTTCCACTTAGGTTTTCTTTTTTCTAAGAATGCAGATATTCCCTCTTTTGCATCTTGTGCCATCATATTTAATGTCATCATTTTACTAGTAAATTGATAAGCCTTTTTTAAAGGCATTTCTAGTTGCTTATAAAAAGCTTTTTTTCCAATTTTAATTGTTAAATTAGATTTTGACGCAATTACATTTGCTAATTTTAATACTTCTTTATTTAATTTATTTTTTGGAAAATAATCATTTATTAATCCAATATCTTTCGCAAAATTTGCTTTTATTGGTTCTCCTGTTAAGAGCATCTTCATCATATGTTTTCGATTAACCTTTCTACTAACGGCAACCATTGGAGTACTGCAAAACAAACCAATGTTTACTCCAGGTGTTGCAAATACAGCTGAATTTGAACTGTATGCAAGATCACAGCTTGCTACCAACTGACATCCAGCTGCATAGGCGGCTCCATGTACCTTTGCTATCACAGGTTTATTGCCTTCAACAATTTGAAGCATTAATTTTGAACACAAATTAAAAAGTCTTTGATGATTAGATCTGTTCTTATGACCTCTTACTTCTTTTAAGTTGTGACCTGCGCTAAAACCATTTCCAGACCCTTCAAGAATAATTACTTTTGTATTTTTATCCTTATCTAATTTTTTAAATGCTTTAATCAAATCTCCTAAGGTCTTATATGAAAGAGAATTATAAGTTTTAGGGTCATTAATAATTACATTTTTTACTCCATTATTTAAATTTTTTATAATTATATTCATTATTTAAAACTATTTAAGTTCTCCATCTTCTCTCATCTTCGCTCTAATTTTAGTTGCAGAGATTTTTTGTATCTCCTCTGAAAGTTCAATCTCTTCAATCTTATAACCTACTCCCCTGCCATAACAAATGTTAGTAATATTTGGGACAAGCATTATTTTAAATCTTCCTTCGAATTCTGGGTTAAGTCTTTCCTCAATCTTTTTTTTCACCGTTTCAAAATCAAAAGGATTATCATCAACTCCTTGAACATCTCTGATTTGGATACAAACTTGACCAGTTTTTTTTATAATTTCTTTGAACAACGTATAATGTCCATCATGAAAAGGTTGCCACCTCCCTAACATTTGTGCTGTTGGCTTTTTGTTATCCCACTGATAAGTCATTTTTTTATCTCCTCTACTATTTTAGGTGCCCATTTTTTTGCATCCTGAGTTGTAACATGAAAATCAAAATTTTTAGGTTTTACAAACATTTGATTTGTATCTTCAAATCTACCTTTTTGAATTGTATCTACCCACACTCTAAAGTCTGCTGGAAACAAACTTCTAGCTTCAGGTGTTGGTGCAACAAAATCAGCTATTACGAAATTACCTTCTGACTTAAGTTTTAATGCAAATTCAGCCATTCTTTTTGCTTGTCTAACTCTCCCCTCTTCAGAAAAATCCCAATCATCAGCAGCTTTTCTTACTTCATCAGCATTAAGTCTTTTTGCATTTAATAAAGGAGCCATCTCATTAGCAAGAGTTGTTTTGCCTGCTCCCGGTAGACCCATGACTAATATAATTTTCATTTAATTTTTTTTTGATTATTAAATATCTTCTAAAGGATGATGGGACATTAATTCAAGTCCGTTTTCTCTAACTAAATATTGCTGTTCAAGTTTCACACCCTCTTTGCCTCCAACTTTTCCTATGTAACTTTCAACAGTAATAGTCATATTTTTAAGAAACCTACCACTTTTATCTCCACCATCAGTTGGATATCTTATTGAAGGCCATTCGTCACACAATCCTATTCCATGAACCATAACTGAATATCTATTGCCGTAATATTCCTCAGGCAATTTCCATGATTTTTCTATAAACTCTCTAAAAGACATTTCAGCTTTGATAAGATTAGAATTATGATTAATTTGATCTAAAGATATAGAGTAAAGTTCTTTCTGATTATTATTAAAATCATTTCCACATACAAAAGTTCTGGATATATCTGCACAATATCCATAAGGACCAACCATATCTGTATCAAAAGAAACAATTTCTCCTTGTTGAATAATCTTATTACTACTTTCTTGCATCCAAGGATTTGTTCTTTCACCTGATGATAAAATTCTACATTCAATCCATTCGCCACCATTTTCTATATTCGTTTTATGAAGTATTGACCATAACTCGTCCTCAGTCATACCTGCTTTAAGCTCTTCTCTCATTTTACTTACACCAATTTCTGCAACTTCTATTGCTGCCCTCATACATTTTAATTCCTCAGGTGATTTAATAACTCTTGCTTGCTCCAATATAGATTTTGCATCTACTACCTCTATTCCACACTTATTTAATTCAGTAACTGCTGGGCCGTTTAAAACGTCGATTGCAATTTTTTTTGATTTGAAAAACTTAATTGAAAGATCTTTTATCTCTGTGATCCATTTTTTTAATTGTAAACTAGCTTGATCTCCATGGGCGAAATAATCCCAAGTTATTGCAGGTCTAATTTCATCAATTAAATTTAAATGCTCGGATAATTTTTCACAATTAAAATATTCATAAAGTATTGTTGGTCCATCCACTGGAATAAAACAATATCTAGAAAGATTGTGCATGTTGAAAACACTCATATTTACAGTGTCTAATGCATAACGGACATTGACTGGGTCAAAGAGAATACAAGCTTCTAAATTATTTTTTTCTAATTCTTTTTTTACTCTTTCTAAACGATAAGATCTTAATTTATCAAAGTCAATTTCATCTTCCCTAATTCTTTTTTTAGAGAGAAAGTTTGTAAAAGTTTTATATTCTGGATTTATTTTTCTACTAAATTTCATTGAGCTATATTTGTTGCTACCCATTTGTGGAAATGATGTGTAGGGTTATCCATCACAGGAGAAAAATTTCCTCCGTTATAAACACTGGAATTTCTGCCTATTTGCATTCCCTGAATAATATCAACATCCTCTTTTTGTATGTGCTCCCAAAGTTTAAAATTTTGTTTTCTCAAAGATTTATATTTTTTTGAATTTGCTGCACCATCACCTACATAATATATTTCCATATGCTCAAAAGTTAAATCGTTACTTTTTGGCTCTAACCAATATGCATAAAAATGATCTTTATGAATGCCAAGCATAACATTTGGGAATAACGCAACGTATTCTGCTATATTTTCCTTATTTTTTGGCCAATTTGGAAAACATGGAAATTTCTCTTTTCCTTTAAGTCTTGGATTATAAACAACAGTTCCTTGACCTGCAAAACGATTTGGTAGCCCTTGTATGTGGTAATGATCCTCAATTTTAGAATAAGAATTTAAACCAGGGTGAACCCAAGGAAGATGATAACTTTCACAGTAATTTTCAATTGCAAACTTCCAATTACACTTAGCTTCTAATTTAAAATATCCATAGTCATTTGAATGTTTGATCATATCTCTATCAGAATTTTTCCAAAATTTACTCCATCGATCACTTAAAGGTTTTATGTATTTATCAAAAGGCATTTCATTATTACTAATATTAATCATAATTAAATCTAACCAAATATAAGATCTTATTTCTTTTAGATTACTCTTTGATTTATTAAATTGTGGATGAGTGTGTTTATTCATACCACCAATGTGAGGTGTTGCTATAAGCTCCCCATCAAAATTATATGACCATGAATGATAAGGGCATCTAATAACATTTTTAATTTTTCCTTCTTTATGAACAAGTTTTACTCCTCTATGACTACAGATATTGTGAAAAACTTTTATTTTATTTTGTTTATTTCTAACTATTAATAAAGGTAGATCTAATAAATCATAAGGTTTGGCGTCACCTATGTTTGGAAGTGAACTTGCAACACCAATCACAACCCATTTATCTTCAAAAAGTTTTTTTCTCTCTATTAAAGTATAGTCCTTATTTGTATAACACTCATTAGGTAAACCATGGGCTTTTGAAATAGGTTTAGTTACAACATCTAATTTTTTTTTGTCTATAATATTGTATAATTCAGACATAATTAAATGACTTCATAAAGCCCCAACCATGCATTAACATCTTTACTTGCAATATAATTAGATTTAAAGAATTCAATCTCACGCCATTTACTATTATTGTTTAATTCATTTATTTTTTTATCAAATCCGTATTCTTCGTGAATACCCTCATTTATCGTAAAGCAAATGTATCCTCCTGGTTTTGTAATTCTTATAAATTCATCCAGTGCAGGTGGTTTTACATGACCAAAAGTAAAAGTGCCAACGCATAGAACTGCATCGTATGTATTATCTTCCTCTTCTATTTTTTTGTTTAAGTCTACTTGATCTAATTTTTTATACAGATTAGCTGGCACTAAATCTAATAATTTTCTTGAAAGGTCTGCACCATAAAAATTGGTAAAACCATATTTTTTAAGTTCAACACCAACCAACCCAGTACCGCAACCTGCATCATAAATTTTAGCATCTTTATTTTTTTCGTACTTAATAAAAACTTCAGAGGTTTCTTTAGGTCCAGTATAATTCCAATCAACCATATCTTGATCGTATTTATTATCCTTTCCCCACTCATCATAGTATTCCATGACTTCATCTGTTTTTGTTAATTTATAAATTGGTACTTTGTTACCAACGTCTTTTTGTGCCATTAGCTTCTCATTTTCTGTCCACTTGGATCATAAAGAGGTTCTTTAATTACCGAACAATTAAATAAATCTCCATTTATCTCAATTTGGATCTTATTTTCTGATTTAATTTTATTCTGATCAATAAAAGTAAAAGCAACACTTTTATTTACGAAGTGTGCAAACCCACCTGATGTTACATAGCCTATACTTTGATCTCCATTCATTACAGCTTCATTATTTGTTACATCAATATCATTCGTTTCAACAATTAATGGAGTAAGTTTGCTAGAACTATTTTCTGATTTGGCTTTTTTTTTACCAATAAAATCTTTATCCCAATTTATAAACATGTCCAAACCTGTTTGTTTTGCAGTAAAATCGGGCCTATAATCTAAAGTCCATGCCCCCCAATTTTTTTCCAATCTCATTGACATTAGGGCTCTTCCTCCAAAGGGTTTAATATTAAACTCTCTTCCTGCATCCATTAACTCTTCATAAAGTTTTATTTGATAGTGTGGCGCAACATAAATTTCGTAACCAAGTTCACCTGTAAATGAAATTCGGTTTATTATTGCAGGTACGCCACCAACAAACATTCTTCGAGAGTCTCTGAATTTGAATTTTTCATTGGAGACATCGTCTCTTACTATTTTTTCCAACACTTTTCTCGAATTTGGACCAGCTATAGATATGCCGTGAAATTCATCAGATCTATTTTTGTAATTAACATCAAATTTATCCAAGTGACTTTCAAACCAACGTCTATGCATTTCTTGCGCTGCACCAGATCCAAAAACCATAAATTCATTTTCGTCAAGACAAGCAACTGTTAGGTCTCCACACAATTTTCCTCTATAAGATAACATTGGAGACAAAGATATCCTGCCAGGTTTTGGAAGCTTGCCTGCCATTACGTGATCTAAAAATTTTCTTGCATCAGTTCCTTTAAATTCATGTTTTGAAAAATTAGCTACTTCTATTAAACCTACATTCTCCCTTACATTAATAACTTCTCTCGAAACATAATCATGTGACCTAGATCTTTTAATTGTTGGTTCCTCATGTGCATCTTCTTTATTATTAGCAAACCACAAAACATTTTCTAAACCAAAACTATCTCCCATAACTGCACCCTGATTTACAAATCTATCATAGAGAGCTGTGGTTTTTTGCTTTCTACCTTTAGGCAAGGTTTCATTTGGAAATGTCATTATAAATCTTCTCTCATAATTTTCAGATGATTTTATTGTTCCATATTGTGGTGATGCGTAATCTCCAAATCTTGCAACATCCATTGCCCAAACATCTATCGATGGTTCTCCATCAATTATCCATTCAGCAATACATTTTCCAACTCCTCCTCCCTGACAAAATCCAGCCATAACACCTACAGCTACCCAGTAATTTTTCATTCCTGGTACAGGACCAATTAGTGGAGATCCATCTGGTCCAAAAGTAAATGGTCCATTAACAATATTTTTTATTCCTGCTTTCTCTAATGCAGGCATTCTTTCAAAACCTATTGCCAATCTATCTTCAATATTATCTAACTTTGGTTCTAATAACTCATGACCAAAATTCATTGGCGTTCCTTCAACTTTCCAAGGAGTTGATTTAGGTTCATATGTTCCAAGAAGCATTCCTTTTGCTTCTTGTCTAAAATAAATATTCCCCTCAAAGTCAGTACCTATTGGTAGTCTTTGATTACCCATTGCCTCTATTTCTGGAATTGACTCAGTAATCAAATAATGATGTTCCATTGGCTGAACTGGTAGATTTATTCCAGCAAGTTGACCGACTTCTCTTGCCCATAATCCTCCAGCGTTGATTACTATTTCAGCATTGATATTGCCCTTCTCGGTTATTACATCCCAAGTTCCATCTTGTTTTTGTTTTGTATCTTTAACCACAGTGTGAGTGAAATATTTTCCACCATGAACTTTTGCTGCTTTTGCAAAAGCGTAGGTTACTCCCGATGGATCAACTTCTCCATCTATTGGATCCCACAATGCTAAAAGATATCTAGAAGGGTCAATTAACGGGTGTTTTTTCTTAACTTCCTCAAGAGATATAAATTCCTGATCTAAGCCCATATATCTTGCTTTTGATCTCTCTCTTTTTAAATAATCGGCCCAAACCTCATTTGATGCTAGATAAAATCCTCCACTAGGTTTGAAACCTACTGAATGACCAGATTCCTTCTCAATATCTTTATAAAGCCCAATTGTATAAGCCATCATTCTTGAAATATTTGGATCTGAGGAAATTACATGAACATTTCCTGCTGCATGCCAGGAAGAGCCAGATGTAAGCTCATTTCTTTCAAGAAGAATGCAGTCCTTAAGACCAAATTTAGATAAATGATAAAGAATTGAGCAGCCAACAACACCACCACCAATGATAACTACTTTTGCATGATTTTGCATTTTAGTATTTTATTTCTTTATTTACATCCTTCAATGACTTGTCTGTCCCATGGTGAAAATGCTTACTCATATCTGGCATGTATTTCATCGCTATTGGTTTTTTTCCAACCGCAACAGCCATTTCCCTCACATGATGAGCTTCAGCACCACAACAGATACCTATTAAATTAATTTTTTCTTTGAGACATTCTTTTGCAAATTCAGCCATTTCAAATCTGTTACAGAACAAATTGTCTAAAGCTACAGGAAAAGCATTTCCTCCCGGAATGCAATCACATCCATGGTCTGTTTGATTTAAAAATCCTGGTTCTTCCTCTGTTGTCCTATAAGGAACGGGTAACCCTGCAACATGGCATGAAACTTTTTTTCTAACTTCTTTTAAAAGTTTCATAGTCATTTTTGGACCTCTGTAACAATTTAAACCTACAACATCTGCTCCGAGATCCTCGACTATTTTACATGCGTCTTCAGCGGTATGACCATCTCTTGTTAAATCACCACGAGGTATTGCATAATTGGCAACTGCAATCAAACCTTCATCCTTAATTGCTTTTAAAGCTATTTTCATTTCATCTACCCAATTGATTGTTTCTGCAACTATAAAATCAACTCCTGCTTCTTTTGCCCAAAGCACTTGTTCCTCGTACATTCTTTGACATTCTTTAAAAGAATTTTTATCTTTTGGATCAAAAATATTTGTATTAGCTACATCGCCACAAACCATTAAGTCTAAATCTTTAAATTCATTTGCAGCATCCCTTGCTATTTGAAGAGCATTTTTTTGCATTGGTTCAAGCAAATGTTCTTTTCCTATAATTCTAAGTTTCTCTCTATGTCCATAATAAGTGAATGCTTGAACAACATCTGAGCCAGCTCTTATAAATTCTCTATGTAATTGTGTAACAACATCTGGATGTTCTAGCACCACCTCAGGAACAAAAGGTCCGGCAGAAAGGTATCCTCTTCTTTCCATTGCAAATAAATATCCTTCTGCAAAGATAACTGGACCAGCATCTAATCTTGATATTAAATCTTTTTTCATTTTCCTCCCTTTGTTTTATTTTTTTTTAATTTGAGGAAAAAATTTTAATAACTGTCTCTTATTATTGATTGTTGAAAAACTGTTTTACAATTTAAATTGAAATAAAATCCTAAAAAAAAATCTTTACTGATTAATTTCATTACAAATAATATTATTTAAAAAAATCAGTGTAATAAAGACATTTTTGCTACAACTTTGAGTTGAAAGAAGTTTGCAATTTGATTGGGTATATGTTCTCCTAAAGAATAATTAATTAATTAGGAGAGTATAATGAATATTAAAAAAGTACTTCTGACAATCGCTGTTATTTTCGGACTGTCAAGTTTTGGAAATGTTGCAAATGCGAAATGTGGGGACATAACTATCGCTAATATGAACTGGGCTTCAGCAAACTTTATGGCTGAAGTTGATAAAATCATATTAGAAGAGGGATATGGATGTAATGTGGAATTAGTGCCAGGTGCAACTATGCCAACTTTTACATCTATGCAAGAAAAAGGTGAGCCAGATGTTGCTCCAGAATTTTGGGCAAACGCTGCAATCGTTGCTTTAAATAAAGCTGTAGACGAAGGTAAAATGCATACGCTTAATAAAGCACCAATTACTGGTTTAGGTGAAGGTTGGTGGGTATTACCTGCAACTTTAGAAAAGCATCCAGAACTAACAACTGCTGATGCAATTTTAAAAAGACCAGACTTATTCCCACATCCAGAAGATCCATCAAAAGGTGGTTTTCATATCTGCCCTCCAGGTTGGAACTGTGAATTAAGTAACAGAAACCACTTTAGAGCATGGGGCATGGAAGAAAAAGGTTGGGCCATTGTTGAAACAGGTTCTGCTGCAGGACTTGATGGATCAATAGCAAAAGCTGCTGAAAGAGGTGAGAACTGGTTTGGATACTATTGGTCTCCAACAGCTTTAATTGGTAAATATAACATGCAAGCTGTAGACATGGGAGAATGGGGTGGAAAAGACAACTGGGATAACTGCTTAGTTAAACCAGAACAAGAATGTGCTAACCCTAAAAAATCTTCATGGGTAAAATCTGAGGTATTCACAGTTACGACTGATAACTTCAAAAAAACAGCTGGTAAAGATGGTATGAAATATCTTGAGAACAGAACATATCCTGGTCCAGTTATGAATGGAATGTTAGTTTGGATGGGTGAAAACCAAGCAGAAGGTGCTGATGCTGCAATTGAATTCCTAAAAACACAAGAAAGTGTTTGGACTAAGTGGGTTTCAAGTTCAGCTGCTAAAAAAATAAAAAAAGCACTTTAATTTAATTAAATTTTGAACCCGTTGAAAAACGGGTTCAAATCCAATAAAACATCATCATGGATTTCTTTAGCAAAATTCCAGTAATGGATAGAACCGCATTACGAGAGTTAAAGAAAGGGATAGATTTAAGTTTTAAAGATTTTTCAAGAGCATATGGAGACGGCATAGAATCTTTTTTTGATCCATTACTTTATTTTTTAATTTGGTTAGAAAAATTATTAGTAAATAGTCCTTGGCCAATTGTAATTGGTGTTTTTGCTTTATTGGCATGGTTTGGATCTAGAAGTATCAAACTTGTAATTGGTACAGTAGTTTGTTTTATTGTAATTGGGTATTTTGGCATGTGGAAGAATTGTATGGCTACAGTAGCTATAATATCAGTTTCCACGCTTGTATGTATAGTTGTCGGCATTCCTATTGGAGTGCTTATGTCTAAGTCAAGTAGAGCTGAGAAAGCTATATTGCCAGTTCTAGATATGATGCAAACGATACCAAGTTTTGTATACTTAATACCTATAATTATGTTGTTAGGTATTGGGAAAGTGCCAGGTCTATTGGCTGTATGTATTTATGCTCTACCTCCAATTGTAAGATTAACCAATCTTGGTATCAGAGAGGTTGATAAAGAAACTTTAGAAGCTAGTGAGGCATTTGGTGCAACTCCATTACAGAAATTGAAATCTGTTCAGATACCCCTATCACTTCCAACAATTTTCGCAGGTGTAAACCAAACGATCATGATGGCTTTGGCTATGGTCGTGATTGCATCGATGATTGGGGTTAAAGGCCTAGGGGTCCCTATTTTACAGGCTATTTCAAACCAGTATTTGGCTCTTGGAATGATGAATGGTTTAGCAATTGTTGCTCTAGCAATTATTTTCGATAGAGTTACACAGCAGTACGGGAAGCGGATCCAAAAACACAGAGGTCAAAAAAAATAATAAGCCCAGTTTGGATATCGATTTTTCTAGACTCATATTTCAAAATAAATAAAGATCCGAAAAATAATGAAATTTTCTTTAGAAATTGGACCACAATCGACTCTTGAAAACTTGCCACCAGTTAAAGATGTTTACATAACTATGTTGCCAGGAGGTGACTATAAAGAAACTGCTGCAAAGTCAGGAGAGCTAGTTGAAAAAGGTTTTAATCCTGTTCCACATTTTCCAGCAAGATCAATAAACGACGATAATGAATTAAAAGATTATGTAACAAGATGTAAGGATTTAGGTGTTAAACAAGCTTTAGTGATCGGTGGAGGTAGAGAACCAATAGGAAAATTTGATAGCTCATATCAAATGCTGGAAACAGGATTTTTTGATGGAATTAAAATAGGAATAGCGGGACATCCTGAGGGTAGTCCTGATATATCCGATACAGATTTAGAAAAAGCAATGATAGATAAGAAGCCTTATGCTGATTATATAGTCACCCAATGGTTATTAGATAGTCAGCCTATTATTGATTTCATTTCTAAACAATCAGTACCAGTGCATGTGGGAATTACTGGGCCAATGAAAATATCTAGCTTAATAAAATTTGCTAATATTGTAGGGGCAAAAAATTCCATAAACTTTCTTAAATCTAATTTTAGTAAGGCGTTAGATTTATTAAAACCTAAAGACCCTAATGATTTAA
Source organism: uncultured Pelagibacteraceae bacterium (assembly GCA_902574735.1). Lineage (GTDB taxonomy): Bacteria > Pseudomonadota > Alphaproteobacteria > Pelagibacterales > Pelagibacteraceae > Pelagibacter. The sequence continues at coordinate 11,411 of CACGOY010000007.1, forward strand.
TTGGGAAAGTTAAATCGCATACTGATTATTTTCACATTTATACATTCGGCGGCTTGAAGGAAACAAACAAGTGGTTGAAGGAGAATAACTATGTCTAATGAGTTTGACTATAGTAAAGTAAGACACGTAACATCAGTAGATCAGTCTGATAGAAACGTACCTTATAATTTAAGACAAAGCGGTCCAACAAAAGTTGAAATGCTTATTTCAACAAGAGTAAGAAAATCACCATACTGGCACTTATCAATGAGAGCTGGTTGTTGGAGAGCAACAGTTTACAATCGAATATACCATCCAAGAGGATATGTTAAACCTGAAGATGGTGGTGCGATGGTAGAGTACGATGCAATTGTTAATCACGTTACAATGTGGAACGTTGCAGTTGAAAGACAAATAAGAGTAAAGGGTCCTGATGCAGAAAAATTTGTGGACTATGTAATCACTAGAGATGCAACTAAAATTTCGCCTATGAGAGCAAGATATGTAATTCTTTGTAATGCATATGGTGGAGTATTAAATGATCCAATTCTACTTAGAATTTCTAAAGATGAGTTTTGGTTTAGTTTATCTGATAGTGACATTGGTCTTTACCTTCAGGGAGTAAATGCAGATGAACGATTTAATGTAAACATTGATGAAATTGATGTGAGCCCTGTTCAAATACAAGGTCCTAAATCAAAAGCATTAATGAAAGATTTATGCGGCGATCACGTAGATTTTGACAACATGCCTTTTTATGGTCTTGCAGAAGCAAAAGTTGGTGGAAGAAGTGTAGTGATTTCTCAATCTGGATTTTCAGGAGAAGCAGGATATGAAATATACTTAAGAGAGTCTACTTTATATGCTGAAGACATGTGGAATGCTGTTCTTGAAGCGGGTAAAAAACATAGTTTGATGGTCATTGCTCCAGCACACCACAGAAGAATTCAAGCAGGAATTCTTTCTTGGGGTCAAGATATGGACAACCAACATAATCCATTTCAGTGTAACTTGGGTTATCAAGTTTCTTTATCAGGAAAAGGTGAGTGGGATAAAAAAGGAGATTATGTGGGTAAAAAAGCTTTGGAGAAAATGAAAGCAGATCTTAAAGCAGGTCATAAACCTTATAAACTTCAATTGGTTGGATTGGAACTTGGAGGAAAACCAATTGAAGAATATGCTCCGGATTTTTGGTTAGTTTCTGGTGAAAACGGCGGAGAACCAATAGGTTTTATAACTTCTCCTTGGTATCACCCAGAAAAGAAACAAAATATAGCAATGGGCTATGTTCCGTTTGATGGAACTTTGAACGCCAATGGCTTTCCTAAAGGTAAAGTTGGCTCAAAATACAAAGTGCATTTGCCTGAAAAATACTCTGATACTCCAGGACAACCTGTCGATGCAGTTGTGGTGGATATTCCATTTAAAGAGTCTTACAACGCAAATACTAGAGAAGTTGTAAAAGGATAAAATTTATTTTAGGGGGAATTTTTACATTCCCCCTGAATTATGGCTAAAACTTTCTTAATTGTTATTTGCTTATTAATAGCCATTGGATTAATACTTTTTCCATTAATAGTTTCTTATAAAGCACAAAAAAAAGATCAAAAAAAATAATGTTTGCTCAATTTTTAGATATAGTTTTCAGATCATTAAAATTAGATAGAAATTTATATAAAGATCAAAGATATTTTGGTGAAGCTGCAATTTATTTTGCAGGTTTAATTATGATCTTAGATGGTGTTGCTGGAGCTTTTGCAGCAAATACTATCGTTAAAACTTCAATTGGAATCTCAGGGCTTACCGCTATTTTAACTTGGTTAGTATGGTCGATATTCATTTACGTTATAGGAGTTAAAATTTTTTCAGATAAAGAAAGCAAAATACCTTTTAAGAAAGTTTTAATTGCTGTTGGATATGCTCATGCACCAGGTTTACTTAGATTTTTTGCAGTCACTCCTGATCTTGTTATTTCAATTATATTTTTAACTCAGTTTTGGATTTTTGCTTCTTTAATAATATCAACAAAACAAATATTAAATATCAAATCTAGTTTTAAAGCTTTTGGAATTATATTTTTATCTTTTTTAATTATTGCATTCTTGTCAGTTTCATTCGTAATGAGTAGAATGAATGCTCTTCCGATAAGCAATATAAGCTAAATTGGAAAAATAGTCTTTGAAGTTCTACAAGATTTGCAGAGTTTAAATCCTGTTAATATCAAATTTTGAGAAACGCTTTCATCTTCTTTTTTACACTCGTCACATTTATCATTGAAGTCTCTTAAGTCTTCCTCTTTTATGTTTTCAAAAGGATCTTTCTTAGTCATTATCTGTTAAACCTGCTCCTGCTGCAGATTGCTTTAGTTCATCCGTTTCTTCAACGAAAGTATCTTCTGACAATTTATAAAGTTCAGACCATTCTTCTTCACTGAATAAATTATTATTTTCCATAAACTTTAGTTCAGTTTTTTCACCTTTCTCAACAATGTCACCACTTAAATAATTCGAGTAAACTGCTTGATTGAAGTTGAATAGAAATTCTTTGTGATCTATTTTCAAAAATATTCTTTTACCTATAATTTCTGATGTACGGCTTACAAATGGAATAAATAGTAAAGGAAAACCAAGGTTGTTAATTTGAATATTATTTGCATCTTTTAAATGGATTGATTGGTCAAAAAAATTTAATCCCATTGTAATTGGGCAATATAAATTTTTTGAATTATTAATAGTTGAAATAGTAGAAATTTTTTCAAAGTCTTGATTTCTTAAAACTTTGAAATATTGATTAATATTTTTAAATCCAGGAAGTCCAAACATTTCTAGCAAACGAATATTTTTTCCAACTTCCTCCGCTACACCCCAAGAAAATCCTATTCCTCGCGTAGCTCTTTTAACTGCTGTTTCTATTTCGCTAAAACTTCTCATGAATTTAATGAGTTATATACCCAGTGACTATCAAATGATTTCAATTCATTTGGTAATGGCGCACCTTGGAACATGCAAATTCTGAGCCATTTATCTGAGCGTGGGTCGAACTTTAGTGCTCCAAAGAATGATAATTTTAGTCTTAACATATCAATAGGCATCAAATTTGAACCTATGGTGTTATCTTGAATTTCTGCGTAAGGAAATTTTTCCGTAATAAATGCCCTTCTAACTACATGACGATATTCATTATGATCCATTAAAAATTTGCCAATAGTTAAACTATTTTTCGATATAAATAAGATTTCATATAATTTTTTTATATCCCTTGCTATAGCAAGCGGTTGTTCTAAATCTGATCCATGATCTTTATATCTATCAGCTAATCTAGGCTCCTCTTTATTTTTAGAAATAAACCAAAAATTTTGATTATTCTCATTTTTTGAAAAATCAATTTTTAGAATATCTGGGTAATTTTTTTCAATAATACTCCTTAATTCCTCAACAGTTCTGTCTATTGGAATATTAAAACTTAACTCTTCATCAGCACTCATGTTTTTTAATAGTGGATTAACAATATTGTCATATGGCTCCATCATCATAGATACAATATATTCAATACATTCATCATTTAAATTATCCTCAATCCATGTGTAAATTTCATTAAACAAGAAAGGTTTATTTTCTAATGAACCCTTATTTAAAAAATCTATAAATTTTTCTAGGTCATTTAATAGACTTTTAATTTTATTATTTTGATATTCACTTTCTGTGTGCCAACTAGTTACATTTTTAAGAGATTTAATTAAACAATCTTTAAAAATATTAAAATCTTTATTTGAAACCTTTTCTATTTGTCTTATTTTTTTTAAAGCAGTTTCTCTTGCAAAGATCCAATTATTCAAAAGTTCTGGGTGATTTACAATAAATGGAGCCATGCCTAACCCCGTTGAATTACCAATGCCTAGATTTCTGCAAATATTTGGGTCTAATTGAACTGCTAAGCCTGGATTTCTATTCTTTGCAATATGATTAACTTGATCAAAAGTAAATTGCCTTACTAAATAAACTAGCATCATTTCCAATCTAAATGGACCTAAAATTTCATCACGGTTTTTTATTCTAAATCTGTCTGCTAAACCAAATTTTCCTGATCCATAAACTGCAGTGGTTCTATATAAATAACCAACTTTAGATAAATTATTCACATCAGGTTGTTGACCATTTGACAAACAATCTACAACATAATTAAAAAGTCTTAATGATTTATTAGCCCTTGAAAGTGTTAATTCTTTGTAAGATAATCTTCCAACTTCCTGTTTTGGAACTTCATTAGCTAATCGATCTATATCCTGATCTGTAGGTATACCATCGTGCAGTGTAAATGCAGCATCCCACTTTGTGGCAATTACCCTATCTGATCTTTCCTCATCTTTAATTTCATTTGCAAAACAAATTAAGGAGTAAGTTCTATTATTTTTTGAAAAAGAATATACTGCTCTTCCATATCCGTTTTGGTTTAGATTAAATAAATCTCTTCTATATTCCCAATCTTTAAATTCATTTAAAAAAGATCGTAAGAATGAAAGTTTTGATTGATGAAATGATCCAAGTTTGGATAATTTCATTAAAATTTTTGGGTCTCTTAAACTTACTTCCATTAGTTAATATTTTTATAAAAATTGAACCAATTATTTCCTAAAATATTGTTAATTTCTTCGTCATTAAATCCAATTTTATTTAAACCTTTTTCAATATTATTAAAACCTCTAGCATCTATAAACCAATCTGGTTGATCTGGGAAACCAGGTTTATCTTTGCTCCCTTCACCATAATTTTTTGCCTTAGCCCAAGTTCCATTTCTCATCCATTCGACTATGCTGTCTGGCTGATTTAGACATAAATCAGATCCTATGCCTACATTCTTTGATCCCATTATATCAACTGTTCTAGCCACCATCTCACAAAAGCTATCGAGTTTACAATTAGTACTATCTTTTAAATGATGCGCATACAAAGATAGTCCAAGAATACCCCCACTCTCTGCCAGTTTCTTTAAAACTGTATTAGATTTATTTCTTTTTGCTTCATGCCAAAAAGAAGGATTAGCATGTGTTATCGCTATTGGTTTTTCACTTAAATCAATTGCATCAAGTGTACTTTGCTCAGCAGAATGTGACATATCAATAACTATCCCTACTCTATTCATTTCTTTGATTACTTCCCTTCCAAAGTTTGTAACTCCACTATCATTTTTTTCGTAACAACCAGTGGCCAGCAATGATTGGTTATTGTATGTAAGTTGCATAAATCTACATCCCAATTGATGAACTTTTTCAACTAAATTAATGTCATCTTCTATTGGTGAGCAATTTTGAAAACCAAAAAATACTGCTGTTTTATTTTCTTTTTGAGCTTTAGTTATATCTTCATATGACTTTCCTAAAAATATTAAGTCATTATTTTTATTAAATAACTCATCCCATTCTTTAACTCGATTTAAAAATTCGTCGTAGTCTTCATGGTAAACTACTGTAACATGAATAGCATCCAATCCTGCCTCTCTATTAATTTCAAATATTTCTCTAGACCAATTGCAGTATTGTAAATTGTCAATTCGATAATTCATATGAGTTGATTAAACTTATTACAGTATTTAAACGCTTGTTGATATGTAAATTGAAGACACACATAAATCTATTGAAATTTTGGGGTATTTTGTAATAAATGTAAAAAGTTAAGCAATATAATCTTTAAATGAAAAACAGAAAAAATAACCAGAAAGTTGCTATTGTTATGGGTAGTCAATCAGACTATTCGACAATGCAATTTTGTGAAAAAGTTCTAAAAGTTTTAAAAATAAAATTTGAAACCAAAATTGTATCTGCTCATAGAACACCTGATAGAATGTATCAATTCGCAAGAATGGCAGAAAAAAATGGAATTTCTGTAATTGTTGCAGGAGCTGGTGGATCTGCTCATTTACCTGGAATGATAGCTGCGTTAACAAGCATACCAGTAATTGGAGTACCAATAGAAAGTAAAAAACTTAAAGGTTTGGATAGCTTGTTGTCAATTGCTCAAATGCCAAAAGGTATTCCGGTTGGAACTGTAGCAATTGGTAAAGATGGTGCTATTAATGCTGGTCTATTTGCGGCTTCAATTCTTGCTAGTTCAAATATTCAAATAAAAAAAAATCTTAATAATTGGCGCACAAAGCAATCAAAGTCTGTAACAAAAAAACCTAAATAAATGTCAGATATCACTTTAGGTATAATAGGTGGAGGTCAACTCGGATCCTTATTATCTGTAGCTGCAAATAAATTAAATGTTAATACTGTAATCTTTAGTGATGATAAAAATTCTCCAGCAAAAAATTTTACAAAAAATTTTATTTCTGGAAATTATGATGATGAAAAATTGATTAAAGAGTTTTTAAGTAAAGTAAACGTGATTACTTATGAGTTTGAAAATATTCCTTACAAAATATTGAAGAAATTAAATGAAATTAAACCAGTATTACCAAAACCAGAAATAAATAAATTAATTCAAAATAGATATACCGAAAAAGATTTTCTTAACAAAAATAACATTAGAACAACAAGATATTCCCTAATAAAAGACGAAGATGATATTAAAATAAATGACGGATTAATTCCTGGTTTATTAAAAACTTGTACTTTAGGTTATGATGGAAAAGGACAATTCAAAATTGATAAAAAAGAAAATATTAGTTCTGAAATTGATTTTACTAAGGAATATATTCTAGAAAAATTTGTAAAACTAAAAAAAGAGATTTCTGTAATTATCACACGATTTGGTCATCAAAGATATGAAATTTATGAACCAATTGAAAATTTACATGAGGATCAAATTTTAAAACATTCAAAAATTCCTGCTCAAATATCAGAAAAAATTAAAAATCAGGCAACCAATTGGGCGACTATAATTGCTGAAGAGCTCGATTATGTTGGAACGCTATGTGTTGAATATTTTATTGATAATAAAGATAATTTATATGCAAATGAAATAGCTCCAAGAGTTCATAACTCAGGTCATCTAACAATAAATTCTCATAATGTAAGTCAATTTGAAAACCACATTAGAGCTGTCTGTGGACTTGAAAAAGTTGAAACAAAAAAAATATATAATGCTAGAATGCTCAATCTAATTGGAAATGATATTGAAGACTATCGTGTGAAAAGTTTCAAAGATAATGAGTTTTTTTTTGATTACCAAAAAACTGAAATAAGAGAAAAAAGAAAGATGGGTCATTTCACGATTATTGAAAAAGAGAATTAAATTTTTTGGATTAAAGATAAACTATTATTAGTAGGTTTATTGACATCTTTTGAGACCTCATAAAAATTTAAAGTTGGTTTTCTACATTCGTTTAAAATTTCTGAACCAGAAAGTTCCAAATTTAAATATTTGTTCACATCATTCTCATTTAAAATAACAGGTTGTCTATGATGAATTTCATTAACATTGCTTGATGCTTGTTCTGTAATTAAGCAAAATTGTTTATTCTCAAATATAGCTGCAAAATATATAAGTTTTTTGTCTACTCTTTGAAAATAAAAAGGAGTTTTAATTTTATCTTCCCTTTTCCATTCATAAAATCCATCCGCAATAGCAATACATCTTGAGACTTTTATTAATTTTTTAAAAGAGATTTTTTCATCAATTGTTTCAAGTCTTGCATTAGTTAATGGTTTAAAATCCTTCTTTTTAGACCAAGAAGGAATTATTCCCCATGTTAAATTCTCAAGTGTATTTCCATTAATATATTTTTTTATAACTGGAAGTTTTTGATAAGGATGAGCATTATAATTTTCATTATCTTCAACTTGAATTGCAGATTTAACTATTTTCCTTGTTTTTGAAACAGGGTTAGTAATTACATATCTACCACACATAATAATTTGTTCTTGGCTTAATTTGTATTTAGATTATATGTTCATCGAAATAATGAAATCAATAGAAAATAACTTTGATGATCCAAAAGTAAATGAGCTTCTTAATAAGCATTTTATTGAATTAAGATCAGTATCTCCAGAAGGAAGTTCTCATGTATTAGACATTCAAGGTCTTAAAGATCCAAGTATTAGATTTTGGAGTTTGTGGGAAGAGGAGGAGTTAATTGGATGTGGTGCATTAAAAACATTGGAACCAAATCATGGAGAATTTAAATCAATTAGAGTAGCTGACAAATTTAGAAAGCAAAAAATAGGACAAAAAATTGTATCACACTTAATTGACCGTTCTAAACAGCTTGGATTTAAAAAATTAAGTGTAGAGACTGGATCAGGAGAATTTTTTGCACCTGCGAGAAAATTATTTACAAGTTTTGGATTTGAAACTTGTAAGCCCTTTGCTCATTACAAAGAAGATATAAATTCTTGTTATTATTCTTTAAATTTATAAATAAGTATTTTGAAAAAAGATTTAACATTACCGCATGTGCTTTATGTTGCAAAATTTATATATTTAAAAATTTATGAAATTAAAAATAAAAATAAAGATTTAAGCAACATAGATGCGTTTGAAATATTTATAGGTACAAAGGATTTTGATGAAATTAGTTCAGGTAAATTTCATGAAAATTGGTTTAAAAGTTTAATTGAAAATAATTATACTGATAAATCTACAGGTAAAAAAATTAATAGTGAGACAATGAAATTGCTTGAAATTCAAAAAAAATCAATGATTAGAGAATTACTTAAAATTCCTAAACTTTATTATGCTAAAAGTCATTTTCCTTTAGAACTTTCGCAGCGAGCTTTTAATCATCTTTGGCGTGTGTGTGAAAGCTACGAGCTTTGGTGCAAAGAAACCAAACAAGATGATTTGATTTTATTAAATCTTTCCTCTTAATTAATTTTTTTTTTCTTATAAATCAGTTAAAATATATCTATGAGATCCAAGTTCTACGCATTTGTTGACAAAACACTTTTTGATCTAGGTAGACAATTTAAATGGAGTTATTTGCCTCCATTGATGATTTACGTTGCTGCCGGAATATCAGGTTTAACAGGAATAGTTGGTACTTTTTTTGTTAAAGATTATTTAAATCTTTCTGCTGCTTTTTTAGCTGGTCTTGGTTTTTGGGCAGGTATCCCTTGGGCTCTTAAAATGCCACTTGGTCATTTAGTTGATTTAATTTGGAATAAGAAAAACTATATGGTTTTTGTTGGTGCTTCTCTTATCTCTCTTAGCCTATTAATTATGTACGGATTAATTATTCATACTGAGTGGATGTCAACAATTTTGACTGTTGAGACATGGTTTGTAATCAGTGTTTTATTATCTCCAATTGGATACGTAGTTCAAGATGTAGTTGCTGATGCAATGACTGTGGAAGCTGTTCCTGTAGTTGATGATGATGGGGAAAATTTTAGCACAGATGAAATAAAATTAATGCATACAACCATGCAAACCCTAGGTAGATTTGCAATAATAGGTGGTACAGTTTTAGTTGCTTTAGCTAATGTAATTCTTTTTAAAGGCGTTGACGACTTAGAACAAACAGAAAAAATTTCTTTGTATGGCTCTATATATATTTATGCTCTTATAATACCAATCGTATCAGTGATGGGTATATTTTTGGCTTCATTTCTTAAAAGCCAGAAAAGAAAAAAATTAATTCAAAAAGGATTTTCAGGTTTAGAGGCAGAGATACCAAAAGAAAAAACAGAGATAAATTGGTGGATATTAGGTGGAAGTTTAGTATTTGTTATTTTTACTCTAGGTGTTGGTTCTTTTAGACTACCATTTGCTCAAGAGATAGTCTTCCTAGGTTCTATGATAATAGTTTTATTCTTAATGAATAAATTAATAAAAGAACTTCCAAAAGATTTAAGATTAACAGTGGTTGGAACAGCTATAATAATATTTATATTTCGTGCTATGCCTGGTCCTGGACCTGGATTATCATGGTTTGAAATAGATGTACTTGAATTTAATGAACAGTTTTTTTCAGTTTTATCACTAATAGCATCTGTTCTTACTTTGGTTGGTATAATTGTATTAAGGCCATTTATGGCAAATAATTCTATAGCTAAAATAATAATAATTTTATCAATTGCTGGTGCAGTATTATTTTTACCAAGTGTTGGAATGTATTACGGTTTTCATAATTGGACATCATCAATAACTAATGGTGTTGTTGATGCAAAATTTATAGCAATATTTAACACTGCGCTCGAATCGCCTTTGGGACAAGTTTCAATGATACCATTGCTAGCATGGATCGCCAAAAATGCACCCTCTCATTTAAAAGCAACTTTCTTTGCAGTGTTTGCATCTTTTACAAACTTAGCACTATCCGCAAGTTCATTAGGAACAAAATATTTAAATGAAATATTTACGATCACCCGTGAAGTTAAAGATAAAGTTTCAAATGCTATTTTAACAACGGCAGATTATTCAGAACTAGGTTTATTGCTAATCACAGTGACACTCTTAACTTTACTAATTCCAATAATATTTGTTAATATTATACAAAAAACAAAATTTAAAACCGACGAATGATATTTAAACAATTTTTTGATAATTCCTCATCAACTTATACGTACCTCATTAGTTCTGGGAAAGGTAGAGAGGCATTAATTATTGACCCAGTATTAGAGAATGTTGAAACATATATTGGCTATTTAAAAGAATTAGATCTCAAACTTGTAAAGGTGATAGATACACATATTCATGCGGATCATATTTCAGGCATGGCTGAATTAAGAGATAAAACAAATTGTGTAACTATAATGGGGGACAAAGCACCAGCTAATGTTGTTGCCATGAAAGTTGCTGACAATGAGAATATCAAGATTGAAAATATAAATATTAAAGCACTATTTACACCAGGTCACACGTCTGAAAGCTTTTGTTTTTTGATGAATGATAGGGTTTTTACTGGAGATACTTTATTAATTAAAGGGACAGGCAGAACAGATTTTCAAAATGGAGATGCAAAAGATGCCTATAATTCTATTTTCAATGTTCTATTAAAACTACCTGAGGACACAAAAGTATATCCTGCACATGATTATAAAGGAGAAACTGTAAGTACTATCGGTGAAGAAAAAAAATTAAATCCTCGTTTACAAGTCAAATCTGTGGACGAATATGTGAATATTATGAATAATTTAAATTTACCAAACCCAAAAATGATGGATATTGCAGTTCCTGGAAATCTCAGTTTAGGTATCAGTTTAGAAAAACAGAAATTAAGTAACGGTTTAGAAAAAAAAGATTTTTTAAAGAAGATAAAAGATCAAAACAGTTTGCTGATAGATTTAAGAGAAAAACAAGAAATCGAAAAAGATGGAAAAATTGAAGGAGGACTTGAAATTCCTTTTACCGATATTAAGGAATACATAAAAAATAATAAACAAGATCTTTTGAATAAAAATTTATTATTTTATTGTAGAGTTGGTCATAGATCAGCGCTAGCTGTTCAAATTTCGAAAAATTATAATCTTGAAAATAGTCATCATTTAATTGGTGGGATGAAAAACTTAAATTTGTAAAATTTTAAACTGACTTAAAGCCAAATTCTAAACAAGCATCGGTCAGTGAATGATGCAAGGACTCTCCAAAACTTCTTAAAGCTAGAACTCTAATAACCTGAGGATTATCAGATATAAAATCTAATGTTATAGTTATTGCGTGGAAAACTGAATTAGAACAGTCCCCCTCTCCTAATTCATTAATGTTTAATGGGGATCCTTTTTTAATTACCTCTCTTGCAAGATTGCCTTCTACCTCAATTATAGTTCTTGAATGAGAAAGATCAGTAATTGCAAAATCTTTATCAGTAAAATCATTTTTAAAGGTATCAAAAATATTTTTTTTATCTGATATAACTAGCCAATTATCTGGTCCCATCCACAATATTCTTGTACTAGTGTTATATTTTACTTTTAATGGATCAGGTAATCTTAAACCATCTAAGTTCATTTTTGAAACATCAATTGTAGAATTTTTATACTTAACAATTTGATAAATTATCAAATTTTTAACTTCTTTTAATAAAAGCAAATCATTTTCATTTTTATTTTCATAATCACCAAATGTTCCATGTATATGAATTTTTTGTAATGATGAAATGTATGTCATGATCGAACTCTTTTTCCTTCTGGATCAACATAATGAGATGAAATTATTTCTACCTCTATTGAAGTATTTTTAAGAGGCGAAACTGCAAATAATTTTTTTCCAATCATATTCTTTCCATCATTTACGATTGCAAGGGAAAATGGATTATTATTTTCTACACTCCAGCAAGATGATGAGACATGACCTAGTTTAGGATTTGGAAGTTTTGCCTTTTCGTTTTCAACTAAATGGGATCCCTCCGGTATGCTGGACTTCCTATCTGTTGGTACTAATCCAACTATTTTTTGCCTATTTTCTAATGTGAATGCCTCTTTACCTAAAGAATTTTTTCCAATGAAATCTTTTTTCTTTGAAACTAATCCATCTAATGAAACATCTTGTGGAATCGTTCTTCCATCTAGTTCTGGGCCAGCAACGTGCCCCATTTCAATTCTTAAGGTTGATAGGGCTTCTGTTCCATAAGGTTGATTGTTAAATTCTTGACCAATTTCCATCATTTTTTCCCACATGAACAAACCATAATTTGATTCAACATTAACCTCGTAAGCAAGCTCGCCCGAAAATGAAATTCTAAAAATTCTTGCTGGCACACCAAATAAATTACTTTCGATATAACCCATAAAAGGTAAAGCTTCATTAGAAACATCTAAATCTGGAAATAATTTGGATAACATGTCTCTTGATTTAGGACCAGCTATTGCTGCGCCTGCCCATTGTTCTGTTGTAGATACAACATTTACATTCAATTCTGGCCATACAATTTGAAGATAATATTCGAGATGCGATAATACATTTGCAGCTTGTGCTGTTGTCGTAGTCATATGATAATGATTTTCAGAAATCCTTGTTGTAGTACCATCATCCATTATCATGCCATCTTCTCTCAACATCACTCCATACCTTGCCTTACCAACTGGGAGTTTTAACCAAGCATTTGTGTACACCCTATTTAAAAATTCAGCTGCATCTGGGCCTTTAATATCTATTTTTCCGAGTGTAGTTACATCACATATTCCAACATTCTCTCTTACATTTTTTGCTTCACGCTTTGAAGCCTCTAACAAAGTTTCATTTCCTTGTTTGTAATATCTAGGTCTTTTCCATGCACCTGCATCAACAAACACTGCATTATTTTTTTCATGCCACTCGTGCATTGGTGTTTTTCTAGTTGGCATAAATTCCATACCCACTTCTCTTCCAACAATTGTACCAATAGTAATTGGAGTAAATGGTGGTCTAAAAGTTGTGTGACCTACTTCAGGTACAATTTTATTTTCGATATTAGAGACCATTTGAAGACCATTAAGATTACTTGTTCTTCCTTGATCAGTAGCCATGCCTAATGTTGTATACCTTTTTACGTGCTCGATGGATCTATAACCTTCTCTTAAAGCTATCTCTATATCAGAAACTGCAACGTCATTTTGAAAATCTACAAATCTTTTTGGATTTTCATTTTTAGGAAGTGGCATACACCAAAATTTATCATGCACACTGTATTTAGTTTCGGTTACTGTAGGTATTTTGTTCTCATTATTTTTATCAGTTATTTTGCTTGATAATTCTGAACCAGTTTTAAACCCACTTTCAATAGTTTCTTGAAGCGTAAAACTTCCATTTGCAGCACCTATTGTTTTTTCATTTTGTTTAGATTTATCTGGAATAAAAGCATCTATTTTTTCATCAAATTTTAATTTATTTCCAGATTGCGATGCCAAATGAACAGTTGGCGTCCAAAAACCTGAAACACATATACAATCACAATTAATTGTTTCAGTACTTTCAAAAGATTTTTTATCTTTAGTCAATTTACCTATTTTTGCTGATTTTACTTTTTTGTATCCATTTGCAACAATTACACCGTAAGAAAATTTTATTTGAATACCTTTATTTTTTGCTTCTTGTGCGACCTCGGAATCGTGCTCTTCTCTTGTATCTAATATTATTGGTTCAACGTTATTTTTCTTAAATTCAAAAGCAGTTTCATAAGCACTATCGTTATTGGTAAATATAATTGGTTTTCTTCCAACTAAAACGCCATATACTTTCATATATTCTTTAGCTGCTGATGATAAAACTACGCCAGGTGTATCATTGTTTCCAAAAACAATTGGTCGTTCTATTGATCCTGTTGATAAAATAGTCTCTTTAGCTCTTATATACCAAAGTCTTTGTCTTGGAGTATATTTTGACTTATTTGATAAGTGGTCGCCTACTCTCTCAAACATAACCATCATATTATGATCGTAATAACCAAATACTTGAGATCTATTTTTTAATATCACGTTTGGCATTGTTTTTAGCTCAGATATGATTTTTTCAGACCAGTCTTTTCCAGACATATTATCTATACTAACGTCATCGGTTAATAGAGTTCCGCCATATCTTGGTTTATCTTCAGCAAGAATTACTTTTGCTCCATTTTTTGCTGCAGCATAAGCACTTGCTAACCCGGAGGGTCCTGAGCCAGTTACTAATAGATCACAATATTCAAATTTATGTTCATATCGTTCTTTATCTTTTTCTAAAGAAGCAACACCTAATCCAGCTGCTTTGCGAATAAATGGCTCATAAACTTTATACCAAAAACTTTTTGGCCACATAAATGTTTTATAATAAAACCCTGCTGGGAAAAATCTTTTTAGAAAATTGTTTATCGCTCCAATGTCAAATTCAACTGATGGCCAACAATTTTGGCTAGTTGCCGACAATCCCTCTACTAATTCTATTTCGGTTGCATTTATGTTTGGTTCTGAATGTCCATTGATTGTAACTTGAAGTTTGGCATTTGGTTCATCAACTCCTGCTCCAATAAAACCTCTTGGTCTATGATATTTAAAACTTCTTCCTACTAAGTGAACTCCATTTGCAAGTAATGCTGAAGCTAGAGTATCTCCCTCATAACCTTCATATGATTTTCCATTAAAGTTAAATGTAATTACTTTATCTCTATTTATGAGCCCAATATTATTTAACCTGTGTGATTGTTTCATACTATTTCTTCACTCATTTTTGCTGTTTTAAAAATTTCATGTGTTGCGGTATCTCTTTGAACTTTAAACCATTGCCTACATCCTGAGATATGATGCCAAAGTTCAATGTGTTTTCCTCTTGGACTTTTTCTCATATAAACAAAATTATCCCATTCCTCTTTTGAAACTTCTTTGTTAATTTCTGGTCTCTTAACTGTTGCATCTCCACCATAAGCAAACTCTTTTTGCGCTCTTAATCCACAGAATGGACAATAAATGTGTAGCATAAATTATGAGATCCAAGTTTTAGTGCCTAAACCTTTTTCGTCTAAAAGATATCCATTTGAAAATCTATTTAATGTTAGATCAGCGTTTAATTCATGAAGTCTATCTTGGGCAATAGTATGAGCAAAAGTCCAACCTGAAACAGGAGTTGATTTAAAACCACCATAACACCATCCGCAATTTAAATATAATCCTTCTATATGTGTTTTATCTATTATTGGTGAACCATCCATAGACATATCCATTATACCGCCCCATGTTCTAAGCATTTTAAGTCTACTTAAGAAAGGAAATAACGCTAACCCACCAGTTAAAACATGCTGAATAGTCGGCAGATTACCTCTTTGAGCATAACTATTATAACCATCAAGATCTCCTCCCATAACCATTTCGCCTTTATCAGATTGACTTATATAAAAATGTCCTGCTCCAAATGTAACAACTCCATCTAATACAGGTTTAACTGGTTCAGATACGCATGCTTGTAGTAAGTGTGTTTCAATTGGTAGCGTCATATTTAATTTTTCTGCAAGAATATTTGTGCTTCCTGCAACACATAGACCAACTTTCTTTGCTTTAATAACACCTTTAGAAGTTCTTACTCCTTTAATTTTTCCTCCTTCAACGTCAAATCCCTCTACCTCACAATGTTGTATAATATCGACGCCCATACTATCTGCTTGTCTTGCATATCCCCAAGCAACACCATCGTGTCTCGCAGTTCCAGCACTTGGCTGAATTAGTCCTCCAAAAATAGGAAATCTCACTTCATCTGAAAAATCTGCCATTGGAATTAATTTTTTTACTTCATCTCTATTTAAAAGCTTTGCATCAATTCCATTTAATCTCATAGAATTTCCTCTTCTTGCATAAGCATTCATCTGTGCATCAGAGTGAGCTAAATTAATTATTCCTCTTGGAGAAAACATCACATTAAAATTTAGTTCCTGGCTAAGATTTCTCCATAAGTCCATACCAAATTCATTAAATCTTGCATTAGCATCATACATAAAGTTTGATCTAATTATTGTAGTGTTTCGACCAACATTTCCTCCACCTATCCAACCTTTTTCAATTACTGCTACATTTGTAATTTTATGTTCTTTTGCAAGATAGTATGCCGTTGCAAGTCCATGTCCTCCACCACCAATTATGACTACATCATATTCACTTTTTGGTGTTGGATCTTTCCAGGCAACTTCCCAGTTTTGATGATCTGAAAATGCGTTTTTAATTAAACTAAAAACAGAATATTTTTGCATGGTTGGATTTTACAGTAAGAAATTCATATTTTTCTTATTTTTTATATATATATTTTTTAGAAGTTTAAAAACCAAATAAATTAGAAGTTTAAAAACCTTACAAAAAAGGATAAGAATTCTCCACGTTTAACTAACCAATAAAATATTCTTATGCCAAAAACTGATATCCAAATAGCCAGGGAAGCTAAAATGAAATCCATAGATGAAATTTTAGCTAAAATAAATGTACCTGATGAACCAAATGCTTTTAGTCCAATGGGAAGACATATCGCAAAAATAAATTTAGGGTATCTAGATCAGCTCAAAGATAAAAAAAATGGAAAATTAATTTTAGTAACTGCGATAACTCCTACTCCTGCTGGTGAGGGTAAAACGACAACTTCTGTAGGTTTATGTGATGGATTGAATAAAATTGGAAAAAAATCAATTGTATGTCTGAGGGAACCAAGTCTTGGTCCTTCCTTTGGATTAAAAGGCGGTGCAGCTGGTGGAGGATATGCTCAAGTTGTGCCAATGGAACAAATTAATTTACATTTTACTGGTGATTTTCATGCAATTACCTCAGCTCATAATTTATTATCAGCTCTTATTGATAACCACATTTATTGGGGAAATAAATTAAATATAGATGTGAGAAGAGTTTCTTGGAGAAGAATCATGGACATGAATGACAGATCTTTAAGATCGATCATTGTTGATCTTGGGGGTGTGGCTAATGGGTATCCTCGTCAAGATAGTTTTGATATTACCGTTGCTTCAGAACTAATGGCAATATTCTGTTTAGCAAAAGATTTAAAAGATTTAGAAAAAAGAATTTCTAATATAACGATTGGCTATACAAGAGATAAAACGCCCATCTACGCTAAGGATTTAAATGCACATGGTCCGATGACTGTGTTATTAAAAGAGGCAATCAGACCAAATGTAACTCAAACTTTAGAGAATAACCCAGCCATAATCCATGGTGGTCCTTTTGCTAACATTGCTCATGGATGTAATTCTGTAATAGCCACAAAAGCTGGATTAAAATTAGCAGACTATGTCGTTACTGAAGCTGGATTTGGCGCAGATCTTGGAGCAGAAAAGTTTTTAAATATAAAGTGCAGAAAATCTGGTATTAAACCTGATTGTGTAGTCATTGTTGCAACAATTAGAGCTCTTAAAATGCATGGTGGTGTTACAAAAGATGAATTAAAAAATGAAAATGTTAAAGCATTAAAAAAAGGATTGGTTAACCTTGAAAGACACATAAATAATACAAGAAAATTTGGCATACCAGTTACAATAGCAGTTAATCATTTTATTACAGATACAGAGAAAGAAATGAAAACATTGTTAGATTTCTGCAAAACTCAAGGTGTAAAAGCATCTAAATGTACACATTGGAGTAATGGAAGCGAAGGAACAAAAGAACTTGCAAATAATGTTGTAAAAATTTGTGAAGATAACCAAGATACATTTAAATATTTATACGAAGATAAATTATCTTTATTCAAAAAAATTGAGAAAATCGCTCAAGAAATTTATCACGCAAGTGAAGTAGTTGCTGATACAAAAGTAAGACAACAATTAAAAGAATTTGAAGAAAAAGGTTATGGTAATCTTCCTGTGTGTATCGCTAAAACTCAATATAGTTTTTCAACAGACCCAAATTTGAAAGGTGCACCAACAGGTCATGTGCTACCAGTTCGAGAAGTTCGTTTGTCATCTGGTGCTGAATTTGTTGTCGTTGTTTGTGGAGAAATAATGACAATGCCTGGATTGCCAAGAGTGCCAGCTGCAGATTCGATTAAACTAAATGATGAAGGTGAGATTGAAGGACTGTTTTAATATTAGCACATTAAATATTTATTTTTAGATCAATAAATTTTAACCAATTTTCTAACTCTCTCATTCGAGCATCAAGTTTAGAAACTTTAATTTCATCCTCAATTATTTTAACATGATTATCAATCTCGTTTTGGTCTTTAAAAGCTTTATTATTAAGAAGTCTCTCTGTTCTAAAATGTATCAAGCTAACCATTTTTTCATATGAAATTTCAGGATGATATTGAATTCCCCAAATATTACTTATACCCGCTTTAAAAGATACACCCATCACTTTATTAATTGAATTTGAAGCTAGTAATATTGAATTTGCAGGTAACGTTACAACCTCGTCAAAGTTGAATGCCGGAGTATTAAATATTTTGTTTTTATTTTTATAGATATTATGTTTCAAGCCTTCTTCATTAATTTCAATATCATGTGCAATACCTCTATGAGCTCCCCTTTCACATCTTTTCACTTCGCCGCCAGCAACAGTAACAGCAACCTGCATACCCCAACAAATAGCTAAAATGTTTTTAATATTATTTTGACATTCTCTCATAAAATCAAGTTGTCTCCTTATTTCAGGAGTATCATTATAAATATTTAGACTACTGCCTCCCCATATCATTCCATCATATTTATTTAAATTTTTTACAACATCAGATACATTTGAATCTGAAGAAGGATTCACGACATCTATTTCTAAATCTTTTGTAAAGTAGTTAATACTGTCCTTTAAGCTTTCTGTATGTGTTTTAATACCACCATCAGTAAAACTCTGATTTTCCTCTCTTAGATTACCCTCTACTATTAATATTTTTTTCACTTTAAAAACTTAATTACCAATCAATTATTAATTTTTTGTTATTACAAATTGCTTCAAGCATACAAAAAAGCAATGGAAAATCTTTTTTATCAAATTCTTTAAGTATTTTTGGACCAATTTCAAAAGCTAGATCTGCTCCTTCAACTGTTGTCTCTTTCATGTGATTTTCTTTAGCATCTTTATAAAGCAATCCTTTGCCAAGATAATGACCCATCATGCTATTTCTCCCACCTGCAGCACTTACGTGTAAATCGCCTAGTCCAGCTAGTCCAAAAACTGTTTCCTCTTTACCTTTTAGTTTTTTTGTCAACTTTTTCATTTCTGATAATGATTTGTAAACTAATGAAGCGGCTGTGTTTAAGTAATATTTTTTTTAATTTTATCATCTAAATTTTCACCACTTAACCCTTCTGATGCCCCAATCAACATTGAATAAATATTTTTTGTAGCTGCGCACACTTCTACTCCAATAAGATCATCAGTAAATTCAGTTGAATAATAACTTGTTGAAATTATTTTTCCTATTTCTTTTACTATTTCAATATTGTTATTAGCTAAAACCACACTGCTTTTAATTCTATTAGCTAAGCCATTTGCAAGGCATGGTCCACCTACAGCTGATATCTTTGGATTAGAAGCACCTTTTAACTTTAAAATTTTTTCTAATTTGTCTGCTAATGTTTCAAATTTATTTTCAATTACAGCTAAACCTTTTGTAAGTAGTAGTATATTTGTATTTTCATTGTAAAATTTTGAAACTTCGTCACCTATCCACTCTATGCCCTTCGAACTTACCCCGACAACAATCAGATCTATATTGTCTTTCATTTTATCATCAAACTCAGAAAATTTTATAACTTTAACATTCTTTGGTAGTTGGCAATTTAATACTGGGTGTTGATTTTTATTATTATTTATCTGATCTATTATTTTATCCTCTAAAAAGGAGCCAACTAAAAAAACTTCATTAGAATTGTCAGCACAAGGAATTGAAAAAGCGGATCCCATTGCACCAGCACCAATAATAACGATTTTCTTCATAAAATTATTATACGTACCTGAATACAAAAATAGCAAATATGAATGATAGTATGGTTGCTACCCATAACATTGGTCCTATTAAACCAAGCCAGCCAAGATGAATATAAGCTGCGCTTAAAAGAGATAAAAATAATCTATCTCCTCTTGTAGTATCGAGACCTAAAATACCTTTTCTTGGACTACCACCAGGTTTTTTTTTCTCCCAAAGTGTCATGCCTATCAAACAACAAGCAATAAAAACAAAAAAAGCTGCTGTCTGCCACGTCCAAGCCATCCATGTTATAAATTCAAAATCAAAAAAACCTTTTTCTTGGGTTTTTGCAACAGAGTCCCAAGAATTAGCAGCATATAACTTAGTAAAAATCATACTCTTCCTAATGCGAATCCTTTAGCAATATAATTTCTAACAAAGTAAATTACTATTGCTCCAGGAACTATTGTTAGACTTCCAGCAGCTGCCAATAATCCAAGTTCATAACCTGATGTACTAGCTGTTCGTGTCATTGTAGCAGCAATAGGTTTTGCGGCTACTGCTGTTAATGTTTTTGCAAGCAAAAGTTCAACCCAAGAAAACATAAAGCAAAAAAACATCGTAATTCCAATTCCTGCAGTAATCGTTGGAATAAATATCTTAAAGAAAAATTTCCAAAAGGAATAACCATCAACGTATGCAGTTTCATCTAATTCCTTTGGCACCGCTGACATAAATCCCTCTAATATCCATACTGCAAGAGGAATGTTAAACAAGCAGTGTGATAGGGCAACAGCTACATGCGTATCAAATAAATTCACTGAAGAATAAAATTGGAAGAAAGGTAATGCAAAAACAGCTGGTGGTGCCATTCTATTTGTAAGCAACCAGAAAAATAGGTGTTTATCACCTAAAAATTTATATCTTGAAAATGCATAAGCAGCAGGCAGCGCTGCGGCTACTGATATTATTGTATTTAAGACCACATAATAAATTGAATTTAAATATCCAGTGTACCAAGTGCTATCTGTAAATATTTTTTTATAATTCTCCAATGTAAATTCATTTGGCCAAAGAGTATATGTATTTATAATTTCTGTTGTTGTCTTAAAGGACATATTTAATAACCAATATATTGGTAGCATTAAAAAAATTATGTATATCGTTGGAACTATCCATTTATATTTTTTCACGATTGACCCTCATTTTTCATCATTAAATTATAAAATACCCAACAAACAGTAAGAACTATAAAAAAATAAATTAAAGACATAGCTGCAGCTGGACCTAAATCAAATTGACCAAGGGCCATTTTAACTAAATCAATTGACAAAAATGCTGTAGCATTTCCTGGACCACCTCCAGTGAGTACAAATGGTTCAGTATAAATCATAAAACTATCCATAAATCTTAAAAGTATTGCAATTGTTAAAACTTTTTTCATTTTAGGTAATTCAATATGTCTAAATACTGACCATCTACTTGCGCCATCAATTTCTGCTGCTTGATAATATGCAGGTTGAATTGATCTTAGACCAGCATATGACAATAAAACTACAAGTGAGGTCCAGTGCCAAACATCCATCAATACCGTTGTAAACCATGCATCTCCACTTTGTTGTGTGAAATTGTAATCAAAGCCTAATGCATTTAGTGAGTGCCCTAAGAAACCAATGTCAGGTAATGCAAAAATATTCCACATTGCACCTACTACATTCCAAGGTATTAAAAGTGGCATAGACATTAGTACTAAACAAACTGATACCCCAATTCCTTCCTTTGGCATTGTTAATGCAATGAAAATTCCAAGTGGAATTTGTATAAATAATATTATGAGCGTAAATAAAATTTGTCTTCCTAAGGCAGCATGAAACCTATCTGAAAGAAGTATTTGTTTAAACCATCTAGTTCCCTCCCACATAAAGACATTATTGCCAAAAGTCTCTTGAAAAGCATAATTAACAACTGTCATTAATGGAATGATGGCGTTAAAAGCAACTAATACAAAAACCGGTATTACGAAGAGCCAAGCTTTTTGATTTACTGTTTTATTCATTATTCAATTATCCAATTATCTCCATACACATATGTATAATCTTTTTTAAAGTTTAAAAATGCAGATCCAGTTGGAATATTATCTGAACTTTTTGCTATTACTTTTATTTTTCCACTTTCACTTTCAGTATCAATTATCTTATGTCTTCCTGTGTTACTTACCTTAAGTATCTTTACAGGCAAACCTCTTTCATTAAATTCAATAAATTCTGGTCTAATTCCAACTTCAGTTTTAGAAAAACTTTTATCTTTAATATCTATTTTGGTATCAATTTTATTACCATTTATAGAAATTGCACCATTATCTATTTTACATGGCAGAATATTCATGCCTGGAGATCCTATAAAATGACCAACAAAAGTATGTCGAGGTTTCTCAAATAATTCCACAGGTGTTCCAATCTGAACAATTTCAGCCTCATGCATTACTACAACTTGATCAGCAAATGTAAGTGCCTCTGTCTGATCATGTGTGACATAAATCATTGTTCTATTAATCTTTTGATGTAGTTCTTTTAATTTTGATCTTAAGATCCATTTTAAATGTGGATCAATCACTGTTAGGGGTTCATCAAACATAATTACATTCACATCTGATCTAACAAGACCTCTTCCAAGAGAAATTTTTTGTTTACCATCAGCTGTTAAACCAGATGCTCTGTTATGGAGTGTTGAAGTAAGTTCAAGCATCTCTGCAATTTCTTCTACCTTCTGTTTTATTTCCTGTTCGGATATACCTCTATTTTTCAATGGGAATGCGAGATTATCAAAAACAGTCATCGTGTCGTAGATAACTGGAAATTGGAAAATTTGAGCAATATTTCTTTCAACAGGATTTTTATTTGTAACATCCTCACCATTAAATAATATTTGACCTTCTGTTGGATTAATTAATCCTGAAATTATGTTTAACAAAGTTGTTTTTCCACAACCAGATGGACCTAAAAGTGCATAGGCTCCACCGTCGTTCCAATCAATATTTACATCACGAAGTGCCCAGTCCTCTTTATTAACTTGAGAACTTAAATAGCTATGGCTCAAATTTTTGAGTGAAATCTTAGACATTTTTTACCAATTTATTAGATTCATCAAAATATAAAAACTCGTCTGAATTCATAAATAATTTAGTTTGCTCACCAACATTTTTTTGATGGATTCCATTTGATAAGGATACCCAATTTAAATCTCCATTAGTAAAGTGAATTAAACTTTCAGAGCCACTAAGCTCTGAAATTAAGACTTTTCCAGAAATTTCTAAGGAGTTTGAGCCTTCTTTATATGTAGTAATGTTGTGTGGTCTTATCCCAACTTTGTATTCACCATCTTTAAGTTTTAAATTTATCTTCCAACTCACATCATCAGAAATTAATGAGCAAACATCCCCTTCTTTTTTAATTTTAGCAATATTCATTGGCGGATCACTAAATACCTGGGCTGATTGTAAGCTATTTGGTTTATTATAAACTTCTAAAGTTTTTCCATGCTGAACAATTTTTCCCTCAAGTAAAGTTGCTGTGTAACCTCCAATTAGTAATGCATCAGAAGGTTCTGTGGTTGCATATACAACTATACAATCCCTATCTTCAAATAGTTTAGGCAACTCTTCTCTTAACTCTTCTCTTAATTTAAAATCTAAATTTGCTAGAGGTTCATCTAATAGAATTAAATCAGAATCTTTTACCAAAGCTCTAGCAAGAGCTGTCCTTTGCTGTTGACCTCCTGAAAGTTCATTTGGTCTTTTATTTAACATTGGAGAAAGTTTAAGTAATTCGGCAACCTTCCCAACTCTGTTTTTAATTTCATTGCTGTCAACTCCTGTAATTTTTAATGGAGATGCAATATTATCATAAACGTTAAAGTTCGGATAATTAATGAACTGTTGATAAACCATCGAGACATTTCTTTTTTGAACTTTTACGCCAGTTACATTTTTTTCGTTGAACCAAATTTCTCCATTTGTTGGCTTATCTAATCCAGCCATAATTTGCATGAGTGTAGTTTTGCCTGCTAAGGTTGATCCAAGAAGTACGTTGATAGTATTTTTTTCTAATTTTAAATTAGTTTCATAAATATGAGTTTCTTGTCCAATTTTTTTTTCAACATTTCTTAATTCTAAACTCATAATTTTATTTTGAATTTTAACGAAAGAAGGACGTCATATAAGACGTCCTTCTTTTTAATTTGAAAGTATTTTCAAAATAAAACTAGTTCCAAGCTTTTTCGTAAGGAACAGTTTTACCTTGAGGTTTTTCATTACGTTTTGCTTTAGGTGATCCAGGTTGGTCTAACCAATATTTTGCTCCTTTTGGTTCAGACAATCTAGGTCCACATCCACCATACGTATTGTTAGCTTTATCTGCAGCTTCCATACGGGACATTACTAAGTTCATCTCTTCTGCAAGACGATCCATAGCTTCCTGAGGACTAAAAGCACCAGAGTTTACATCTCCAATTTGTTGCCACCATATTTGTGCAAGTTTCGGATAATCCGGAACATTGATACCTGTAGGTGACCACAATACTCTATTAGGTGATCTGTAGAATTCTACTAATCCACCTAATTTTGGAGCTCTCTCTGTGAATGATTTATGGTTAATATCACTATCTCTTATAATAGTTAAACCTACGTGGCTTTTCTTAAGAGATACAGTTTTTGAGACAACGAACTGAGCATATAACCATGCTGCTTTTCTTCTATCAACTGGTGTAGACTTAAATAAAGTCCATGATCCAGCATCTTGATATCCAAGCTTCATACCTTCATCCCAGTAAGGACCTTTTGGTGAAGGACCCATTCTCCATAAAGGATTTCCATTGTCATCAACTGTTTTATTTCCAGAACTCTTAGGCGCTACCATTGATGCAGTAAACGCTGTGTACCAGAAGATCTGTTGAGCAACGTTACCAGATGATAATGCAGGGAGTGATTGATAAAAGTCCATACTAGCAGCTCCTGGAGGCGCATATGACCTTAACCACTCGTCCCATTTTCTAATTGCGTAAACCGCTGCTGGTCCATTAGCTGCTCCACCTCTTGCAACATCAGCACCAACTGGATTACAAGTTCCAGACTCCATTCTAATACCCCATTCGTCAACAGGTACACCATTAGGTTTTCCAACAGAACCTGCACCAGCCATTGATAGCCACGCATCAGTCATCCTCCAACCTAAATCAGGAGCTCTTTTACCATAATCCATGTGTCCGTATACTCTAACACCGTCGATTTCTTTTACATCGTTAGTGAAATATTCTGCTATGTCTTCATAAGCAGACCAGTTAACTGGTACACCTAAATCATATCCATATTTCTTTTTAAATCCTGCTTTAATATCAGCTCTATCAAACCAATCTTTTCTAAACCAATAAAGGTTTGCAAATTGTTGATCTGGAAGTTGATATAATTTTCCATCAGGACCAGTTGTAAATGATTTTCCAATGAAATCATCGATATCTAATGTAGGCAATGTAACTGCTTTACCTTCACCAGCCATCCAATCAGTCAGGTTAACTGCAAGTTGAAGCCTTGAGTGCGTACCAATTAAATCAGAGTCATTGATATATGCATCATACAAGTTTCTTCCTGTTTGCATTTGTGTTTGTACAGCTTGTACTACTTCACCTTCACCAAGTAATTGGTGGTTAACTTTGATTCCAGTGATTTCTTCAAAAGCTTTAGTTAGTGTTTTAGACTCATATTCGTGAGTTGGAATAGTTTCTGATAATACATTGATTTCCATACCTTTAAAAGGTTTGGCTGCATCATGAAACCATTTTAGTTCTTTCTCTCTTTGTTTAGATGAAAGAGTTGAAAGTTTAAACTCACCATTTGACCATTTCTTAACTGCTGCCATATGGCCATCAGCATAAGAGTTTGTGGTAAATGAGAATAAAGCAACAAAAGCTAAGATTGTTTTAAATGATCGTATCATTTTATTTTTCCCCTCTTGTGTTTATTGAGGATAAAATGTAACAAAAATTACTGAGTGCTGTAAAGATTAAATGTGTAATTGAATCAATTCTTAGTTGAATTATGTTATCAAAGTTCTTTTAATTGCTTTCTGCCATCCGAAAATTAATTTTCTTCTATCTTTGGTTTTCATTTTTGGAGAAAATTTTTTATCTAAAGACCAATTTTTTGAAATGTCGTTTAGAGATTTGTAAACTCCAATTTTTAAACCTGCCATAAAGGCTGCACCTAATGCGGTTGTTTCGTCAACTTTTGGTCTTAAAACTTTTACATTAATTATGTCTGATAAAAATTGTGAAAACCAATTATTTTTTACCATACCTCCATCTACTCTAACTATTTTTGGACGAAGCCCATCATTTTTCATTGCTTCAAATAAATCATATGTTTGATATCCAACAGACTCTACTGTTGCTCTTACAATTTCGCTTATTCCAGTGTCTCTTGTTAAACCACTTAAAACACCTCTAGATTTTGCATTCCAATATGGTGTTCCAAGGCCTGTAAAAGCTGGAACCAGATAAACGCCATGATTATCTTTTAATTTTTTTATTATTTTTTCTGAGTCTGCTGCCTTTTTTAAAAATTTAATTTTATCTCTTAACCACTGAACGCCTGCACCTGCTATGAATATTGACCCTTCAAGTGCATAGGTTGTTTTTCCGTTAATTCTATATCCAATTGTCGTTAATAATCTATTTTTGGAATAAATAATTTTACTTCCAGTATTAAGCAAAACAAATGCTCCAGTCCCATAAGTACTTTTTAATGATCCTGGTTCAAAACAACATTGTCCAATTGTTGCGGATTGTTGATCTCCCACCATTCCAGTAACAGAATACGACTCTCCTGTAATCTTTGGGTCTGTGTGACCAAAATCATCAGAACTATCCTTTACCTCAGGAAGTATATGACTTGGAATTTTTAAAATATCTAATATTTGTTTGTCCCACTTATTTGTTGCTATATTAAATAGCATAGTTCTGCTAGCATTTGTTGCATCTGTGAAATGATTGGTTCCTCTTGTCAATCTCCAAAGTAAAAAACAATCAACTGTTCCAAATAATAATCTTTTTTGTTTAATAAGTTGTTTTGCTTTTGGAACGTTATCTATGATCCATTTAATTTTTGTTGCTGAGAAATAAGCGTCAATTAATAAACCAGTTTTATTATAAATTAACGTTTCTTTTTTTTGTTTTATAAGTTTATTGCAATATTCAACTGCCCTTCTATCTTGCCAGACTATTGCATTGTAAACAGCCTTTCCGGTATGCTTATCCCAAAGAATTGTTGTTTCTCTTTGATTTGTTATTCCAATTGTTAAAATTTTTCCCTTAAGTGATTTACTTTTTTGAATAACTTTTTTTAAAACTATTTGTGTTGTAGACCAAATTTCTTCTGGATTATGTTCTACCCATCCATCTTTTGGAAAGTATTGAGTAAACTCTAGCTGTGACACAAAAACTGGTTTCCCTTTTAAATCAAATAAAATTGCTCTACTAGAGGTAGTACCTTGGTCAATAGATACAATAAATTTTCTCATATTTATTAATAGTCTAATATTTTTTTCTATTATTTAATATAAATTTTATTCCAAAGTTTAATTTATTTATGATTTAATTTTTCATGATTTGTTAGTAAAATTATTTTATAAATTTTATTCAGTGGAGAATTTTAGATGACAAAAGTAGCAATTATTGGTGCAGGTCCTTGTGGACTTTCAATGTTAAGAGCATTTGAACATTTAGAAAAGAAGGGTGAAAAAATTCCAGAAATAGTTTGTTTTGATAAACAAGAAGATTGGGGAGGTCTTTGGAATTATAGTTGGAGGACTGGATCTGATCAATATGGAGACCCTGTTCCCAACAGTATGTATAGGTATTTATGGTCAAATGGACCAAAAGAGTGTTTAGAGTTTGCTGATTACTCTTTTGATGAACATTTTGGAAAACCTATTCCATCTTTTCCACCAAGAGAAGTTTTACAAGATTATATAATTGGAAGAGTAAGTAGGGGCAATTTAAAAAGTAAAATTAAATTTAACACTAGAGTGTTAAACACATCGTTTAAAAATGATAAATTTGAAGTAAGTTTTCAAGATAAGGTCAATGATAAAATACAAACTGATGAGTTTGATTATGTTGTGGTATCAACTGGTCATTTTTCAGTTCCATTTATACCAGAATACAAGGGTATGAAATCATTTCCAGGAAGAATAATGCACTCGCATGATTTTAGAGATGCAGAAGAGTTCAGAGATAAAAATGTTGTTGTGTTAGGTAGCAGTTACTCTGCTGAAGATGTTGCTTTACAATGTAATAAGTATGGAGCTAAAAGTGTAACTATAGGCTACAGACATAACCCAATGGGATTTAAATGGCCTGAAGGAATGAAAGAAGTTTTTTATCTGGATCGTCTTGAGGGAAAAAAAGCAATTTTTAAAGATGGTACGGAACAAGAAGCTGATGCTATAATTTTATGTACAGGATATCTTCATCATTTTCCTTTTTTAGAGGAAAGTCTTAAACTTAAAACTCACAACAGGCTTTATCCACCAAAACTTTACAAAGGTGTTGTATGGCAGGATAATCATAAACTTCTTTATCTTGGTATGCAGGACCAATTTCATACTTTTAATATGTTTGATTGCCAAGCATGGTATGCAAGAGATGTGATAATGGGTAAAATTAAAATGCCAAGCTACAGTGAAATGGATAATGATATTAAAAAATGGGTTGATATGGAGGAAAAATTAGAAAATCCAGATCAAATGATCGATTTTCAAACAGAGTACACTAAAGAGCTTCATGAAATGAGTGATTATCCAAAAATTGATTTTGAATTAATTAGAAAACATTTTAAAGAATGGGAGCACCATAAAGTTGAAGATATTTTAACTTATAGAAATAAATCATTTTCTTCACCTGTTACAGGTTCTGTTGCACCAATTCATCATACACCTTGGGAAACGGCAATGGATGACTCTTTAAAAACTTTTTTAAATAAATAAAAAAAGTTTTTAAAACTAGTTATTATATTTGATTTTTATCTTTTCTAAAAAAAGGAATTAGAAATACAAAACAGGCAAGTAAAAAAAACAAACTTCCAAACATTGCCCAAAAACTTCCAATACTTGATATTACAAACCCTATTGCTGAAACTATAAACAATATCCATCCAATTAAGTTGATAGTCTGATTTTTCATATTTGGATTAATCTATTCCTAGATGTTTTTTTCTTTTTCCAACGTAAGTTCTTATAAGATTGTCAAAGATCAATCCAATAAAGGCAACACAAATTCCTAATGTAAGACCTATTCCTGCTCCATTTTTATCGGATAAAGCTTTTAAAATATATTGTCCTAAATCTTCTGTTCCAATAAAGGCTCCAATAATTACCATGAATAATGCAAAAACAATTGTTTGATTTAAACCAAGCATCATGTGTGGGAAGGCTAAAGGAAATTCAATTTTAGTTAACCTTTGAAATTTATTTACACCTGACATAGTTGCAGCATCGTGTAATCCTGCGGGCACACTTCTTAATCCTTCAATTGTGTATCTTGTTGCAGGAATAGTTGCATAAACTATCACGGCGATTAGTACTGATGTATCTGTAATACCAAACAACATCATCACAGGAATTAAATATACAAATGAAGGGAAAGTTTGAAAAATATCACAAACTCCTAACATAAACTTTGCTGAATTTTTGTTTTGAAAACATAGAGTTCCAACTGTAAAACCAATTATGCAAGATATAATTACACCAAATGTTGCCATGTAAGTTGTAACTAAAGCTCTATCCCACCAGGGACTTAGAGCAATAAACAACGTTAAGGCGCACACAACTAAAGCTGAACGAATTCCACCTATTAAATAACCTGCTCCTACTACTAGCACTAAAGTAGCAACTGCTGGCATTCTTAAATATAAAGCTCTCATTGGTTGAAGAACATCTTGAATTAACCATGTGTTGAAAGCTTTAATGTAAACAAAGAAAGTTTCAAAAATCCAATCAACTCCTTTATTCCAAAAATCTGCAGTTGAAATTCCTTTGTTATGTGGAACTTCAAATAAATAATTAAATCCTTCTTTAAAATAAAATGAGCCTGCATAAGCTAATAAAATTCCAATAATAAATGCTCCTCCAAAGAATATTAAATTTTTATTTCTTTGGTAAAAAGTTAAGTTTCCAAAATAATCTATTTGCTTGTTTGCCCAAGCTAATGACATTTTATCTAACAGAATTGCAATCAAACTAATGCATAAACCTGCCTCTAGTGCTAACCCAATATTTAATTGGTTTAGAGCAAGCAACAAATTAAAACCTAATCCTTTTGCGCCTATAAATGCAGAAATAACTGCCATTGAGAAACAGACCATGATGACCTGGTTCACTCCTATCAATATATCTCTTCTTGCTGTTGGAATTAATACTTTGAACATTAATTGCCAATTAGTACACCCACTCATTCTTCCAGCTTCAATAACTTCAGGGGGGATAGCTCTTAAACCTAATAAAGTTAGTAATATCATTGGTGGTACAGCAACTACCATGGTTATTATGACAGCTGCATGATCTCCTACCCCAAAAAGTACAAGTGCTGGAACCAAAACTGCATATTGTGGCATTGTCTGCATAACAAGCAATATTGGATACAATGCTTTCTCAACACGTTTACTTTTAAAAGCTGCAATACCAAGGCCTAAACCAAAAGCAAAAGATAATGGGGCCGCTACTAATATAAAAGAAAGTGTTTGCATAGACGGTTTCCATTGACCAAAAATAGAAATGTAAACCATTGTTAGACCAGCAAATATAGCAAGACCTTTACCGCTTAATTTGTATGAAAGGATTGCAAAGCCAGCAGCTACGATAGTCCATGGTAAACCTGGAAGTTCCGCCCACGGATATGCATCAATAAAATCCCAACTTGTAAATGCAACAATAGTTTCAAGACCTCCTAATAAAATCTCTCTAATTAATTCAATTAGAAAAGTCATAAAAGCAGTTAGATTTCTGCTAATTTGTAGAAGTAAAGGTCGAGTTTTAAATTCTTGTGTATCTTCATTCCAAAATTCCATTGGCATCCATTCGTTCATTAGGAAGAACAAAGAATCGTTTATCCAAATAGGTAACCATCCAAGTAGTGGGGGCAATCTCCAAAATACATCAAACGCGTAATATCTTACTTCTTTGCCAAGAAATACGAACGTACTTTGATTGGGATCTTTTACAAATTCTGCTTGACCCCTTATAAATTTATAAGTTTCAGGAACATCTATTGCAAAACATAAAGCAAAAAATACAGCTAATAAAAACAACCATTGAAAAACTTTTGGATATTTTTTTAAAATTTCCATAATTTAGCTATTACTTCTTCTGCCTCCAAATACTGTTTGTATAATCTTAGATGGATTAATAGATCCAACAACTTTATTGTTTTGATCAATAACTGAAACTGATTTTTCTTGAGTAAGGATTTTTTCTGCAACATTTTCTATAATTTCATCCTTTAAAACTTTTAAATCAGAGCTTTCAGAATTTGTTTTATCCATTACATCCTCAATGGTTAATACTTTTTCTCTTGGCACTTCCTCTGTAAATTTTTTTACATATTCAGTGGCAGGATTTAAAACTATATTTGCAGGTGTATCTAATTGTTCAATAATGCCGTCTTTCATAATTGCAATTCTATCTGCAAGCTTTAATGCTTCATCAAAATCATGAGTAATAAACATAATTGTTTTTTGGAGTTTTTCTTGAAGTCTTAGAAATTCATCCTGCATTTCCTTTCTTATCAAGGGATCTAATGCTGAAAATGGTTCATCTAAAAACCAAATATCTGGTTCAACCGCTAAAGATCTTGCAATACCTACTCTTTGTTGTTGTCCACCTGAAAGTTCTCTTGGAAAATAGTTTTCTCTTCCATCAAGTCCAACGAGTTTAACCATGTCCATTGCTTTGCTAATGCTATCTTCAGTTTTTATTCCCTTTATTTGTAAAGGAAACGCAATATTCTCTACTACTGTTTTATGAGGTAGTAATGCAAAACTTTGAAACACCATTCCCATTTTATTTCTTCTAAGATTAATTAATTCTTTGTTATTTAATTTAAGTAGATCCTGACCCTCTATGAAAATTTTTCCGCCTGTTGCTTCAGTCAATCTTGAAATACATCTTAATAATGTTGATTTGCCAGATCCAGATAAACCCATTACAACAAGCATTTCTCCTTTAGAAACTTCAAAAGAAGCATCATTCACACCAACAATACATCCATTTTCTTGGAATGTTTTGGCATCTACATTGCCATTTGCATCCTGAAGCATTTTTTGGGCATTAGAGCCAAAAATTTTATAAACATTTTCGCATTTTATAACAGCTTCTGACATAATAAGATTAAATTATATGAAAATTAGTCAAAGTTAAATCGATATAATTATCCATCTCCTGATTAAAAGTTTTTTATGTAATAAACTCTTGTATCAATCCCTGTACTTAAAAAGCTTAATGCCTCACCACTAACTGTGATGCTCTCATCTACACCTACATTATTTCCACTTACAGTAAAGCCTGCAAAACACTTGTTTTTCTCTGAGTCCCATTTAACAAATGTTTCATCTATTTTATTTCCATTAATTGTATAAATCTCATGTGCTCTAAAATTCAAAAAATTTGCACCCATAATTGCACGTTGTGGAATTAATTTTGTGGCATTACATACAGCTTCATATAATTCATCAGATAATTTATAATGATCTGTTCCATTAAATGTTACCAAAATACCAGAGGGTAATTTTGATATTAATGCACTCAATTTTTTTTCTTTTGCTATTCTCTCTTCCTCTAATTTCATTTTTTTGACTAATTCATCACCTTGACCGAAAATAGTGTTTAAAATTGCAAAAGAAATAACGATAATAATTGTAATAAAAATAAGACCTATTAATTGTTTTAAAGACTCCGGTAATGATCTAAATTTATTTGAATAAGTATTCATTTTAGTTATTCTTCAAGTTTGCCATTTTTCCAAATTCCTGATTTTTGTTTTCCGTCAGACCAAGTAAATGTTCCTTGGCCATTCATAAATCCATTTTCCCACTCCCCTTCATATGTTGAGCCATCTGGGAATGTTAATATTCCTTGGCCACTCCACATGCTATTTTTAAATTCACCTTTGTAAATATATCCATTTGGCCAAGTTTCTGTACCTTGTCCTTGTTTTTTTGTTGCAACCCATTCACCTTCGTAAGTTGTTTTATCTGTGTAAATCCATTTACCAAAACCATTTTCACAGTCACCTTCTTTACATCCTGTGCTTCGTGCAAAAACTTCAGAACTAATCAAACAACTTAACAAAATGAAAATAAAATATTTTTTCATAATAATATTTTACACAAGATTAAATAAAAAAAAATCCCCCCCAACATAGTTGGGGGAGATTTCAAAGCCTTAAAATTAACCTTAATGATCGTGTGTGAATTCTTCCCACACTTTCTTATTATCGGCTAACCATTTTTTAGCTGCATCTTCATGAGTCATTTTATCAACGTCAACTAAAGCTGCCATTGCTCCAATTTGGCTTGTAGAGAATGACATTTTTTTAAATGTTGCTGCAGCTTTTGGATGAGTTTTTGGAAAATCTTCATGTGCTGCTTTTTTCAAATAACCATCAGGCGATCCACATTTTCCATCTCCGCCATCCTCAGGTCTACAACCTGCTGTGTATGGTGGAAAATCAATAAATGTAAAACCAGCACCATCTGTAAAGTTTGGTGTCCAGTTGAAGATTATAGTTCCTCTGCCTTCTTTTTCAGCTGCTGATAATTCAGCCCATAGTGCATCTGCACTTCCAGCAAATTTTACCCACCATAGATCTCCTAATCCAAGAGCATCAACTCTTTGAGGGATTAAGTCACCATGCCAAGTTTGTGGACCTTCTAACATTCTTCCTTTTCCATCTGGTGAATCAGGAGTTGTGAAGTTTTTTGCACAATCTGGATTTTTTAAAGCTGTCCAATCTGGTAATCCTGGGCATAAACCTTTTTCTACAACCCAGTTTGGATATCCCATATCCTCAAGCGTTCTAGCTTCATGGTCACCCATATCTATTAAACCACCTTTATCTAAAGCAGTTGTAAATGATTTACCAAATGCAGATTCCCAAACTTCATGTGAAATTGTTACATCACCAATTCTTATAGACTCGTATACTGCTTGTGAGTCTGCGTTAACGTATTTTACGTTGTTACCCATGCTTTCAAAAATACCACCAATAACATATGCCATAACAATTTGGCTTGACCAGTTATGTGTTGGGATTACGATGGGTTTTTTACTATCTGCTGCATTAGATATACCTGCAAAGCTTACTACAGAGATAACTACTGCTGATAGTAGAGATATTAGTTTTCTCATTTGTTCCCCTTTCTTAATATTAAGTAACTAAAGTATCCTTAAATTAAGTGTTATAGTCAATACGAGTTAATTATATTAAATATATATAAATTTTATGACTACTGTTATTATACTTTATAATTAATAATGCCGTGACAAATAGTTTATGCAAACAAGTTTAAACATAAAAGAACCTGGCTTAAATATATTTCCACTTGGAGTTGAAAGATATGTGGTGAATGGTGGAGGACTAACTGGTGTTCAAATTCTTCCTGATGATGAAATTGAAATTATTAACGATGAAGGAAATCAAATTTGCGAAATTACAGTTTTTAACAAAGATGGAAAATCTGAGTTAGGAATTTTAAGTTTAAATGAAAGTAAAAATAGTTCTGAAATCAAAAAAATTTTATTTAACAAAAACGAAACATCTTTACAGGCTCTTTATCAATTAAAAAAAAGAAATCTAGATATAGAAAAATCTAAATCAGCAATTCTTTTTGATAAAGATACAGTTGCTAAAGAAACTATAAAATTAAAATCTAAAGACAAATGTTATTGCATAATTTCTGCACCAGGAAATGCAATGTTAGTACATGAACAAAATCCATCAACTGATTTAACTGTTTTAGTTAAGAGAGCTGAAAAAAAGGAAGATAAAGAATTCTCGTTAATTCCTGATCCTGTATATGATCCATCTGGAGAAATAGATATTAAAAGAACAACTGCTGATTCTTATCAAGTTAAAGAAGGAGATTATATACAAGTAATTACACCTACAGGAAGGCAGTGTTCAGACTTTGTAGCTTTTGATACTGCTAAATTAGATAAAGGACAAGAAAACGGTTTGGATTGGCAAACAACAAGAACTTTCATGGGTCATACTTTTCCTGGACCTGGTTTATTCTCAAAATTTTATGATGTTGACCATGAACCATTAATTGAGGTGGTAAGAGATACAGTCGGAATTCACGATACTTTTAATTTAGCTTGTACATCTAAATACTATGAAGATGCTGGATATTTTGGACATGCTAATTGTTCAGATAATCTTAATGAAAGTATGGAAAAATATGGTGTTCAAAAAAAAAGAGGATGGCATGCAATAAACTTATTTTTCAATACCTCTGCAGGTGGTCAAAATTCAGTATTATCAGATGAGTCTTTTGCAAGACCTGGTGACTATGTAATATTTAGAGCTCTTAAAGATTTAACTTGTGGAACAACTGCTTGTCCTAGTGACATCGATAGCTGTAATGGTTGGAATCCAACCGATATTTTTGTTAGAACTTATGACAAAAAAAAAGAATTCACAAAATCATTTGGTTTTAGAATGAAAACAGACTCTGAAAATAAACTTACAAGAAATACTGGTTTTTATGAAAGAACTTCAAAGTTAACTAGAAACTATGTTGATGCAAGAGGTTTTTGGTTGCCAAATGATTACACAAAACATGGAGTAATAAACGAATATACTGCTTGTAGAGAAAAAGCTGTAATTATTGATTTATCTTCTTTAAGAAAATTTGAAATCATTGGACCTGATGCAGAAGAGTTAATGAATTTTACATTAACACGTAATGTTAAAAAATTATCGGTTGGTCAAATTGTTTACTCTGCAATGTGTTATGAAAATGGAATGATGTTTGATGATGGAACCTTATTAAAATTAAGTGAAACGGGATTTAGATGGGTTTGTGGTGATGAGTATGCTGGAGAATGGTTAAAAGAACAAGCTAAGAAAAAAAATTACAAAGTAATAATTAAAAATTCTACAGATCAAATTAATAATATTTCATTGCAAGGACCAAACAGCAGAAAAATTTTGGAAAAATTTATTTTTACACCACCAACTCAACCAACTATTTCTGAACTTCAATGGTTCAGATTTACTATTTGTAGAGCAGATGATTTAAAAGGAATTCCATTAATTGTTTCTAGAACAGGTTACACTGGTGAACTTGGATATGAGATTTGGTGTCATCCTGATCATGCACCAGAAGTTTGGGATAAAGTTATGGAAGCTGGAAAGGATGAAGGTTTAATTCCAGCAGGATTTGGTGCATTAGATTTACTTAGAATTGAAGCAGGTTTAATTTTATTTGGAAATGAATTTGATGGCCAGCAAGATCCTTTTGAAGCAGGAATTGGTTTTTCGGTTCCTTTGAGAACGAAAACAGATGATTTTGTTGGTAAAGAAAACTTAATTAAAAGAAAAGAAAATCCTCAAAAAAAATTAGTTGGGCTTGAATTAATTGGTAAAGAAAAAGCAAATCATGGTGACTGTGTCCATATTGGAAGAGCACAAGTAGGTATAGTAACAAGCGCTTGTTTATCTCCTACATTAAATAAAAATATTGCTTTGTGTAGAATTGATGTTGGTCATTCTGAAATAGGAACAGATGTTGAAGTTGGTAAAATTGATGGTCACCAAAAAAGAATTCCTGCTAAAATAGTTGGCTTTCCTCACTTTGATCCACAAAAAACTAGAGTAAGATCTTAAATGTCAAAAGCTACAAAAGACTTATTAGAATTCTGGGAAGATCAATTAAAATTATCGCATACATCATCAAACTATTTTTTTAGAAAATCACCTTCTCATTATCATATGATGTTGCTAGTAATGACTGCTTACAAACTTAATCAAAACCTTTCCGTTGAAGAACTTAAGACAAAGTTATTTAAAACATCTAGACCGAAATCAGCACTTATAATTACCGAGGCATGTGAAAAAGGTTTTTTCTATCTTGAAAAAACATCGAAAGATCAAAGAAAGAAGCACATAAAACCAAGCCAGTCTTTTATAAATGAGTTTAATGATTATTTAAGGACCCTTAAAAATTTAAGCTTCTAAGCCCTTATTAGATAATACTTTGAAGTTGTATTACTTAATTTATTTATAAAAATTAGATATAAAAAAAATTATATATTTCCCCTATGCAAAAAATAGAGTTCACTTATGTCATTACCGACAAAAGCAAAAGTAGTAATAATCGGTGGAGGTATCCATGGATTAAGTACTGCTTGGAAATTATCAGAGACATATAAAAATCCAGGTGACGTTGTTGTTTTAGAAAAAAAAGATACAGCCGCAGGTGCAAGTGGAATTGCTTGTGGAGTTGTTAGAAACAACTATTTCCAACCTGCAATGAGAGAATTAATGGCCCATTCTGTTTCAGTTTGGGAAAGCGATCCAAAAGCATTTAAATATAATCCAGTTGGCTACATGCAAATATCACCAGAAGTAATGCATGAAGATGTAAGAAGTATTTATGAGCAACAAAAAGCAATTGGGTACGAATCTGTTTTTATAGAAGGTGAAAAAGATTGTATGAATTACATGAAAGGAATTTTTGATGATTGGCAAGCACAAGGAATAACTTCTGTTCTTCATGAAAAAAAGGGTGGATACGCATTTAATAAAGATTCGATTAAAGCTTTAGAAAGCAAAGCTAACAATAATGGAGTTCATGTCCACAAAGGTGTTAAAGTCACAGGATTTAAAAGAGGTAGTAACAGTAATGCGGTTACTGGTGTTGTAACTAATCAAGGAACAATTGATTGTGATCAAGTTGTTGTTGGAGCAGGACCATGGGTAAGAGATTTTTGGAATATGCTAGAGCTACCAAAAACAACTGAGATAAAAGGTAAAGATGGAAAATCACATGAAGTTGAAATGTGGAAGTATTGGTTTTTACAAGAAGGTGTTCTTGGTGTTGATGCAGATTATTTAAAAACCAATGATGGTAAACAACCACCTGTTATTCATGTTGATACAGATGCACCATTGCATTCTGATGCTACAGGAAAATTAATTACTGATGAACTATGGGGCATTTATTACAAACCTGATATTGAAGGTTTAGGTGTTCAAGGAGGTACCTCGCCTTATATTGTTCAAAAACATTTTGATGAAGTAAATGTAGACCCGTATGGAATAGAGTCACCAGAATTTCAAACAACTGATAAATTTGCAGACATGTGGACTTCAGCTCTAGCACATATTCAGAAAAGATTTGTAGGAAAATCAAACTTATATATAAAAGGACCATCAGGTGGTCTTGGATGTTTAACGCCAGATAGTTTTCCAATCTTCGATAGATTTTTTGAAAATGTTTATATGATTGCAGATGCCAATCATGGTTACAAAATGATTGGTGTTGGTCATTTAGTTGCGCAAGAAATTTTAGGACATGAGAGTGATTTGTTAAAACCGTTTAGATTCAATCGATACGCGAAAGGTGAATTGCACCCCACTTCGAACAGTCCGTTTCCTTGGAGTTAATCGTTCTAAGTAGACAGACGTTTTTTTTTCAGTTACTTTTTTGAACTTAAAATTCTTAAAGGGGGACAATGACTGATCTAGAAAAACATGTAAATCAACCAGGTAGAGCAAAACTTGTAAAAAAAGTTAGAGAAAAAATTAACGAGTTAGGAATAACATATATTTATTTTCAGTTTATTTCTGTAACAGGAAGAGTTGTTGGTAAAGGTATTCCAGCAGACCATTGGGAGAGAACCGCGGAAAGAGGTTTTCAATTAGTTTACGGTGCGACTGCAAACTTATTTTTAGATCGTCACAATAATTATATTGGATATGGACCAGAAGCTATGGAGTTAGTTGGTATTCCTGATCCTGAAACTTTTGTTCAATTACCTTGGGATAAAAGAGTTGGAAGAGTTTTTTGTACATGTTTTAGAAATAGAGAAGAAAGAAAAAATCCAGGTGGGCATTTAACTTCTGACTGCAGAGGAAATTTAAGAATTTTCATGGATGAATTTAAGAAAAAACATGGTCTTGAACTAAGAGTTGGAACAGAGCCAGAAATGATGTGGTTAACGAAAAATCCTGATGGCACGCCAACTGGAAAAGGTTTTTCAAAACCGTTCTGTTATCACATTGATCAATTTGAATCTTTAAGACCTGTTTTTATGAAAGTAATTGAATATTCAAAAGCGATGGGTCTAGACATGATCCAAGGAGACCATGAAGATGCTCCAGGTCAATTAGAATTAAACTGGACGTTTGATAATGTTTTAAGAAACGCTGATAGGCTCTCAACATACAGACAAATCTGTGCACAGGTAGCAAGAGAAAACGGATTGATTGCTTGTTTTATGACAAAACCATTTATGGGAGTTTCGGCGAGTGGATGTCATACAAATATGTCTTTGTGGAAAGGTGGAAAAATTTCAGTAAATAAACTTGGACATAAAAAATTACCAGGTGTTGAAGAAGTATTTAGTTATGTATCAGGTGGAACAAATACATTTATGCCAGATACTAAAGATATGCAAATGCCAGGTAAAATTGGATTACAATCAATTGCTGGTATCATGAAACACTTGCCTGCATTAACTGCTCTAGGGTCTTCAACTGTAAACTCATATAGAAGATTGTGGGATCAAGGTTTCTGGGCGCCAGTTTATGCTGACTGGGGATATCAAAATAGAACTTGTGGATTAAGAGTTTCTGCTCCCGGAAGATTTGAATACAGATCAGTAGATAGTATGCACAACCCATATTTATTAGGTGCTGCATTACTTAAGGCTTGTGATGAGGGTATTTCTAAAAAAATGAAACCTGCAGCACCAGAGTCTAGAAATATTTATGAAGCTCAAAAAGCTGGTAAGGATGTTAAAAAACTTCCATTAAGTTTAGGAGAAGCTTTAGAAAGATTAGCAGAAGATGATGTAATTAAATCTGCAATGCCAGATGAGATGTACAAAGTCTTCCACTGGTATAAAAATGATGAGTGGGAAAGATTCTTGGGTGCAACAACTCAATGGGATCTTGATACTTATTTAGATTGCTTACCATAATATAAATTAAGAAAGGAAAAATATGTGCGGGATAGCTGGACTTATTCATAGAGGAAATACTTCTAAAGTTGGTTTTGAACTTCAAGGTATGCTTCAAGCTTTAAAACATAGAGGCGAAGACTCAACTGGATATGCGTTGTACGGTAAGACTGATGGCCAAAACTTTATAATGCGTTTTAAAGTTGGGGAAAATGTTGGTGAAGGAAGTACTTCTGTAATGGAAGATGTTTCTGTTTACGATGAAAGAAAAAAAATTGTAGATGGTTATTTAAAAGATTTAGGAGCTACAATTGTAAAAGAAGAAAGAACTCTTCCCTACTCTTTAAGATACGAAATTCAATATGATAAAGATCTAATGGAATTTTCTCAAAAAATAGAGAGTGTTCCTGGTGTTGAAATTTTATCTATGGGTAAATCATTAGAGGTTATTAAAGATTTAGGGAACGCTGAAGCAGTATGTAAAAGATACAGTTTAGATAAACTAGAGGGAACGCACGCTATAGGTCATGCTAGAATGGCAACAGAGTCTGGTGTAGACATCAAGTCTGCTCACCCTTTTTGGGGATACCCATTTAGCGATGTATCAGTAGTGCATAATGGTCAATTAACTAATTATTGGAATAATAGAAGAGTTTTAGAAAATAAAGGCATGAGATTTATGTCAGAGTGTGACTCTGAATTAATTGCAGTTTATTTAGCAGAAAAAATGAGAAATGGTGCAACACTTGAAGAGGGTATGAAAGAGTCTTTAATGGGCTTAGATGGTGTATTTACTTACTTTGTAGCAACAAAAGATTCCTTAGGAATGGCGAAAGATACAATGGCGGCTAAACCATTAGTTTTATATGAGTCTGATGATTTAGTAGCAATGGGATCAGAAGAAATAGCAATCAGATCTATTCTTCCACAAGAAATAGATACGTATGATCCATTTGATGGGATGGTAAAAGTATGGCAAATCTAAAAACTGGAGAAAAAAAAACAAAAGCCCAATCAATGGGTCTTCACACTGAGGTTCTGACAGGAAAAACACAGCAAAAGTTTTTTAACCCAGATGAAGCTGAAAACTTCTATTACTTTGGAACATATGATGTTGATTTTAATAAAAGAACAGAGATAGATGTCAAAGATATGGAGTGTAGAGAGGCAAATAAAAAAATTGATGATTTAATGAAAGAGGGTTATGGAACAATTGTTATTAAAAACCCCCAAGGTAAACATAGTTTAGGAGTTGGAATATTAAATAAATTGAATTTAATATTTGAGGGAAGTCTTGGATATTTTGGTGTTGGCTCGATGGATGGTCCAATTGTAAGAATTAATGGAAGAGTTGGATGGTCATGCGCTGAAAATATGATGGCAGGAAAAGTTGTAATTGAGAAAAATGCTGGATCATGTTTTGGTGCTGCTATTCGAGGTGGAGATTTAATCTGCAAAGGTAGCGTTGGTGCAAGAACTGGTATAGATCAAAAAGGTGGAACTATAATAATTGGTGGTGATGCTGGCGCTTTTACAGGTTTTATGATGCAAAGAGGAAGAATTATTATCCTTGGAGATGTAGGTATTAACCTAGGCGACAGTATGTACGATGGGACAATTTTTGTAGGTGGAAAAATTGGTTCATTTGGTAGTGATGCTGTTGAGGCAGAGCTAACAGATTCAGATCAAGATTGGCTTAAAAGAAAATTAAAGGTTGCGGAGATCGGTGAAAACTTTGATGTTTCAAAAATGACCAAAGTTGTTGCAGGTAAAAAACTTTGGAACTACGACGCTCTTGAACCTACAGAGAAAAAAGGAGCAATTTAAATGGCAAAGAAAAAAAATGGTAACGGAAAATCTAATGGTCATTCAAATGGCAATGGTGTAGCGTCAAGAAATAAAAGTCTATTAGGTCATAATGCAATTTTTACCCCAGAGGTAATGGATGACATCCACATAAAAGCAGAACTAGGAAGATACAGAATGCGTGGAATGGCATTAATGAAAAAAATTCCAACGTTCGATGATTTGGTTTTCCTACCAGGAACATTAACAAGATTTGTAATTGAAGGTTACAGAGAAAAATGTGAAACAAAAACAATTATTGGACCAAGATGTGAAAATCCAATTGAATTAGATATACCTGTATATATTACAGGGATGAGTTTCGGTGCATTATCTTATGAAGCAAAAACTGCTTTAGCAAGAGGTGCTACAATGGCTGGAAGTGCTACTTGTTCCGGTGAAGGTGGAATGATACCAGATGAAAGAAGATATTCTGAAAAATGGTTCTATCAATGTATTCAATCAAGATATGGTTTTAACCCACACCACGCTCAACTTGCAGATGGAATTGAAGTTTTCATTGGACAAGGTCAAAAAGTTGGAATGGGTGGTCACTTAATGGGTCAAAAAGTAACTGATCAGGTTGCAGAAATGAGATCACTACCAGCTGGTATTGATCAAAGATCTCCTGCAAGACACCCTGACTGGTTAGGTCCAGATGACCTTGCATTAAAAGTGCAAGAGTTAAGAGAGTTAACTAAAAATAAAGTGCCAATTCAGTTAAAACTTGGTGCTGCTAAAGTATACGATGATGTTCGTATGGCAGCAAAGTGTGATCCAGACTCTATTTATTTAGATGGAATGGAAGGATCAACTGGGGCAGGCCCTCACATCGCTGCAGCAAATACAGGTATTCCTGGTATTGCTGGTATTAGAGAAGCAAG
Source organism: uncultured Pelagibacteraceae bacterium (assembly GCA_902574735.1). GTDB lineage: Bacteria > Pseudomonadota > Alphaproteobacteria > Pelagibacterales > Pelagibacteraceae > Pelagibacter. The sequence continues at coordinate 54,566 of CACGOY010000007.1, forward strand.
AAGAGCTTTGGATGATGTAGGCAAAACTGGAAAAGTTACTTTGATTTATGCAGGTGGAGTAAGAGATGGTGCTGACATGGCAAAAGCATTAGCCTTAGGTGCTGATGCAATTGCAATTGGAACAGGTGCTATGGTTGCTCTTAACTGTAATAAAGAAATTCCAGAATCTAATTTTGAAAAAGAGATGGGAGTTCCAGCAGGACATTGTTACCACTGCCATACAGGTAGATGTCCAGTTGGTGTTGCTACTCAAGATCCAAAATTAAGAAAAAGATTAAACCCAGATGATGCTGCATTAAGAGTATATAATTATTTACATGCAATGACACTAGAGGCACAGCTTCTTGCAAGAGCATGTGGAAAAACAAATATCCACTCTTTAGAGCCAGAAGATATGGCTGCATTAACAATGGAAGCTTCTGCCTTGGCTAAAGTTCCATTAGCAGGAACTAATCACACGGTTGGGGTTAAAGATTTCCATAAGATATAGGAATGATAAATGGCAAAGAAAAATAAAAAAAAATCTAAAGAAGTAAAAGGCCAATTAGGTAAAAAGAAAGAGACTGCTCGTGAAAAAATGATCGGTCAAACGATCGGTTATAGATATGACGTAAATCTTTTGCCAGATTACTCAAGATTAACTCCATTTCTAAAAAAATATATTGAAGCAATGGGTTGGGATGATTTAAATTGGTTAGAAGATGTTCATATGGGGTATGAAGAAAATAGACCAGCTGTGTTTGATAGAAATGCTAATGGTTGGGTAACTATTCCAAGCAAAATAAAATTACCTAACAATCAACAAGACAGAGATATGATAGCAAGAGAGCTACTTGTCAAATTTCAAATGTCACCGAATCATCCTCTGGTTGATTTAAAGAAAGCTTACTTAAAATTTTAAATTTCAATTATTAGTTGATAAAATAATTATTAACATCTATTTTTTATAACTAATTTAAAATTGTCAGTCTCTCTAAAATTTCATAAAGTTAATTAATTATTAATAGGAGAGAGAAATATGACTGATCAATTAGGTGCTCTCACATCAATATTTACAGAGTTTTACTATTGGGTAACTGTGGTTCTTATGTTTTTGATCCACGTAGGATTTTGTATGTATGAAGTTGGGGCATCTCGATACAAACATCACCAACATACTCTTATGAAAAACACAATGCTTATACCTTTGGTTACGGTTACGTGGTTTTTCTTTGGTTGGTGGATATACTGGGCATTTCCAACAGGACCAGGATTAGCTCCTTCGATTATGACCGAGAGTACTGGTCTAGTTCTTGGAGGTGGATTTGGTGGAAATGATCTTGCTAACCCTACTAATGCATTGATGGCGGTAAATCTTAACGATCATATAATGGGTGTCTTTTGGGCAGCCTTTTTATTATTTTCATGGACTGCAGCCTCAATAGTTTCAGGGGCAGTTATTGAAAGAATAACAACTTTTGCATTTGGAATTCTTGCAATTGCAATAGGATCTGTTTTTTGGACAATAGATGCTTCATGGGGATGGCATTTTGATGGATGGATGTTAAAAATATTAGGATACCATGATGCATATGCTTCAGGTGTAATTCACGCAATTGCAGGAGGTTTTGCTTTAGGTGTTCTTGTTGTTTTAGGACCAAGAATTGGAAAATTTTCTTCGAGCGGAGAACCTAGAAATATTGGACCAAGAAACCCTTGGTTAGTAACTGTTGGATTATTTTTAATCTATACAGGTTTTTGGGGCTTTTACGCAGCTTGTAATGTTCCAATTTACGATCTTGGACCTGAGTATGGCATGGAAGGTGTAACTTTCTTTACAGCAACTAACATCTACTTAACTCCAACAACACTTAGTGGAATAACGATGAACTTTTTAATGTCGTTATCTGGAGGATTGTTGGCTGGTTATGTAATATCAAAGGGAGATCCTTTTTGGACTTATTCATCAGGACTTGCGGGCATAATTTGTGCATCTGCAGGTAATGATTTATATCATCCAATTCAATCAATGATAATCGGTATGATAGGTGTAGTTATAGCTTACAAAATGCATTACTGGGTCGAGAGAAAATATAAAATCGACGATGCAGTTGGAGCTGTAGCTGTACATGGTTATGCTGGGTTTGTTGGTCTTGTAATTTGTGGTTTTGTTTTAAACGGGTATCCTTCATCTGGTTATGGTGTAGGAGAAATGTGGGATGGAACTACATATGCAGCGATTAATCCTTTAGGAATGTTTATTGGTGCAATAATTATGTTTTTTGTACTTGGTATGCTTCCAGGTTATATAATTGCTAAAGTTCTAAATGGAATGGGTAAATTAAGAATTCCAAAAGAAGTAGAGCTTGCAGGACTTGATTACACAATTATGGAGGAGGCTAAAGATGACGAAAAAGCTGTGGCCTCAGCCAGTAGATAAAGGAGGTATATAAATGGCAACAGTATCTAATTGGATAGATCATTTAAGTGCCTCTGAGGTACAAGGATCTGTTTATCCAGGTGTTGGCTCAGAAGGAGTGCTAGTTATTGTAGCAATCATCATTTGGGTCGGCTGGCATGTAATTTCATCTAAACAAGAAGATGGTAAGATGAATGAAATTGCTAGAAAAAGACCAGGTGCTAATGACTGGAAAAGCAATATAACAGACGGCTAAAACTTTAAAGAGGGCACATTATTATATGTGCCCTCTTTTTTAAAAATGGAAAATCCCGAGAATAACAATCAACAAGAAAATAAAACTCCAAGCAAGATGGCAAGGTTAGCATGGCCTAAAGCCAAATATGGCGCAATCATCGCTGTTATTATTATTGTAGTAGTAAACTTATTATATTACAAAGACGCTTTATTAAATCTGTTAAAGTAAAATCACTTAAACTTATGTGTGGAATAGTTGGAATATATTTAAAAACAAAAAAGTACGAAAAGTCTTTAGGTAAATTTTTATCTGGAATGTTAGATAATATGGCAACAAGAGGTCCTGATAGTGCAGGATTTGCAATTTACACAAAAGAAAATAAAAATAATTTTAAATACTCAATTTGTTTAAACAATCTTTCAGAGCAAGATTTTAGAAAAAAAATATCAAAATACTTTAAGAAAATAAAACTTATTAGATACTCTGACCACATAATAATGGAAACAAAAGATAAACCTAAAGAAGTAATAAAAGTAATTAATGAGAAAATTAAAGAAGTTTCAATTGTTGGATACGGTAAAAGCATTAATATTTTTAAGCAAACTGGCAATCCATGTTTCTCAGCAAGATTTTTTACCATGAATTTAAAGAACACATGTCTGTCTGCAGTAACAAGACTATCAGAGTAATCCCAGTTCATTTCAAATTGACCATTCGCATCTTCATGATCGTTTTGGTATGGCTTCCAACCAAGTTCAATCATACTGTCACAAATTTCTTTAATTAGATCATATCTTCTCATCAATGCAGATTGATCATAACAAGGTTTTGACTGTATATCTCTTGGATCAGCTATAGATAAACCATCTTCAGAAATTAAAAAATATTCACATTCAACACCTGACTTCATCTGAAGTTTTTTTGCTTTTAGTTTCTGGATTTGGTTTTTAAGCATTACTCTCGGTGAAGCCTCTACTGGTTTTCCATCCATATATAAATCAGAAGCTAACCATCCAATTTCTTTATTCCAAGGTAATTGAATTAAACTATCAGGATCAGGTATGGCAAACATATCACTATCTGCTGGTGTCATATCCAACCAAGTAGCAAATCCAGCAAATCCTGCACCATTCTTTTGCATTTCAGCAATTGCTTGAGCAGGCACTAATTTTGATCTTAATACTCCAAATAAGTCCACAAAACTTATTAAAAAGTATTTTATTTTTTTTTGTTTAGCAATTTGTGAAAGATTTTTTGGCATATTAAAAGCTATTAGAATTCAAATTCTTAATCAATCTTTTTCTTTAAATCCAGGTATCCAATTAGTTCCAGCTAATGGAACTCTTGCCATGGCAGCTGCTTCAACTGTTAAAGCAACTAAATCTTCAGGCTCTAAATTTCTTACATCAGACTTACCATTTGCTCTTGCTAAGGTCTGCAACTCTAACGTTAAAGTAGTCAAATAATTTTTTAATTGTCTTCCACCTTCTTTTGGATCTAGTCTTTTCTCAAGTTTAGGATCTTGTGTTGCAACACCTACAGGACATCTACCTGTATGACAGTGATGACAGTAACCAGGTTCTGTTCCAAGTTTTTCATAATCTTTTCTGTATAAATCTGCATTGCAATTCAATGCCATCATAGCAGCAGAACCAATTGATACTGCGTCCGCTCCCATAGCAAGTGCTTTTGCAACATCCGCTCCTGTTCTAATTCCACCAGAAGCAATTAGTTGAACTTTACGATGCATATTTAATTCTTTTAATGCATCAACTGCTTCTCTTAATGCACCTAAAGTTGGAATTCCAACATGTTCAATAAACACATCTTGTGTTGCAGCAGTACCTCCTTGCATTCCATCTAATACAACAACATCTGCACCTGCTTTAACTGCAAGCGCAGTATCATAATAAGATCTTGCTGCACCTACTTTAATATAAATAGGTTTTTCCCAATTTGTTATTTCTCTTAACTCTTGAATTTTAATCTCTAAATCATCTGGTCCAGTCCAATCAGGATGACGACATGCACTTCTTTGATCTATTCCCTCTGGTAGCGTTCTCATTCCTGCAACTCTTTTATTGATTTTTTGACCTAACAGCATACCTCCACCACCTGGTTTTGCACCTTGTCCAACTACAACTTCAATTGCATCAGCTTTTCTTAAATCATCAGGATTCATGCCATATCTAGAAGGAAGTAATTGGTAAACTAAATACTTAGATGAACCTCTTTCTTCTTTGGTCATTCCTCCATCACCTGTTGTTGTTGAAGTTCCCATTGAGGATGCACCCCTTCCTAATGCATCTTTAGCGTTAGCGCCTAACGCACCAAAACTCATTCCAGCTATAGTAATAGGTATATCTAACTTTAAAGGTTTCTTTGCAAATCTGTCTCCAAGCACAACTGAAGTGTTACATTTTTCCCTATATCCTTCTAAAGGATATCTAGACATTGAAGCACCTAAGAAAACTAAATCATCAAAATCAGGTACTTTTCTTTTAGCACCTAACCCTCGTATTTGATAAATTCCCTCTTTAGCTGCTCTTTGAATTTCATTAATAGTTGATTGAGGAAATGTTTTAAATTCTTTTAAGCCTTTCTTTTTCATTTAATACGCTCCTGCATTATCAATTTTAAAATTATATAGTTTTCTAGCAGAGCCATATCTTTTAAAATTTTTGGGATTTTCAGAAATATTTAAATCTTTAAATATCTTTCTTAATTCATTAATACTTTTGTCATCCATTTTTTTTTTAACACAATCTGCGCCTAAACTTTTTACTTTACCCTTAACAAAGATTTTTGCCTCATAAATACTATCTCCCAAATCTTCATCTGCATCACCAAAAATAATTAAGTTTCCCTTTTGAGCCATAAACGCTGACATATGACCAACAGACCCTTTAACAATAATATTAATTCCTTTCATAGAAATTCCACATCTTGAACTCGCATCACCCTCAATAACAAGATTTCCACCATGACCAGTTGCACCAGCAGATTGTGAAGCATTTCCTTTAACAAATACATTTCCAGACATCATATTTTCAGCAACACCTGTTCCAACATTTCCGTGAACAGTAACAGATGCCTTTTGGTTCATTCCAGCACAATAGTAACCAGTATGCCCATTTATAGTTACATCAATATCATCTTTTAAACCTGCACATATTGCATGATGACCTGAAGGATTCTGTATTTTAAATTTTCTGACATTACTTTTTCTATCTATATTTTGAAGATATTTGTTAATGTCGGTTAGTTTTTTTTTACTTAGATCAAAATTCATAATTACCAGTTATAGACAACACCAGGTTTTGGTTCAAAAATCTTAGCAGAATTTACATTTGGCAAATGAGCCATTGCTTGAAATTCTGAAGCAACAGCAACATAGTCTTTTGTTTCAGCAACAACTGCTGGCTTACATGCAACCTCATCTCTCAATAAGGCAAAACCATCTTTAGTACCTGCAATAAAAGTATAAAAGCCATCCAGGTTTTTTAGACTACTTGTTAAAGTATTTTTTAAATTATTTCCTTCAGAAATTTTGTTTGAAATATATCCAGCAGCAACTTCAGTATCATTTTCTGATTTAAATTCTTGTCCTTTTTTAATTAAATCTCTTCTTACATTATTATGATTAGATAATGAGCCATTGTGAACCAAACATTCATCCTCAGCAGTAGAGTAGGGATGCGA
>CACGOY010000008.1:0-44919 GCA_902574735.1 uncultured Pelagibacteraceae bacterium
ATCGTATGTTAATTGTGAATTCGTGATCCATGAAATGATTCTTCTTGATAATGTGTCGATTTCCCATAAATTATCATTATATTTTTGATTACTTTCAATCCATTTATTTATTATTGATATACAAATTTTTTTTAGAAGACTTTAAATCAACTGAAAAAAGCCAAAAAAAATTATTTAATTTTTTATAGTCCTTATAAGAAAGTTCTTTTACTTCCCAAATTTTGTCTGTTTCAAAATCTTCAATTTTATTTTTAGTTTTTTCATATTTTGCAATTGAACCTAAAATTTTTAAGGAAGGTTTATAAGTTAATGCTTTAAGATTTTTTGATGAGATACTCTTGTCATAAATAGAAGAATTCAAATAAATTTTTCTTATTTTTTTTAAAACTTGATAAAGTGATTGATTGATAACCAGCGTGAAATTGTTCAATTTCATTTTACACTAATCTTAGTGTCTCAATATTTTTTTTAATGTCCCCTCTATTTTCTTTAAAAATTGTAGTACCAGAGACCAATATATTTGCTCCAGCATTTAGAATATCTTTAGAGTTTGAAAAGTTAACTCCACCATCAACTTCAATATCAAAATTATAATTATTTTTATCTTTTACTTCTTTTAGTGATTTTATTTTATTCAATACCTCTGGTATAAATTTTTGACCTCCAAAACCAGGAAATACGCTCATTATTAATACTAAGTCAATATTATCTAAGTAGTCGGATATTGTTTTAATTTCTGTATCAGGATTTAATGAAACACCTACTTTCTTGTCCAAACTTTTAATTAATGATATTGTTTCTTTCATACTCTCTGTTGCTTCTGGATGAAATGTAATAATATCAGCCCCAGCATCTGAAAAGTCTTTTATATATTTATGCACTGGGGATATCATTAAGTGTACATCAAACTTCAATGAGCAATGTTTTCTAAGTGCTTTAATGACTGGTGGACCAATTGTGAGGTTAGGAACGAAATGTCCATCCATCACATCGACGTGGATCATGTCAGCCCCACCTTCCTCAAGTCGTTTTATTTCATTAGCCAATTGACTAAAATCTGCTGATAAAATTGATGGTGAAATTTGAATTTTTTTCATTAGTACCAGGTTTACTAGTACCAATTTTTAAAATTTAATTGAATTAAAAAATTGATAAATTTGTCTTGAAATTTCACTCTCAAGAGGAAATGACAACATTCCCATTACAGAATAACCCAATATCCAAGGCATTAAATAAAATCTAATCATATAAAAAAACCAAGCGACATATAATGGCACCAGTGGCCCAATTATAAAAGAAGGTGTAATTGGTTTAAATACATTAATCAAAGGATTTGTATATTTAACAAAAACTTTCATGAAAAAAAACTCAGAGTCTTCACGTTGGAAAATATTCATTGCAACTCTCCCAATCAAGGTCCACATAATTATTCCAAGCAAATAATCTATAAAATAGATTAAAGGATGAAAGTTTGCTGACATTTAAAATTTATATTGGAAAAATAATTGAAATTAAAGGGGCGAAATTAATCGCCCCTTAAAAGAGTTTATTTAGTGTTGTTTACCAAGAATTGTTTTACCACTCGGTACACGTACGTTATCAACCATTTTTTGAGTAGCTTTATCTGGCTCTTGTGTCATTAAACTTACAACAACCATAGAAACTAAACTTACAGCTGATCCAAAGATACCAAATGTTAATTGTGTAATACCTAGGAAACCACTTCCACCACTTCGTACCCAAACTAAGTACCAAGCACCTGAAACTAAACCTAAGATCATTCCAGCAATTGCACCTTGTCTGTTGGCTCTCTTCCACCATACACCTAGTACAAGTGGGAAGAACAATCCAGACATCGCAAAGTCAAATGCCCAAATAACCGAACCTAAGATACCTTGTATCTCCATCGCTGCGATAGTTGCTCCAGCAAAACCAATTACTACAAGCAATACCCTTGCAACAACTAGTCTCTTTGCAGTTTCCGCTTTTGGATCAATGATTTTGTAGTAAACATCATGTGATATAGCGTTTGCAATCGCTAGAATTAAACCATCAGCTGTTGACATAGCAGCAGCCATACCTCCAGCAGCAACCAGACCCGAAATTACATATGGTAATCCTGCGATCTCTGGAGTTGCTAATACAACGGCTTTACCACCCATGAAGAACTCGTTTAATTCAACAGTTCCATTTCCGTTAAAGTCGCTGATAAACATCAAGTTTGCTTGGTTCCAGTTTTGATACCAATCTATCGCTTGAACTTCTGCTATTGATTTACCGATTATACCAGTTGATAAAGTTGGATCAATCAATGACAACTTAGAAAGTGTAGCTAACATCGGAGCAGAAGAATAAAGTAAGAAGATAAAGAATAATGACCAACCTACTGATTTTCTAGCTGCTTTTACGCTTGGAGTAGTGAAGTATCTCATCATAACGTGTGGTAATGAAGCTGTTCCCATCATCATTGCCAATGCTAATGAAATAAATGCCCAAGGTGTAGCGTTAACTGCAGAGTGAGCTTTAGTTATTCCTGCTAAGCCTTTTGGTACCAAAGCAAGATCTTCCTTAGAATTTGCAACGAAACCAAATTGCTGTTCAAGTTCACCAATTCTAGCAACCTCATCAGCTAACATAAAGTGAGGGAAGAACCCTGCACCCATTTTGTTACTGATCCAGAATACTGGAAGCAGGTAAGCTATAATTAGCACGATATATTGTGCAACTTGTGTCCAAGTTACTCCTCTCATACCACCCAACATTGAACATAATAAGATACTTATTAATCCAATATAAACAGCGTACTGAAATGGAATATCAAGTGCAACAGATGCAATAGTACCCGTAGCGTTAATTTGAGCTGTTACATAAGTGAACGATGCAACAGTTAAAACAACCACCGCACAGAACCTAGCTAAATTACCACCGTATCTTGTACCTATAAAATCTGGGACTGTGTAACAGCCAAATTTTCTTAAGTATGGTGCTAATAAGGATGCAACAAGCACGTAACCACCAGTCCAACCTACAAGTAGAGCCATATAACCATAACCTTTAAAGTAAATACCACCTGCCATTGCAACGAATGAAGCACCAGACATCCAGTCTGCTGCTGTGGCCATTCCATTGAACACTGTTGGTACTTGCCTTCCAGCTACGTAATAAGCATCTGCTTGGGCTGTTCGTGATAGATAACCAATTAATGCATAGATGAATACTGTGAATGCAACAAAAGCGATACCTATCGCTTTAGCAGACATACCCATCTGTTCAGCAATTGCCATGATGACTATGAAACCTATAAATCCTCCAGTATAAATTCCATAAACTCTTGGCAAATTATCTATAAAACTACCTTTCATTATTCGTCCTCTCTTTCGCTAAAGCCGAACTCTTCATCAATTTTTTCTTGCCTATTTGCAAACCAGAAAATTAAAATTACAAAGATTCCAAGAGATCCTTGACATGTAAACCAATATGTCCATGGATATCCAAAAGGTCCAGTGACCTCGTTCATTTCAGCTCCAAAGAGAAAGATGCCAATTGAGAATACAAACCATATAGCAAGTGTTATAGACAACAAGCTACGGGTTTTTTCCCAATGTTTTGTTTGATTTGACATTTTTACCTCTCTATTAAGTTATAACTTGATAAAACCATAACCATTATAAGAGCTTTGAAAAGACTAAAAATTATACATATAAAGTACTTATTTACTTACTTTTTTGAGGTATAATTGACTTACCTCGCACAAATTATGGGAAAATACAAATTAACCTGGAAAGATCTCACGCTAAGAGATTTCAAAATATATTTATTTGCTATGTTCAGAGCGTTTATTCCAAAGAAAAAAATCAAAAATTTAGACCACTTAGAAGAGTTTATTCAAACAAAATCTGCATGGGTAACCCAAGTAACTTTGTATAACTATTTAAAAACTAGAATGGGAACGAGATATGTACTTCATTTTGAAAATGATACTTTTATGGGATCAGTAAATCTTGCAAAATGGAATATTTATTCGGTATCTTTGCAGGATTTAACTTTTTTTACATTCTCATATTTAAAAGTAAATTTTAATTTTCAGGAAATAAGTAAAGCAAAAGAAATATTCAATAAGATTTTAGATGATGAAATTTCAAATAAGATGCCATTGGACATCATTGAGACGGCTAGAAAAAGTTTTGATGAAAGGTTAGAAAAAATTAATTGGAATGAATATTATCAAGATTTGCCATTCAATCCTAGTGCTTTGTCATTATATAAATGGGCCCCAATAGCAGAAGAGTTGAAAACTTTAGATCGACAGATTGTACTTAATTCAATGATTTTAAAATGGGATATTATAAAAAAAGAATTCGTAAGTTTAATTCAATTTTAAATATTTTTCCTATTTTCAACTAAACTGTTTACAACACTAGGATCTGCCAAAGTGGTAGTATCACCTAATTGCTCATGTTCATTAGCAGCAATTTTTCTTAAAATTCTTCTCATTATTTTACCAGATCTTGTTTTTGGAAGACCTGGAGTAAAATGAATAAGGTCTGGAGTTGCTAGAGGTCCAATTTGTTTTCTAACCCAAAGTTTTAAATCTCTTTCAAGCTCCCCTGTTTCTGTTTCTCCAGCATTTAGAGTTACATAACAGTAGAGACCATTTCCTTTAATATCATGTGGATACCCAACTACTGCCGCCTCTGCTACTTTTGGATGAGCGACAAATGCACTTTCTATTTCTGCAGTTCCCAGGTTATGTCCTGATACTATAATTACATCATCCACTCTACCTGTTATCCAATAGTAACCATCCTTATCTCTTCTACATCCATCTCCTGTAAAATATTTTCCATTGAACTGAGAAAAGTAAGTATCAATAAACCTTTGATGATCCCCATAAACTGTTCTCATTTGACCTGGCCATGATTGAGCAATACAAAGTCTTCCTTCTCCAGCACCTTTAATTTCATCACCGTTTTTATCAACTAAGACAGGTTTAATTCCATAGAACGGTTTTGTTGCTGAACCTGGCTTAAGTGGAATAGCACCAGTTTGAGGAGCAATCATAATTCCACCTGTTTCTGTCTGCCACCATGTATCTACAATTGGGCATTTAGAATTTCCTACCATTTTATAGTACCACATCCATGCTTCAGGATTGATTGGTTCCCCAACTGTGCCTAAAAGTTTTAATGATTTACGTGATGTTTTTTTAACGGGTTTATCGCCTTCTCGCATTAGAGCTCTGATTGCAGTTGGAGCAGTGTAAAATGTATTTACTTTATATTTATCAACTATTTGCCACCATCTTGAACTGTCAGGGTAATTTGGAATACCCTCAAACATAATTGTAGTTGCTCCATTGGAAAGTGGCCCATAAATTATATAGCTATGACCTGTAACCCAACCAATGTCAGCCGTGCACCAGTAAATATCTTTTGGCTTATAATTAAAAATATATTGATGTGTCATTGAGGCATAAACCATGTATCCACCAGTAGTGTGAAGTACACCCTTTGGCTTACCTGTTGAACCTGAAGTATATAAAATGAATAAAGGATCTTCCGCATTCATTTCCTCCGGTTCACATTGATTTGAAACATCTTTAATTAAATCATGGTACCAAACATCTCTTTCATTATCCCAATTGATATAATTTCCCGTACGTTTTACTACAATGCATTTTTTAACATTTGGACAATTTAATAGCGCTTCATCAGTTGTATATTTAAGAGGAATAGTTTTTCCTCCTCTAACTCCTTCATCTGCAGTAATAATGTATTCTGACTCACAATCGTTAACTCTTCCAGAAATAGACTCAGCAGAAAAACCACCAAAAATTATTGAATGAACTGCACCAATTCTTACACAAGCAAGCATTAGAATTGCAAGCTCAGGTATCATCGTTAAGTAAATAGTAACTCTATCACCTTTTTTAATTCCTAATTTTTTTAAACCATTTGCTGCTCTAGATACTTTTTGATGGAGTTGTTTATAAGTTATTTTTTGACTATCTTTTGGATCATCTCCAACCCAAATGATTGCAGTTTTGTCTTTTTTATCTTTTAAATGTCTATCAATACAGTTTGCAGATGCATTTAAAGTTCCATCTTCAAACCATTTAATTCTTACATCTTTAGTACTGTATTTTACATCTTTGATTTTTTTATATGGTTTAATCCATGTAATTCTTTTTCCTTCTTTTCTCCAGAATTCATCATTGCTTTTTATAGATTGAGAATACTTTTGTTGGTATTTACTTTTATTTGCTAAACTACTTTTTATCCATTCAGGTTTAGTTTTTATTATTACCTCTGAGACTTGATTTGTCTCTTGATTTTGAACTTTTATTTTTTTTTTAATTTTTTTTGAAGATTTTTTTTTAATTTTAGACTTATTTTTTAATTTTTTAGAAATTTTTTTTCTCTTTCTTGTATTTTTCTTTTTTTTTTTAGGCATGTAATAATTTTAATTTAAATTTTACTCATGTTATTTATAATTTTCCAGCTTTTATAATCAACTGGCATCACCGAAAGTCTGCTTTGTTTGATCAAGGCTAAATGGCTTAAATACTTATTTTTTTTAATATTTTCAAGAGTAACAGGAGCTTGTAGTTTGCTTTTAAATCTAACTTTAACTGCAACAAACTTCTTTTTTTTATCTGTTGGGTCTATAAAGGCAGTTTTGATTACCTCAACTATACCGACAATTTCTTTGCCAATATTAGAATGGTAAAAAAAACAGAGATCACCCTTCTTCATGCTTTTTAGATTATTTGCTGCTTGATAGTTTCTAACTCCATCCCAATTTGCACCTTTTGATCCAGCCTTGATTTGTTGATCAACAGACCAGACGTCTGGTTCTGACTTTAATAACCAATACTTCATCTAATTGTTTCTCCAATGTTTACTTAACTTTTGAATCATCGATGTATCACAATTGTTGGTTTAAGTAACAATTATCTTATTATAATTCTACTCCTGCTCCTTTTAGGAATTTAGCATTTGCATCTAGAGGAAGTCTTGGATCTGCGGGTAAATCTAAATTATCAAATTGTTTATTTTTAAATTTTTCTAATCCTACCATTGCTATCATTGCAGCATTGTCACCACACAAATGTAAATCAGGAAAAATAGGTTTGAAATTATGTTGCATACTTACTTCAATTAATTTTTCTCTTATACCTTTATTTGCAGCTACTCCTCCAGCTACTACAAATGAACCTTTGTTTGTTGAATTTAATTTTTTAAACTCATCTAATGCAACTTTTGTTTTTGTAAACAATATTTCTTCTATTGTTTTCTGAAATGATGCTGCAAGATCAAATTTTTCCTGATCACTTTTAATATTTTTTACAATTCTTAAAATTGCAGTCTTAAGTCCTGCAAAAGATAGATTGCATCCACCTTTATTAATTATTGGTTTTGGTAAATCATATTTTTCTGGATTTCCTTTTTTAGCAAACTCTTCAATTTTAGGCCCTCCAGGAAAATCTATACCCAACAATTTTGCAGTTTTATCAAATGCTTCCCCCAATGCGTCATCTATTGTAGTACCAAGTCTTTTATAATCTCCCAAACCATTTACGGATAGATACTGACTGTGGCCTCCAGAAATCAATAGTAGAAGATAAGGGTAATCAATTTTATCGTGGAGTTTTGGACTTAAAGCGTGTCCTTCTAAATGATTTATCCCTATAAAGGGAATACCCAAAGTTGATGCTAATCCTTTACCAAAACTTAGTCCAACTGAGAGACAAACTATTAAACCAGGACCATAAGTCGCCGCTATCGCAGAAACTTTATTTAATTCAATTCCACTATCGCTAATTGCTTTTTTCGCTATAAGGTCGATTTTTTCTACATGTGATCTAGCAGCTAATTCAGGAACTACACCGCCAAACTCTTTATGAATATCAAATTGACTTGAGATTATGTTTGATAGAATTTTTGGTGTTGCATTTTGATTATCTTGAATTAATGAAACTGCTGTTTCATCACAACTAGTCTCTATACCTAATATTATTGGTTTTTCTGACATAAAATTTTTTTTTTAATTAATACAATTAAATTATAAGAATGTAATAGAAATTAGTTTTATGAAAAGAGATAACATCATAATTGGATCAAGAGGAAGTAAGCTTGCTATAATTTATGCAGAAAAGGTGAAGAGTGAGATATCAAAATTCTATTCTGGAAAAATTGAGATAAGAAAAATTATAACCAGCGGTGATCAAAATCAAAATGAAAGACTTTCAAGTATGGGTGGAAAAGGAATGTTTTCGACAGATATTGAAAAAGAATTATTAGAAAATAAAATTGATATAGCCGTTCATGCTCTCAAAGATATGCCATCTGCCGATACTATTGGACTAACAACAAATTGCTTTTTGAAAAGAAACTCACCAAATGAAATACTAATCAGTAAAAATTTAAAATTTAATGATCTTAAGCAAGGATCAGTTATTGGTACGTCCTCATTTAGAAGAGAATATCAGTTAAGAAATGTTAGAGCTGATTTGGTATATAAATTGATAAGAGGAAATGTTGATACAAGAATTAAAAAATTAGAAAATAATAATGAGTACGATGCAATCATCTTGTCAAAAGCAGGAATAGACTCTTTAAATTTACAAAATAAAATTACAGATGAATTTGATGTTGCAAAACTAGTTCCTTGTGCTGGACAAGGTATAATAGCAATACAGTGCAATGAAAATAATCAAGACATACTTAAATTAATAGAGAAAATAAATGACAAACAAACTAGAATTATTGCAAATACAGAAAGAGAAGTTCTTAAAATATTAGAGGGAGATTGTGATACAGCCATAGGCGTTTTTGCAACAATAAAGAAAAATAAAATTGAACTCACAGCAGAATTATTCTCTGTTGATGGAAAAAGAAGATTTTTTATCAAGGAAGATGATGACATAGAAAATCACATGATTTTAGCAAAAAAAATTGCAGGAGACTTGAAGATTAAATCTAAAGGATCATATAAAGGTTAAAATGCACATACTATTAACAAGACCTTTAGAAGATTCCAAAGATTTGATTATGAGGTTTAAAGAACTAGGTCATCAAGTTTCTCATCTGCCAGTAATAACAATTGAAAAAAAAGATTATGAGGACCCAAATTATAATGAATTCAAAGGAATAATTTTTACAAGTTCTAACGCAATTAAAAATTTAGACATTTCAAAAATAAATAAAGATATATTTTGTTTTTGTGTAGGAAATGCAACAGAGAAAATTGCAAAAAAAAAAGGTTTTCAAAATATTTTTACTGCTGAAGGAAATGTTTCAAATCTAAAAGAAATAATTTTACAAAACTTCGATCCTAAAAATGGTAATTTAATTTATGTAAGTGGAGAGTTAGTTTCTTATGACTTGGACAAAGAATTAAAAATAGAAGGTTACTATGTGAAAAGAATTATTAATTATTCTGTAAGTTCCATTGAAAAATTATCTGATGAATTTGTAGGGCAATTAAAAAATTCTATACCAGAGATAGTTTTTATTTATTCTGAAAATAGTGCTCGTAGTTATCTAAACTTGCTTAAAAAATATAATTTAATTGATAATTGGATGGATACAAATTTAATGTGTTTAGGTGAAAAATCATCAGCTGTTCTTAACGAAATAAAGTGGAAAAAAATATTTTTATTTAATCCTGGTGAAGAAGAGTATTTACTATATAAAATTTAAATTATGGAAGTCTTAAACAATTTTAAAAGCTTATTTTTATCAGTATGGGAAAAAGGTATCCTTGGGATAGATTTTTTTCAGATCTTGGTTGGTTTGGGAATTTTTCTTCTTTTTCTTATTTTTAGGGGCTTAATAAGCAGATTAATTATTAAAAAAATTGAAATAATTTCCAAACGTACAACTAATAAACTTGACGATACATTTGTTAAATCAATGATGGGGCCTGCAAGGTTTCTTCCAATTGTCTTAGGAGTTTTTTTTGCAAGTTATTACATGTCATTTTCTGACGACATGAGAGATTTTGTAGATAACCTAAACAGGACACTAATAACCATTTTAATATTTTGGATTATTCATCAAATAATAGAGCCAATTTCTTATATTTTAAGTGGATTAGATAAAATTCTAACAAGAGAACTAATAGGATGGATTATCAAATCTTTAAAAATTCTAATTTTTATTTTAGGTGCTGCTGCAGTTCTTGAGTTATGGGGAATTAAAATTGGACCAATTATTGCTGGTTTAGGTTTATTTGGAGTTGCTGTTGCATTAGGTGCGCAGGACTTATTTAAAAATTTAATTTCAGGAATTTTAGTTCTAGTTGAAAAAAGATTTAGGATGGGTGATTGGATCAGAGTAGACGGAATAATAGAGGGTGTCGTTGAAAAAATTGGATTTAGATCTACAGTGATAAGAAAATTTGACAAGTCACTTGCAATAATTCCAAATTTTCAATTTGCTGAAAACGCTGTAATAAATGTTAGTCAAACCACAAACTGGTTAATAAGTTGGATAATTACACTTCAATATGACACCACAGTTGACCAACTTAAAACTATTAGGAATCAAATAGAAGAACATATAAATAAAAGTGAGGATTTTGACCAATCAATTGGAGTTGCTGTGAGAGTGGACAAATTTGCAGACAGTTCCATAGATATGTATGTAAGATGTTTCAGTAAAACAAATAGTTGGAACGAATGGTTAAAAGTAAAAGAGAATCTGGCGCTTTCTATAAAGCAAATAGTTGAGACAAATAAAGCTTCTTTTGCATTTCCAAGTCAATCAATATATGTAGAAAAAAAATGATAGCTATTTACTACTTAGCTCTTCAAGTTTTGAAATTATATTCTTATGTAATAATTGGCTATGTAATATTAAGCTGGTTGGTTGGTTTTAATATTATAAATACTTCAAATAGATTTGTTTATTCCATATTACAGTTTGGTTATAGGTTTACAGAACCAGCCCTATCAAGAATTCGAAGATTTCTTCCTAATTTAGGTGCTTTTGACATTTCCCCTATTATTCTTCTTTTGTTGATATGGTTTGTAGAAATGTGTATGAAGCTCTACTTAGCACCAATTATATTTAATTAATTTATGATTTTAATCGATGGAAAAAAAGCTGCGGCTGAACTTAGACAGGAACTAAAAGAAGAAGTTTCTGAATTAAAAAAAAAATATAATCAAGTCCCTGGTTTAACAGTAATACTAATAGGAGATTTAACTCCTAGTCAAATTTATGTGAGAAATAAGGAGAAATCAGCAATTGAGGTTGGCTTAAAATCTGATGTAATAAGGTATCCAGACTCAGTCGAAGAAAAAACTGTTTTAGAAAAAATAGAAGAGCTAAATAAAGATAATAGTGTTTCAGGAATTTTAGTACAGCTTCCACTGCCAAAACATATTGATAAACAGAAAGTTATTGAGGCTATTGATCCAGCAAAAGATGTTGATGGATTTCATCCTATGAATGTTGGTAATTTATCTTCCGGATATGAAAGCTCAATTCCGTGTACACCTCTTGGATGTTATCTTCTTATTAAAAAAATTGAACCTAACTTAAACGGAAAAAAGGCAGTTGTAGTTGGTAGATCAAATTTAAACGGAAAGCCTATGACGCAATTATTATTAAAGGAAAATTGTACCGTAACTATCACTCATTCAAAAACAAAAGATTTAAAAGCAGAGTGTTTAGAGGGGGATATTATAGTGGCAGCAGTTGGTATCCCTGAATTAGTAAAAGGTGACTGGGTTAAAAAAGATGCAATTGTTATAGATGTTGGAATTAATAAAACGGAAAAAGGTATAGTTGGAGATGTAGCATTTGATGAAGTTTCAAAAGTTGCAAAAGCATTAACACCCGTTCCTGGAGGTGTTGGCCCAATGACTATCGCGTGTTTACTAAAAAACACAATAGATTGTTTCAAAAGATCACAAAAAAATTAAATTATTACTGTGAAAAAATTAGCAATTTTTATTGTTATTTTTTTAACTTATAACTCATTCACAATAAGTATGGAAAATAAACCTTATCATCACCTACCAGATGGGACATTTAGAAATCCAGAGGGATCCCCTGAGAGAAATAAAAATTTTAATTGGTCATTTAAAAAGTTTAGACAAGAAAAAAAAAATTTGGATATGACTGTTCCAAGTGATCATGTTGTAGAAAAAAGTAATGTAATTAAAGAATTTAATACCCTAAAAAATGATGATTATATTGGTTGGATTGGGCATGCTACTTTTTTGATTAAATTAGGTGAGACCACGATTATTACAGATCCTGTTTTTTCTAAAAACGCTGGACCACTTATATTTGGGCCCAAAAGATTTACTGAACCAGCTTTAAATTTAGAGGAATTACCAGAAATTAATTTATTTTTACTAACTCATAACCATTATGATCATCAAGATATGAGTACAATAAGAAAATTTCCATATAAGCAAGCAAAGGTAATGCTTCCTCTAAAACTAGGAAAATATTTTAAACGGTATAAGGACGTTAATGAAATGGATTGGTACGACGAGATCAAAGTGAATAATGATTTAAAAGTAATTTTTTTACCTGCAGTCCATTGGTCAAAAAGAAGCTTGACGGATACTAATAAAACTTTGTGGGGAAATTTTTTAATTAATTACAAGGGCAAAAAAATACTTTTTGCTTGTGATACAGGTGTTGGAAATATTTACAAAGATCTTGGTGAGAAATATGGGCCAATAGATTTAACAATTTTAAATATAGGTGCTTATAACTTTTACCCAATGGCACCTTATAAAGATAAGTCAACTTATCACACAAATCCAGAGGAAGCATTGAGCATAGCCAGAGATCTCAAAAGTAAAAAGGTTTTAGGAATGCACTGGGGAACATTTGTACTTTCCTTAGAACCAATTATGGAGCCAAGGCAAAGATTTAAAGATAATGCACAAAATTACGGATATCAAAGTGATGAAGCTTTAATTTTTAAAATTGGAGAGTTTCAATCACTTAAAAAACTTCTTAATTATAATTAACTTTTTTTCATTAACCAAAGCCCATTTTCATTTAGAAAATAAATTTTCCCAGATACAGGGTGAACTTGAATATCTCTAATTCTTCCAATTTCTCCTTTAAAAACAATCTCTTCGTCTACTTTATTTAAGTCATCAAATTTCAATTTCCTTAAAGATTGATCTTTAAGAGATGTAATTAACGCATGACCATTCCATTCATTAAATTCCTCGCCCTTATAAATAGTAATTGCACTTGTTGCTATTGAAGGGACCCAATATTTTATTGCTTTTGTAAATCCTGGTTTCCATTTAGGACCTATAGGTAAACCCGAGTAATTCTTTCCTCCCCAACCAAGAATTTTCCAACCATAATTTTCACCTTTTTTTGCTTCACCAAACCAATCTCCACCTTTAGCACCGTGATTACTCATATAAACTTTACCGTCAAAAGGTGAAACAGTCAGTCCTTGGGGATTTCTAATACCAATTTGATAAATTTCAGGTAACCAGTCGGGTTTTCCATCAAATTTAGGATTATCATTTGGAATACTTCCGTCCAAATGAATTCTGATTATACTACCTGGATGTTTTGATGCATCTTGTGCAATCATGCCTTTACCTCTTTCACCAGCTGATGCATAAAGATAATTATCTTTGATAGCTAACCTTGAGCCAAAATGATAGCCTGAATTTATTGGTGGATTAGCTTGGAATATATTTTTAAAAACTAAATTTTTTTTATCTAAATTTGCTAAAGCTATTGAGGTACTAGTTTTCCTATCTCCTCTATTTTCTGTATATGAAATCCAAACTTTATTTTCTTGATGTAGAATATCAAGTAGCCCTCCTTGTCCATCTTCCAAAAAATTAAGATTGTGCTCAACATCGCTAACTTGATTATTAATAATATTTACAATTTTAATGAGACCACTTTTTTCAGTAATTATCATTTCGTCATTATTTAAAAAAGAAGAGCCCCAAGGATTATTTAAATTAGCAATCTTTATAAATTTAAAGTTTTCCGAATTAGCTTTTGAAAATGAAAGTATAAAAATAAATAGAAAAAAAAATTTTTTCACTCTAGGATAGCTTTGATCTTCCGCCATCAACTGCAATTATTTGACCCGTAACCCAAGAACTTTCCTCAGTAATCAAAAATTTTGCTAGCGAAGCTGAGTCTTTTCCTTCTCCAATTCTTTTAAGAGGATGTGCTTTAGCAATTCCCTCTGCTAAAACTTTATTCTTTAACATTGGTTCAGCTATTTTTGAATTTGTTAAACTTGGTGCAATACAATTGACTCTGATATTTGGAGCAAATTCAGCAGCTAATGACACAGTAAGTCCCTCAACAGCTGCCTTTGTAGACGCAATTATTGAATGATTAGTAAAACCTCTTTGAGCTGCAACAGTTGAAAATAATACTACTGACCCCTTGTTTTTTTTTAATGACTCTTGATATCCTTTTATTAAATCTATTGCAGAATAAAGATTAAGCTTCATACATTTATTTAAATCAGCTTCAGTTATCATCCTGAATGGCTTTAGATCTATTGAACCCACACAGTATGCTATACCTTTAACATCCTCTATGTCTGACTTTAATTTTTCTACAAAACCATCATTTAATACGTTGACTATAGAGTAATCGCAGTTAAATTTTTCAGATAAAGATTTGGTATGATCTTCATCTCTACCCACTAGGTGGATTTCTTTACCTGCTGAGTATAGCTGTTCTGCTAAATTAGATCCTATTGCTCCTGTTGCTCCAACTACTAAATATTTATCTGACATATTTTTTTTGAAGAGTTATATATAGGTTATGAAATTATTTTTTCTACTAGGAAACCAACTATTTGACGAAAAATACTTAGAAAAGTTTAAAAAAGATCATATTTTTTATATGGCTGAGGATTTTCAACTTTGCACTTATGAAAAACACCATAAAAACAAAATTTTACTGTTTCTTTCGTCCATGCGGTCGCATGCCGATAGATTAAAAAAAAGTAAATTTAAAATTGAATATTCAACAATAGAGGAAAAGACATTTAAACTAGACTACACAGAAAAATTAAAAAAAATTATAAAATCAAAAAAAATTACCGAAATTTCTAGCTTCGAAATTGAAGATAAATTTTTTGAAAAAAAAATAAGTAATTTCACCAAAAAAGAAAATATTAATTGGAATATTGTCCAAACACCGATGTTTTTGAATTCAAGAGAAAACTTTAAAAAATATCTATCAAAATCAAAAAAACCTTTTATGGCTGTCTTTTATAAAGATACACGAAGAGAATTAGACATTTTAATTAAAAAAGATGGAACCCCCGAGGGAGGAAAGTGGAGTTTTGATGAAGATAATAGGAACAAACTACCAAAAAATATTTCAATTCCAAAATTTCCAAAAATAAAAGAAACATCTCATACAAAAAAATTAAAACTTATTATTGAAAAATACTTTAAAGATCATCCTGGAAATGTGGAGAACTTTTGGTTTGCAACGGAATATGAGGATGTCATTAAGCTATTAAATTTTTTTATTAAGGAAAAATCTAATTTATTCGGTGATTACGAGGATGCTGTTGATCAAAAAGACAATATATTATTTCATAGTGCATTGAGTCCTTACATTAATTTAGGATTAATTACCCCTGAGCTTATAATAAAAAAAACCTTAGATTTTCATAAGAAAAATAAAATTAGATTAAATTCATTAGAGGGATATATCCGACAAGTTATAGGGTGGAGAGAATTTATGAGAGGTATTTATCAAAGTTATTCTAATGAAATGGAAACAAGAAACTTCTTTAAACAAAATAGAAAAATGAAAAAAAGTTGGTACGATGGATCAACTGGCCTTCCACCTTTAGATTACGCAATTAAGAACGCGTTGAAATATGGATGGTCACATCACATAGAGAGATTAATGATTTTGTCTAATATTATGAACCTTTGTGAAATTAAACCTAACATCGTTTATAAATGGTTTATGGAAATGTTTGTTGACTCCTCTGATTGGGTTATGGTTCCAAATGTTTATGGTATGGGCTTGTTTAGTGATGGAGGTATTTTTGCAACTAAACCTTACATTTGTGGATCCAGTTATTTTATGAAGATGATGGATTTTAAAAAAGGAGAATGGTGCAACACCATGGATGGTTTGTATTGGAGGTTTATCAACAGGAATAGAAGTTTTTTTTTAAAAAACCCAAGATTATCGATGATGGTGAGAATTTTTGATAAAATGAAAGCTGAAAGAAAAAAACTGATATTATCCGAGGCAGAAAAATTTATAAAACAAAATACAATCTAGTGAAAAAACAAAATCTACCTTCTAAAATATGCCCAATATGTAAAAGATCATTTGCATGGAGACGAAAATGGAAGTTGAACTGGGAAAGAGTTAAATATTGTTCTAAAAAGTGCTCGAGATCTTAAGTTAGCAGCAAGAGCAACTACTTTTTTTTTCTTTTTTTATCTTTTCAGGATTATCTTTTTCTATTTTATTTTGAATAACTTTAGACTCTTCAAAAACTTTTTTCTTTAAAATTTTATCCTCGATATAGGCATACAATGAACTAAAACCTAGTTTAGAAGCTCTTTTTTTTTCATAGGCTCTTCTTCCTTTTAAGTTTTCAATAATTTCTAATATTTGAGTATTATTCATAGAAATAATTTATATCACATAAAATTTTTATTACAAAACATGCTCTATAATTTTGGGAATATATTTTTTAAAATTAAAAAATCCTTTGTTACAATATTTCCATGCGTTTTGATCAATATTTCTATATAAAAAATGAATTCCTAAATTATTCGAATTTAAAAAATCTAAATTCTCACCTATTGTTGGGTATAAACCACAACAATTTTCAATATTTGTTATTTCACTAATGTTAATAATTTCACAATCAATAGATTGATCTTTTAATCTTTTTTCTTGATCCTCAATTAACTGAGATTTAAATTTCAATAATTTCTCACTAAGCTTTATAGATCTATTATCATTTTTATTAGAAACTAAGTAAATTTTCTTAAAGTGTTTATTTTTAAAGTCAGTAATTTCAAAAGAGAGATTATTTTCAAAAACCAACAGGTTTTTTTCTTCAAAATTTTGTGGGTTAGTAAAATTTTGTTTTACTACATTATAAGATTTTTCAGATACTTTTGGAGGAGCATTTTCATTTAATTTAACTTTTTGAAATCTATTGTTAGTAAATTTTTTAATATTCCATTCACTCGCTAAGTAATGTTTACCTTGAGTTTGAATACCCGCAACCCATCTCCATCCAAGTGTATTTGAAGCAGCATCTCCATCAAAAAGATGTTGCATAAAAAATTCCGCACCTAATTGCCAAGGTAATTCTAAAGTAAAAATCCAAATGCTAGCAAACCACATTCTTGTGTGATTATGTAAATAATTATTCTCTTTAAGCTCGTTTACCCATTCATTGAAGCAATCTATATTTGTTTTTCCATCAATTGCAGACAGATAATCTTGATTATTTTGAAATTCTTTTTTTATCTTATCTAATTCTAGAAGATAGTCTGTCCAAACATTAGGTCTTAATTCTAACCAACCTTTCCAATATGTTCGCCATAAAACTTCCTGAATAAATTTTTCATTTTTTGAGAAAGAAAACTTACTTAGTGATTTTTGTATCACTTCTTTTTCATTAATTATCCCATGAGTTATGTATGGTGATAAACAAGACACATTTAACCTCTTTTCAGGTCCAAAATCAAAATTTCTTAGTCTAGAATATTCTGCAAGATTATTTTCAACAAAATTATCTAATTGATTTATGGCCTTAGCTCTTGAGGCTTCAAACATTGCTTTTAATTATTTCGATTTTTTTTTCTTTAGACCTAATTTATCACTGTGTCTTAACCTTAAAACAACAATCGCACCAGCAATTAACAAAATTGCAACTGCTTCGTAAACGAGTGCAGTAGGATCCATCTCTTTACCTTGTAAAATAATAAACCGGGCAAGAGCCGTTATCGCAATAAGCAATGGAAGTGTAATACTAATAGACTGTTGGTTCCAAAAAACTCTAACCATAGCTAGCACCTCTAAGTAAAGAAACATTAAAAGTAAATCAGCTAATGTTACCAACTGATTGGTGAACATATTTTTAATTTCTATGCCAACAGCAATAACAGTGCTCACTAAAATAATACACATTAAAGCTAATTGTAAGTTTTTTGTAATATTGTCCATTATTTACCTTTAGTAAATGGTAGCCATTTTTCAAATGCTGATTTTAAAGGACCATCATATGGAATTGAGTAAGAATTTGGATTCGGACTAGTTAAAACTTCAATACCTTTTGAAAAAATAAAGATAAATACTATTACAAAAACAATTACCATTATTTTAAAAGGGTCAAAATTTTTTGTTTGAAAAACACTTGCGGATTTTGCTTCTGCTTTATGGAATTGTTTAAAAGTCATGTAGACGGCAAATATTAATCCTATATGAGCTAAAAAAAGACCAGCCCACCCAAATGCAAAAGTTGTATATGAAAAAACATATAAACTGAAAACTGTAGTCCAAATAAAACTTAAAACTAACAAAATTTGTAGTCTTACTGTTTTAGGAAGTGCCCGTAGATCATTTTTGCTATCATCAAATAAAATATTTGCAGCATCTCTCATCCAATTTTTAATTGATTCCATATTCCAAAGATATAATTTTTTATAATTTAAACAAATGCTAATTTGCCCTAAACTTTACAGTTAACGAAGCTTTTTTTTGTGAAAATTGATAAATCTCTCAACGTTAGATTTATTAAATGACTTGTTCTCCTCAAATGAAACTTTCTTCATTGAATATGCACTACTATTAGTAACTCTTGATTGAATTGTAATATTCCCTTTATATAATTTAAGCTTGACTGCGCCATTAACTTTACTTCTTTTTAAATCAACAATTTTCTGAAGTTTAAATCTTTCTTTTGAATACCAGTAACCATTATAAATCAATTCTGCATATCTAGACATTATTCGATCTTTCTTATGCATGGTTGCTTTATCTAAAGTAACAGACTCAATTGCTCTATGTGCGTTAATTAAAAGAGTGCCACCAGGCGTTTCGTATACACCTCTAGATTTGATGCCTAAAAATCTATTCTCAACTAAGTCAACCCTTCCAATTCCATTATTACCAGCGAAATTATTAAGTTTTAACAGTAATTTAGCGGGTGACATTTTTTTTCCATTAATTCCAAAAGGATCACCATTTTTAAAATTTATAGTAACATAAGTTGGTCTATTTGGTGCTTTTTCAGGTGAAACAGTTCTTTGAAAAATAAATTCTGGAGCTGAATTTCTAGGGTTCTCCAAGACCTTTCCCTCTGTCGAGGTATGAAATAAATTATCATCCACAGAAAAAGGTGGTTCTCCTTTTTTATCATTTGGAATTGGAATATTGTATTTTTTTGCGTAATTAATTAAGTCAGTTCTTGATTTTAATTTCCAAATTCTCCATGGAGCAATAATTTTTATATTTGAACCAAAATAATGATAACCTAATTCAAACCTTATTTGATCGTTGCCTTTTCCTGTCGATCCATGCGAAACAGCATAAGCTTTAAATTTCTTAGCAACTCTTATTTGGTCTTTTGCAATTAACGGGCGTGCAATTGATGTACCAAGTAAATAGACACCTTCATAAATTGCATGTCCTCTAATCATTGGGTAAATGTAATCTTTTACAAAAATATCTTTTAGATCATTTATTATTATTTTTTTTACACCAAGTTTTTTTGCATTTTTAATAATTTTATTTTTATTTATTTCTTGGCCAATATCGGCGGTATAGCATATTACTTCTGCATCATAATTCTCTTGAAGCCACTTTAAAATTATTGAAGTATCTAATCCTCCAGAATAGGCTAGCACTATTCTTTTTTTTGACTTCATGATTTTATGTGCAATTTTTTTTTGCTGAATTGTATGCTTTGGTAAAACCCATCAACGAATAATGATCAATTGTTTGAGATCCTGATTTATTGTATGCAGTAACCATAATTCTTGATGCTTTTTTCATTCTTTTTATAATTCTTTTCTCAATTTTATTGCTTGAAATCCAAGCAAAGTCTTCTTGTGCAATGTCAAATTTATATTTAGATTTTCCAGATGATGCTATGATTGAATTTTGGCTATTATATTCGTAACCTGATGTAGTGCTTACCTCGTCTGAAATTTTATCAGTTGGCCTAAATGTAACAAATAATCTTGCCTCTCTATCTCCCTTTTTTGGAGATTGTAAAACAGGTTTTGATTGAGCAAAACAAATTTTTCCACTTGTGTCTAATACTTGAATTACTTCCCAGTCTTTAAACTTTCCAATTTTTTTAACTTCTTCAGCAAAACCTGATGAAAATGTAAAAAATAGAATAATAATTGAGTATCTAATTATGGACATGGATTTGGAAAAATTTTTTGAACATTATTAATTGCATTTATTACTTCTTGATCTAATTTGACTTTTACACTTTCTATATTAGTTTTCAACTGATCCATGGTTGTTGCGCCTATGATCACGCTTGTCATAAATTCTTGTTCTTCACAAAATTTAATAGACATTTGACTCATATCTAGACCATATTTTTCACTTATTTTGAAATATTCCTCTACTGCTTTTTCAGTATTGGGCTTTCTATATCTGGTCCAAAAATCATAATCTCTTTCCATTCTCGAGCCCTTTGGCAATTCTCCATTTCTATATTTGCCTGACAAATATCCACTTGCCAAAGGTGAATAGGAGAGACATCCTATCTGTTCTCTTATAGACACCTCTGCAAGTCCGACTTCATAAGATCTATTCAGCAAACTATAGGGATTTTGAATAGACATCATTCTTGGTAAATTTTTATCTTTAGAAAGTTTAATATAATTCATCACTCCCCAAGGAGTTTCATTTGATAGCCCTACATATCTAATTTTACCCTTATCAACATATTTTTTTAACTCATTAAGAACATCTTCGAATTGATTCCATTCATTTTCTTTATGCTCATAACCCAATCTTCCAAAGTTATTGACATTTCTTTCTGGCCAATGCAGTTGATACAAGTCTACATAGTCAGTGTTCAATCTTTTAAGACTATCATTAAGCGCATTTTCTAAATTTTTACCTACAAAACTATTTTCACCTTTTCTCAAGTAATCCCTAGATGGTCCAGCAACTTTTGTTGCTAAAATAATATCTTCTCTTTTTTTGTTTTTTTTTAACCAATTGCCTATGATTTTTTCAGTATGACCGTAAGTTTCCTTTTTTGGAGGAACTGCATAAAGTTCAGCTGTGTCCCAAAAGTTTACACCCTCATTTAATGCAAAATTCATCTGTTCAAAGGCTTCCGTTTCAGTATTTTGTTCTCCCCAGGTCATTGTACCGAGACAAATTGTGCTTACTTTAAGGTCTGTATTTCCTAATTTTTTGTAATTCATTTTTTAAAGTTATTTTTACTTATATTTTGGTGGCTTGAAAATATAGAAATATGATATTATATAAATCTCATGGAATTCAACAAAGAAAATATTTTAAATAAATCTACAACTGCAAAACAAGCAGTTGCAATGGATGAAGGTTTAAGAGCCTATATGTTAAAAGTGTATAACTATATGGCTACAGGAGTTCTTTTAACTGGAATTATAGCACTGTTAGCTTTCAAAATGTCGGTTGTTACAGATGCAAATGGTTCAATTGTTGCATTAACTGAATTTGGCAATGCTATATATATGTCAGGATTAAAGTGGGTAGTAATGCTCGCACCTCTTGCAATAGTTTTTTACATGAGTTTTGGAATTAATAAAATGAGTTCATCAAAAGCTCAAACTACCTTTTGGATATTCGCAGCTTTAATGGGTCTTTCTTTGTCCTCAATTCTTTTAGTTTACACAGGTTTAAGTGTTACTAGAGTATTTTTCATATCTTCGGCAACTTTTGGTGCAATGAGTATTTACGGTTACACAACAAAAAGAGATCTAACTAAATTTGGATCTTTTTTAATGATGGGTTTAATTGGAATTATTATTGCTTCACTAGTTAATATTTTTCTTAAATCTTCTATGATGTATTTTGCAATTTCTATAATTGGAGTATTAATTTTCGTGGGCTTAACTGCTTATGATACTCAAAAGATTAAGAATATGTATGTTGCCTCAGACACTGGAGAATTAATGGGCAAAAAAGCAGTTATGGGTGCTTTAACTTTGTATTTAGATTTCATTAATTTATTTATAATGTTGCTAAGACTCTTTGGTCAGAGAAGATAATTAATTTTTTAATTTTTTAATTTTTTCCAATTAGTATTCTTTAATAAATTTTCAAGATCAAAAGAATTTTTTAATATCTTACCATTGGTATCGGTGATCAAATATCTTAAGTTTTTGTTTGATGGTTTAAAATTTTTACAGATTTTATAGATGGCATTTTCTGCAGCATTTTTAAAAACACTAAAACTTACTTGTTTGCTAGAAATAGAAAGCCCGTAGTCTCTCCAAGATCCTTCAGATACCATTTTAGCATAGAGATCCAAAATAATTTTCAACTCATTCTTTTCAAAAAAATACTTTATTTCCTCATCTTTTTTTAAGTTATTTACAACAAGTTTTAAGTTTCTATTCATTTAGTTTGTACTTATTAATAAGACCAATTTGAAAAGCAGTAAAAATAAATGTGATTGGAAGCATTCCCCAAACTTTGAAGTTAACCCAAAACTCCTCTGTTTGCGTTCGCCAAATTACTTCATTTAATAATGCAAGACCAAAAAAGAAATACATCCATCTATTATTTAAGATTTTCCAGCCTTCATCACTTAATGGTAAAGATTTTCCTAAAATTTTTTTTAAAACAGGCTCATCTGTAAAATATTTTCCAAAAAATAAGGCTAACGCGAATAAAATATTAATTATTGTGGGCTTCATGTAGATGAAAACTGGATTATCAAAATATATTGTTAAACCTCCAAATAATGTAATTAACACTCCACTTATAAGTGGAACCATTGGAATTTTTTTCTCTAGTATCCAAACTATAAGAACTGCAATTATAGTTGCAACTATGAGTGGAGGTATAGCTATTTTTAAATCTTTATCGTTATTATAGTAAAAGAAAAAAAAAATTACTAAAGGTCCAATATCTGTAATAAATTTTAAGAAAGATTTATTCACTGCTACATATTATCAGATTAATAAAACAATCATATTTTTTTTATTGATTTTTTTTTTCAAATATCCATATTTGTTTAGTGAGCATTCAAAAAGCTAAATTTTCAATAGGTGATGTAGTAAAGCATAAGCACTTCGAATTTAGAGGTGTGATTTATGATGTGGATTTTGAATTTAATAATTCAGAAGAATGGTACCAATCAATACCTAAAAACGTAAGACCTAGAAAAGACCAGCCTTTTTATCACCTACTCGCTGAAAATGATGAAATAACATATGAAGCATACGTGTCAGAACAAAATCTTTTAACAGATGATTCGGAAGAACCTATTAAACATCCATTGATAAATGAGATTTTTTCGGGGAAAAAAGGCTCAAGTTATTTTAAACCTTCAAATTAGTCGAAAGCCTACTTTTTAACACATTTTATACAAACAGAAGTCATAACTTATAAATATTATTAACTTATATCTGGCTGAGAATGCTTATTAATTCCATTTTTATCTCCCTCAGTATTCTCGGTCAGACGATTTATCAAAATTTATATCGATTATTTATGTTATAAAAACTCATGTTAAATTATTTTAATCCTAGTAACACTTTAAAGGTTATTAATAAGCTTCAGAAATTTATTTTTGCGTTATTTATTGCAGTTTTAATTCTTGGATTGTTTGAAGCTTTGGTACTTTCTCCTGAGGATTATAAACAAAGTGACTCTGTAAGAATAATGTATGTTCATGTTCCTGCAGCTTGGATTTCACTTGGCATATTTTCTGTTATATCAATCTTATCTTTTGGAATTTTAATTTTTAAAAATAAAAATTTTATTTTAATTTCTAAAAGTTTAGCACCATCTGGCTTTGTATTTAATATTATTGCATTAGTTACAGGCTCAATCTGGGGAAAGCCCACATGGGGTACCTGGTGGGCGTGGGATGCTAGAATTACATCAATGTTACTTCTCGCTGTATTTTACTTGATGTTCATACTGAGTTGGAAAATTTTTGAGGATGAAAAGAAATCAATTAAACTTAGTTCATACATTGCAATTTTTGGATTAATAAATGTTCCAATAATTAAATTTTCTGTTGACTGGTGGTCAACCTTGCACCAACCATCTTCTGTAAATGTATTTAAGGAAACTACTATTCACTCAACTATGCTTATGCCATTAGGTATAATGACTGCGGCATTTGCACTTTTCTCAATTTTAATATTTTTAATGAAATATCATACAGAACTGCTAAAGATTAAAAATAAAGGATTAGATAGATTATGATAAGTGAAATTTTAAACATGAACGGATACGGTTTATATGTTTGGTCATCTTTTATGTTTACTTTGTTAAGTTTTGGCACTTTATATTTCGTAACTAAAATTCAGCTAAATAAAGAGTTAAGGAACTTTGAAGCTAAATTTAAAAATTTAGATATTGACAAAGCTGAAATTGCAAAAAAGCAAGAAATTTACAGAGGAATTTTATCAAGTACTTCAACATCTAAAATTTAACTTTAGATTTTCATGTATGGTAAAAAAGTCAAGATACGAGCTTTTTTTATTATTTTAGTATTCACTTCAGCAATTCTTATCACTTTTTTGGTGATAAATTCATTAAAAGAAAATGTTGTATTTTTCAAATCACCGACTGACATAAATAATTTAAATCAAATAGAAAGTAAAAAAATAAGAGTTGGTGGGATGATTAAAAAAAACTCAATAGAAATTGAAAATAAAAATTTAAAATTTGTAATTACTGATTTTAAAAATGAGATAATTGTAACTTTTAGTGGAGCTGTACCCAATTTATTTGAGGAGGGAAAAGGAGTAGTTGCAGAGGGATATTTAGAAGATAGAAAATATTTAAAAGCAGAAAAAATTTTAGCAAAACATGATGAAAATTATATGCCTCCAGAGGTTAAAGAGGCAATGCAAGGAAATTAGAAATGATTAATCAAATCGGATCTTATTCACTATATATCTGTTTATTTGTATCTGTATACTTAATATTAAAATCATATATTTCCTCAAAAAATTTTGACAAAAAAATTGATCAAACATTTTTTGCAACTTTGTCAGTACAACTATTTATGACAATTTTAAGTTTTTTTACCCTAGTTTTTGCTTTTGTTTTTTCTGACTTTTCAAATATTACAGTGTTCAATAATTCTCATACGTTAAAACCTCTTTTTTATAAAATATCCGGTACCTGGGGCAATCATGAGGGAAGTCTACTGTTGTGGTTATTAGTACTAACTTTCTTTTTGTTCATTTTTTTTGTTACCTCAAAAAAGATGAATGTAAGATATAGAATTCTAACGATTTTATTTCAGGAAATTATTATTTTAGGTTTTTTACTCTTCATTCTTTTTACATCAAATCCATTTTTAAACATTTTTCCAATACCTGATGAAGGTTTAGGTTTAAATCCAATTTTGCAAGATCCAGCGCTGGCTATCCATCCACCGCTTTTATATGTGGGTTATGTTGGAACCTCTATAATTTTTTCTGCATCATTAGCAGCTTTAATTACTAAAACTGTAGACAATGTTTGGGCATCTCATATTAAAAATTGGATTTTAATATCTTGGATATTCCTATCAGTGGGAATACTTCTAGGATCTATATGGGCTTACTATGAATTAGGATGGGGTGGTTTCTGGTTTTGGGACCCAGTCGAAAATGTTTCATTGATGCCTTGGTTTTGTTTGACTGCATTGCTTCATTCAATAATAGTTCTTAAAAATAGAAATGTTTTTCATTCTTGGACTGTAATTTTATCAATCACAACATTTTCATTAAGTATGAGTGGAACATTTTTAGTAAGATCAGGGATACTCAATTCAATTCACACATTTGCTAATGATCCATCCAGAGGAGTGTTTATACTAACATTCCTATTATTTCTTGTTTTACTGGCTGTTTTTATTTTCTTTTTTAATCAAAAAAATTTTCCAGATACATACCAAAGATCATTTTTAGTCAGTAGAGAGACAAGTATATTAATCAATAACTGGTTTATGATGTTTTTTTTATCAGTAGTATTAGTCGGGACAGCATATCCAATTTTTCTTGAAGTAATTAATGATGCTAAAATTTCGGTAGGACCACCATTTTATCATAAATTAATCGTTCCATTTCTTATACCTTTTTTATTTTTTATGGCATTAGGACCAAATATAAAATGGATAAAAGATAAAATAAAAAAACTAAATATATCACAAATTATTTTTTTAATTTTATCTTTTGTAATTTCCTTTTTTATCGTTTTAAATACTAATACAAATTATTTGTTCTCAACTTTGTTATTCACATTCAGTTTTTATTTATTTTTTAATGTAATAAATAGTTTTCAAAAAAAAAATTCTAATTTATCTCAAAAAGTTTCCCATCTTGGTTTTAGTATTTTTATGCTTAGTATTTTATTCAATGGTATTTTATCTAAAGAAAATTCAGCAAATATGAAGGTTGGTGATGAAATTAATTTTTTAAATAAAAAATTAATTTTCGAGAATGTAAAAGTTGAAAGTGATTCAAATTTTAAAAAATTAGTAGGTGAATTCAAACTTAATGACAATGGAAAAATTATTCATTTTAAACCAGAAATTAGAGTTTATAGCCAACC
This sequence comes from uncultured Pelagibacteraceae bacterium, assembly GCA_902574735.1. Lineage (GTDB taxonomy): Bacteria > Pseudomonadota > Alphaproteobacteria > Pelagibacterales > Pelagibacteraceae > Pelagibacter. The sequence continues at coordinate 26,781 of CACGOY010000008.1, forward strand.
CGAAACCATCACAAGTGAAGCAGATATTTCATCAACACTATTTTCAGATAATTTTTTAGTTTTCAGCCTTATTAAAAATGATGGTTTTTTTAATGTTAGATATCAACACAAACCTTTAATGATCTGGATCTGGATATCTGTATTATTGATGTCACTTGGCGGTGTATTTAGCTTCTTTAAATTAAATGAAAAATAATAAGATTTTTTATTTTATTGTAATTTTAATAGTAGCAATTTTTTTTGTTTTGCTTTTAGGTTTGCAAGAAGAAAAAAATTATTCCCCACAGTCAGAAAATAAAAAATTAAATAATTCAATTTCACTTAAAGAGCTTTATTCAGGAAAAAATATTTTTCTTAATGATTTATTGTTAGAAAATGAGTTAAATTTAATCAATATTTGGGCTTCATGGTGTTTGCCATGTAAAGCTGAACACCCTTACTTGATAAATCTGAATGAGAGATTTGACATAAATTTAATAGGCATAAACTATAAAGATAACTTAGATAATTCAAAAAAATTTCTATCTGATCTTGGAAACCCATACGATGAGGTTTTGGTAGATAGTGATGGAATAAAATCAATTGAGCTTGGTGCTATAGGTGTTCCTGAAACATACTTGATTAATAATGAATATAAAGTTATCAAAAAATTTATTGGACCTTTAGACCAAGATGATTATGAAAATATAATTAGTTTAATAAAAAAATGAAAAAAATTTTTTTAACGGTCTTAATATTAATAATAACCACTTTCCATTCCAATATCTCTTTTGCAGATCAAAACAAGAATATTGATCACATAACCAAGAATTTACGATGTTTAATTTGCCAAGGTCAATCTGTTTATGATTCTCAATCAGATTTTGCATTGAGTATGAAAAAATTAATTCAAATTAAAATTAAAGAGGGAAATACCGAAGATGAGATATACAAATTTTTAAAAGAAAAATATGGTGAGTGGATTGTTTATGAGCCAGAAGTGAATAAAAATACAATTTTTTTATGGGGATTACCCCTTATTTTATTTATTTTTGGTGGTCTTTTAATTATTAGAAAAGTAACTATAAAGTAACTCAATTTACCATGAGATCAATAATTAGCTTTGTTATTATTTGTGTTTTATTATTTCCAAATTTTGTGAATGCTGAAAATTCTGGAAACAAATGGAGCTTTTACACAGGTATGTTTGATTTCAGTGATGATGGAAAAAAATCAAATCTGTTTGGAATTCAACATATAAATGAGGATTTATATAGAGAAACTTCTTTTGGTACTCTTCAGCCTGTGACTGGTGCATTCATAACAGCTGATAATGCGAAATATATATATACGGGTTTTCAAATTCCAAACAAAAACGGATCTTTCACGTTCACACCAAGCTTTACACCTGGACTTTATGATGAGGGAGATGGAAAAGATTTAGGACATGCGATAGAATTTAAAACAGAAATTCAGATATCTTTTGAGATATCTGATCAAAGTGAAATCGGTTTATCTTATAATCATATCTCTAACGCTAGCCTAGGTGATAAAAATCCAGGCGCTAATAGTTATATGTTTAATTTTATAAAAGTTTACTGACAGTTTCCTAAGATATGAGAGTTAAAGATTGCTATAATTTTGAAGATTTTAGAAAACTTGCAAAAAGCAAGTTACCAGCCCCAATTTTTCATTATATTGATGGGGGAGCAGATGATGAAGCAACTCTTAAAAGAAACACAAATGCTTTTAATGATTGTGACTTAGTTCCAAGTATTTTAACAAGTGTTGGAGAACCTGATCTGAAGACAGAAATTTTTGGTAGAAAAATTGATATGCCTATTTTTTTATCTCCAACAGCAATGCAAAGCTTATATCACCCGGATGGTGATAAAGCATCAGCCAGAGCAGCAGAAAAATTTAACACAATATACAGTATGTCTACTATGGCTTCATTCTCAATTGAGGAAATTGCAAATGTTTCAAGTGGACCAAAATTATTTCAACTCTACATACATAAAGACAAATCTTTTACTGATGATCTAATTGATAGATGTAGAAGAGCAAACTTTGATGGACTATGTTTAACTGTAGATACTTTAGTTGCGGGTAATAGAGAAAGAGATCATAGAACTGGATTTACTACACCACCTAAATTTACTTTGGAAAGTTTGATGAGTTTTGCAATGAGACCTCAATGGGTTTTAAATTATTTAACAAATAAAAAGTTTGAATTAGCAAATATCAAACATAAAACAGACAAAGGTACAAATATCGCTAAATCTGTCATTGATTATATTAATGAGCAATATGATCCAAAGATGAATTGGAGTGATGCAGAGTATTGTATTAAGAAATGGAATGGACCATTTGCTTTAAAAGGTGTTATGTCAGTTGAGGATGCTAAAAGAGCTGTAGATATTGGATGTACTGCAATAATGATCTCAAATCATGGTGGTAGGCAATTAGATGGATCAAGATCTCCATTTGATCAAGTCAAAGCAATTGCAGATGCTGTGGGTGATAAGCTTGAGATAATACTAGATGGTGGGGTAAGAAGAGGAACACATGTGTTAAAAGCCCTTGCGGCAGGTGCAAAAGCATGTAGTTTTGGTAAAGCTTTCCTTTTTAGCCTTGGAGCCGGAGGTCAAGTAGGTGTAGAAAGATTGCTACATAATATGCAAGCTGAAATTAGAAGAAATATGATACTAATGGGTTGCAAAAATTTATCAGAATTAAACCAGGACAAAATAATATATAGGAGATAGATTATGGAAATGAAATTAGCTGCGAGCTTAAATAGATTAGGTACAGAAACTGCTTTTAGTGTCTTAGCTGAGGCTAAAAAACTAGAAGCGAAAGGTCATCCCATGATCCATCTTGGACTTGGACAACCAGATTTTAAAACTCCAAAGCATGTTGTAGATGCTGCAAAAAAAGCGTTGGATGATGGACACCATGGATATGTAATGTCAAATGGAATACCTGAGTGCAGACAAGCTGTAACTAGATGGATTAAAAAAAGATACAACGCAGATGTTGATTTTGAAAGAATATTAATTATGCCAGGTGGTAAACCTACCATGACATATGCAATCCAGTGTTTTGGAGAACCAGGTGCAGAGATAATACATCCGACACCAGCTTTTCCTATTTATGAGTCTATGATAAATTATACTGGATCCACTCCAGTTCCTTATGATCTTACAGAAGATAAAGATTTGAAATTCAATGCTGATAAAATTTTATCTCTGATAACTGCTAAAACAAGACTTTTAATTTTAATCAATCCAAACAACCCCACTGGAAGTTTTGTTGAAAAACCTGAAATAGATAAACTTGCTAAGGGATTAGAAAAATTTCCACATGTAACAATTTTAAGTGATGAAATTTATAGTAGACAGATTTTTGATAATAAGGAAATGCCTACATTTTTCAATTACCCAGAATTAAGAGACAGATTAATAGTATTAGAAGGTTGGAGCAAAGCATACTCAATGACTGGTTGGAGGTTAGGTTGGAGTTTTTGGCCAGAACATTTAGTTGAACATGTAAATAAACTTCTTATTAATAGTGTTTCATGTGTTAATGCAGCAGCTCAATTTGCTGGAATAGCAGCTTTAGATGGCCCGGATGACTCAATACATGAGATGATGGAAAAATTTACTGCGAGAAGAAAATTAATCCATGAAGGTCTAAATAGTTTGCCAGGCGTTGAATGTAGTTTACCAGGTGGCGCTTTTTATGCATTCCCTAAAGTTACAGGAACTGGAATGAATGGTGCGGAGTTTTGTCAAAAAGCAATGCATGAAGCTGGAGTTGCAATAGTACCAGGAACAGCATTTGGAAAAAGTTGCAATGAATATGTTAGATTTAGTTTTGCGGCATCTAGAGATAACATCTCTCAAGCTTTAGAAAATATCAAAAAAATGCTTGGATAATTCATGACTGAATTAGCTTTACCAAAAATTGATAAAGATACAATTTCGAGGAAAGATCAAATCGTTTCTCATCTTAAAAAATTTACTAAAGATGAAAATGTTCTTAGTGAGAATGAGGAGATCAAACCATATGAAACTGACGGTTTGGCTGCTTATAAACAGACCCCACTAGCAGTTGTTTTGCCAGAAAATACAATAGAGGTAAGCGAGATATTAAAATTCTGTAATGAGGAAAACATAAAAGTTATCCCTAGAGGTGCAGGAACAGGTTTGTCAGGTGGTGCGCTACCCCTTCAAGATGCAATTTTGTTAGGTCTTGGAAAATTTAATAAAATTCTTGAAATAGATTTTGAAAATAAATGTGTTGTGACACAACCTGGTGTTACAAATCTTGGTATTACACATGCTGTTCAACACAAAGGATATTATTATGCTCCAGATCCATCAAGTCAGCTAGCATGTTCAATTGGAGGAAATGTAGCTGAAAATTCAGGAGGCGTTCACTCATTAAAATATGGAACAACTACAAATAATATTCTTGGTGTCGAAATGGTAATGATGGATGGAACAATTACCAGAATTGGTGGTAAGACTTTAGATCAAGAGGGATATGACTTATTAGGGCTAGTATGTGGATCTGAAGGTCTACTAGGAGTGATTACAGAAGTAACAGTAAAAATTTTAAGAAAACCTCAGTCCGTGAGGGCTGCTTTAATTGGCTTTCCTACAGTCGAAGATGGAGGAAATTGTGTTTCTGATATTATATCAAGCGGGATTGTCCCTGCTGGGATGGAAATGATGGATAAAGCTTTGATAGATGCAACGGATAAATTTTCAAAAGCCGGTTATCCTAAAGACGCAGAAGTTTTAATGATCGTTGAGCTTGATGGTACTAAATCTGAAGTTGATGGTCTTTTAAATAAAGTAAGTGAGATTGCTAAACAAAATAACTCTAATAGTATGAAATTAAGCAATAATGAAAAAGAAAGATTAGCTTTTTGGTCTGGAAGAAAAGCTGCTTTCCCAGCTTGTGGAGCAATGGCCCCAGATTATTATTGTATGGATGGCTCTATTCCAAGAGGGAAGCTGTCATTAATTTTAAAAGAAATAAATGAGCTGTCAAAAAAATATAACTTAGCTGTGGCAAACGCTTTTCATGCTGGAGATGGAAATTTGCATCCTCTTATAATGTTTGATGGTAGTGATAAAGAACAGTTGAGAAAAACCGAAGAATTTGGTGCAGAGATTTTAAAAGCTTGTGTAAAACATGGTGGAGCATTAACAGGAGAACACGGTGTAGGAATTGAAAAAAGAGAATTAATGTGTGAGTCATTTAACAATGACGATATTCAACAACAATTGAATATTAAAAATTCTTTAGATGAAAAAAATCTTTTAAATCCAGGAAAGGTTTACCCAATACTAAGGAAATGTGCAGAGGAAGGAAGAGTCCATGTCCACAGAGGAGAAGAAAAATTCCCAGATCTCCCTAGATTCTGAAATATTAAGTCCAAGTACCGAAAAAGAAGTATCAGAAATAGTAAGAGAAATTTATTCGAAACAACTACCTATAGAGATTACTGGAACAGGAACAAAAAAAGGTTTTGGTTATAATTTACAAACTGCTAAGAAACTAAGTCTTTCAAAACTTTCTGGTATTATTGATTATAAGAAAGAAGAACTCTACATCAAAGTTAAAGCAGGAACTCCCATTCAAGATATTGAAAAAATATTAGATGAAAATAATCAAGAGTTGGCATTTGAACCAATTGATTTTGGATACATGATAAATGGTCAATCGAATAAAGGGACTATTGGTGGTTATGTAGCGTGTAATTTTGCTGGATCAAGAAGATTTAAAGTTGGAAGTGTTAGAGATCATATTTTAGGTTTCAAAGGAGTAAATGGAAAAGGTGATATTATAAAGTCTGGTGGGACTGTAGTTAAAAACGTTACTGGTTATGATCTTTCAAAATTAGTATCAGGTTCGTTTGGAACACTTGTTGTTTTAACTGAAATAACATTAAAAGTTTCACCAAAAAAACAATCTCAGATTACAGTTATTGTTTATTCTGATGAAATTAAAAAAATATCAAATTTATTTGATAAAATTCTAAGCTCAAGTAATGAAGTTTCAGCAGCAACATTTATACCTGAAGAACCCAATCATAAAAACTATGAACATACAAAAAATAAAATTTTCAAATTTAACGATCTAGATCATGAAGGTTCTTTTTTAGCTTTTAGAATTGAAGGAGACAAGAGATCAATTGATGAGAGATTAAAAGAGCTAAAAATAGAGTTAAATTTATCAAATTTCAAAAGTTCAATATTAGACGTTCACCAATCAATACCTTTCTGGAAAAAAGTCAATAATTTGGAGTTATTTAGTAGAACAAAAAATAATGTTTTGAGAGCTGTCATGCCTCCTGCTAAATGTGAGGCATTTAGTAAATTTCTAAATAAAAATTATAAATATTATATTGATTGGTGTGGATCATTGTTTTGGATTGAGGTTCTCGACAAAGACGATGAAAAAATAAACAAAATAAAAAATTTTATTGTTGAAAATAGTGGATATCTCACAATTATTAAAAAATCCGAAAATTTTGATTTTCAAGACACTTTGTTTACTATCGATAATACAAGATTGATGATATCAAAAAAAATAAAGGAAAGTTTTGATCCGAAAAAATTATTTAACCCAGGAAGAATGTATAGAGAGTTATAATGCAAACTAATTTTTCAGAAAATCAACTTAAAGATAAAGATAATCAGTCAACAGAAAAAATATTTCAAAAATGTGTGCACTGTGGGATGTGCAACGCAACTTGTCCCACTTATGGAATATTAGGTGATGAGCTAGATGGACCAAGAGGAAGAATTTATCTAATTCAGGATATGTTGGAAAACGAGAGAAAACCTTCAAAAAAAGTTGTTAAGCATATAGATCGTTGTCTATCATGTTATAGCTGCATGACGACTTGCCCAGCTGGTGTTAATTATATGCATGTGATTGATCATGGTAGAAAATATATTGAAAAAAATTATGACAGACCTTTATTTGATAAAATTTTAAGAAATTTTTTATCGAAAGTTCTTCCAAATACTCAATATTTTAAACTAACAAGTTATCTAGTTAAGATCGGAAAATTATTTAAATTTTTATTTCCAAAGAAAATAAAAGACATGATGGAATTGATGCCAACTTCTTTTCCAGAAAAAACAATCAAAGTAAAGGAAATGTACCCAGCAAATGGAAAAAAAATCGCAAGAGTAGCCTTATTGACTGGATGCGTGCAAAAAGAATTATCGCCACAAATAAACGAGTCCACAATAAGAATATTAAATAGACATGGCGTTGAAGTTGTTGTTCCAAAAAAAATTAGATGCTGTGGCTCATTAAATCATCATTTAGGTAAAGAGGACGATGCAAATATTGATTTTATAAATAATATTGAAACTTGGTATGAAGAACACAAAAAGGGAAATCTTGATGCAATATTATCTAATACTTCTGGATGTGGAACTACTTTAAAAGACTATGGATTTATATTTAGAAATGACAAAAAATTAAAAGCTAAAGCAAAAACAGTATCTGAGTTAAGCAAAGATGTTACTGAATATTTATCAGAAAACTTAAAACTAAATATACAAAAGAAAAATAAGAAATATAAAATTGCTTATCATTCTGCATGTTCAATGCAACATGGTCAAAAGGTTCATAATGAACCGATAAGCTTACTTCAAAAAACTGACAATGATATTATGGAAATACCCAATGGACATCTTTGTTGTGGTTCTGCTGGAACTTATAATATTCTGCAATCAGAAATCGCGAAAAATCTTTTGAAAGATAAAGTTAAAAATATAGAGAGTACAAATCCACAGATTATATCTACTGGAAATATAGGTTGCATAACCCAAATATCTAATGGTACCAATATACCAATTTTACATACTATAGAACTGCTGGATTGGTACACTGGTGGTCCTAAACCAAAAATTTTGAACAAAGTTTAATATGAAAAAAATTCTAGTAACAAGAAAACTGCTTAGATCTTGTGAAGATAAAGCATTAAAAATTTTTGATGCTAATTTAAACTTAAATGACGAATTATATTCTCAAAAAAAATTAATTGAAATGAGTGAAGGAAAAGATGGAATATTATCCTCATTAACAGATAAACTTGATGCTGAGACAATAAATAAATTACCGGAAACTGTAAAAATTATTTCAAATTTTGCAGTTGGTTTTGGAAATATAGATTTGGAGGCAGCTAAGGCGAGAGGGATATCGGTTACAAATACACCTGACGTTTTGACAGATGCTACAGCTGAAATTGGAATCTTGTTAATACTTGGAGCATGCAGAAGAGCATCAGAGGGAATAGAATCTGCTAAAGAAAGCAACTGGAAGTGGTCTGCAGATTACTTAATTGGAAAGCAACTAACAGGTGCAAGACTTGGAGTATTAGGCATGGGAAGAATTGGTCAAAAGATTGCAAAAATTGCAAAGTCTTTAGGAATGATAATACATTATCATAATAGATCAAAATTAGCTGAGGAAAAAGAACAAGGTGCTGTTTACCATGATAATTTAAAAAGTTTGTTGTCAGTATCTGATGTTTTATCTATTTGTTGTCCAGCTTCAAAAGAGACAATTGATATGATTAATAAAGAGACCATTGAGTATTTGCCAAAAGGTGCAGTTGTTACTAACGTTGCAAGAGGAGATATTGTAGACGATGAAGCTTTGATAGATGCACTTGAAAGAAGAAAAGTCTATGCAGTTGGTTTAGATGTCTACAAAAATGAACCAAATTTAAATCCAGGTTATCTTAAATATAAGAGTGCTTTTATTCTTCCCCATTTAGGAAGTGCTACAAAAGAAACAAGAACTGCTATGGCTAATCTTGCAATTGATAACATTGATGAGTTTTTTAAAACAGGAGACTGTAAGAATAAAGTGAATTAGGACTTTTTGACCTGATTATACAATCTCAAATTGTATTTAATTAAAAATCTAATCGATTTTAGAATGACTCTAACAAGTTTACATGTTTAAATCTTTAAAGTTAATTAACTAAAAGAGGAGAAATAAATGGTTAAAGAAAAAAAACCTTTGAAGGGTAAAATTCCTTCAAGACGTAAGTTCTTTAAAACGGCAGCAGCAACTGGTGCAGCAGCAACAGCAGCAGTGGCAATGCCTAATCTTGCATTGGGAGGTGGTCATACTACTCTGAAAATGCAAGCAGCTTGGCCTAGCGGAGCAAACATCTTTTTCGAAATGGCAGGAGACTATGCGAAAATGGTTGATCAGATGTCAGGCGGAACATTAAAAATTGACTTACAACCAGTTGGAGCTGTTGTTAAAACTTCCGAAATTGGACAAGCAGTAAGTTCTGGAGTACTTGATATGGGTCACTGGGTGACTGCATATTGGTATGGAAAAAACCCTGCAGCTTCATTATTTGGAACTGGACCATCATACGGTATGTCATCACAAGAAGTTATGGGATGGATGGAATATGGTGGAGGAAGAGCTCTATACGAAGAAACTTTAGCAAAAGTTGGTTTTGACTATGTTGGTTTCTTTCATATGCCTATGCCAGCTCAACCATTCGGATGGTTTAAAAAGAATGTAACTAAAGTATCCGACGTTAAAGGAATGAAGTACAGAACAGTTGGTCTTGCAACTAACGTTCTTACTGCAATGGGAATGGTCGTAAGACAGTTACCAGGTGGAGAAATCCAACCAGCAATGAAAACTGGTTTGATTGATGCAGCTGAGTTTAACAACCCAACTTCAGACTCTCAGTTTGGTATGCAGGATGTATCTAAGCACTATCACTTAGGTAGTTTCCACCAATCTCAGGAGATGTTTGAAATTCCTATTAACAAAAAATCATACAACAACCTTTCGCCTGCACATCAAGCAATTTTGAAAAATGCTGCTTATGCTGCAAACACTGATAACTACTTTAAAGCTTTAGTAAGATATTCAGCTGACTTATCTAAGTTAATGAATGAGCATAAAGTAAATGTATATCAAACTTCAGATGCAATTCTTTCTGAGCAGTTAAAAGGTTGGGACAAAGTAGTCGGTGACTTTTCTGGAAAAGATCCATTCTTCAAGAAAATCATAGACTCACAGAAAGCGTATGCTAAGAGAGTAATGAAGTACTTGCTGATGAATCAGCCTAATTACAAACTTGCTTACGAAAATGAGTTTGGTCCAATAGCAAAAGTAAAAATCTAATAATTTTTAATAAATTAGAAAAAAAGGGGGGCTTTTTAGCCCCCTTTTTGTTATTACTTAGACAGTTTTTATGAGATCATTTATCAAGTTTGCAGATCAATTAAGTACATCAATGGGTAAGGCATTTTCATGGTGTATTGTAATTTTAATGTGTGGAACTTGTTATGAGGTGGTTATGGCATATGCATTTAATGCTCCCACATTATGGAATTTTGATTTTAGTCTTCAAATGTATGGAGCCATTTTTATGATGGCAGGTGCTTATACTTTGTCGACCGAAGCTCATGTAAGAGGTGATGTAATTTACCGACTATTCAAACCCAGAACTCAAGGTTGGATTGATCTAATTTTATATTTTGTATTTTTCTTTCCAGGTGTTTTGGCTCTAGCATTTTATGGGTACGAATACGCTTCTATGGCTTGGAAAATAAAAGAGACAAGTTGGAATAGTCCAGCACAAATTCAAATTTATATGGCAAAATCTTTGATACCACTTTCTGGTTTACTATTAATCATTCAAGGAATAAGTGAGGTATTCAGATCAATCATTTGTATTCAAACTGGTCATTGGCCCGCAAGATTGGTTGTTGCCGAGGAGACAGAAAAAATTTTAATGAGAACAACTCAAGACGAGGATCAAAAAGATGTTATTTAGTCTAACAAATCCTGAAATAGCCATCTTGATGATGGGTATATTTTTATTTGCAGTGCTTTTAGGTTTTCCAATTGCTTTTACCTTAATGGCAATGGGAATTGGTTTCGGTTATTTTGCATATTACGATCCGTCAAGAATGGATCATTTGTTGGATAACAGGATATTTCAATTATTTGTTCAAAACACATATTCCGTAATGGACAATACAGTGCTTACCGCCGTCCCCTTATTTTTATTTATGGGTTATCTAGTTGAAAGAGCAGGAATTGTAGCAAGATTATTTAATGCAATTAGACTAGCTTCACATGGTTTGCCAGCTTCAATGGCTGTAGCTGCTCTTGTCACTTGTGCATTATTTTCTACAGCCACAGGAATTATCGGTGCAGTAGTTACATTAATGGGACTACTTGCATGGCCTGCAATGATAAGAGCAGGTTATGACAAAAAATTTGCATCGGGAGTTATATGTTCGGGTGGTTGTTTAGGTATTTTAATTCCTCCAAGTATTATGCTTATAGTTTACGCAGTAATTGCTCAATTATCTCCTCTTAGATTATTTGCAGCAGCAATATTTCCTGGATTAATGTTGGCAGGACTTTATATAATTTATGCAATAACTAGGGCGTACTTTAATCCATCCATTGCACCTAAGCCTCCAAAGGAGGAAATACCACCAAGAGCAGTGATATTAAAAGAGGTTTTAGTTTCATTTGTACCATTATTTTCACTAATAATATTAGTTTTAGGTACTATTCTTGCAGGTCTTGCAACACCAGCAGAGGCTGCAGCGGTGGGAGCTCTTGGATCTTTAGTCCTATCTTTAATTTATAAGTCATTAAAATGGAAAAGTTTTAAAGAGTCTGTTTTCCTTACAGCAAAAACAACCGCAATGATAATGTGGTTGTTTGTAGGATCATGGACTTTTGCAGCAGTGTTTTCTTATTTGGGTGGTCACGAAGTTTTTGAACACTTTTTTAAATCTATGAATTTAGCTCCTTGGCAGTTTTTAGTGATAACTCAAATAATTATTTTTATTCTAGGATGGCCTTTAGAATGGACAGAAATTCTAATTATTTTTGTACCTATATTCCTTCCACTGGTAGAATTTTTTGGTGTTAATCCATATTTCTTTGCTATGTTGATTGCATTAAACTTGCAAACATCTTTCTTAACACCCCCCATGGCAATGTCTGCATATTATCTTAAAGGTGTACAAACAAAAAATGTAGAATTGTTGGAAATATTTAAAGGGATCATGCCATTTTTAGGAATAGTGATTTTTGCAATGGTATTGATGTATATTTTTCCAGGTATAGCCTTATGGCTTCCTGATGTACTTTTTGCTGACTAAAGAAGAAATTGATGAATGAAATATTTTCACAGAGTGTAGAAAACCTTGCTTTAAAAATAAAAAATTCAGAATTAACCTCAGTAGAATTATGCGAAAAATATATTGAAAGAATCGATGAATTTGAAAAAGAAGTAAAAGCTTGGGCATTTTTTGATAAAAAAATTTTATTAGAGAAAGCTAAAGAGGCAGACGACTACAGAAGATCGGGTAAACCAATTGGCTTCCTACATGGCATACCTGTAGCTGTTAAAGATATTGTTGGAACAGTTGAGATGCCAACTGAATGCGGTACAAGCATAAGAAAAGGCAAATCTTACTCACAAAATGCAGAAATTATTGATTTATTGATTTCGGAAGGAGCTATTGTAATGGGCAAAACAGCAACTTCAGAATTAGCTTTTCTTGGACCTCCAAAAACTACGAACCCACATGATTATTCTAGAACACCAGGTGGTTCTTCCAGTGGATCAGCTGCATCAGTTGCATCATATATGGCACCCCTTTCAATTGGATCTCAAACAGGCGGATCAGTAATAAGACCTGCTTCTTACTGTGGTGTAGTAGGCTATAAACCAACTTATGGCTTAATATCAAGAAATGGTGTTTTAAGAACCTCTCAAACTTTAGATCATATTGGTATGTTTGGAAGAAATGTAGAGGACGTTGCTTTATTGGCTAAAGCTTTAATTAAGAAAGACAAACAGGATCCAGCTTCAATACATTATTCATCAGAGAATATTCTAGCAGAGACAAAAAAAGGCCCATTATTTGAACCAAAATTTATATTTTATAAAACAAATCACTGGAAGATGATTGAAAAAAAATCCAGAGATGCTTTTGAATATTTTATTAAGTCTTTTAAAAACATTGAAGTTTTTGATACTCCGTCTTACTTCAAAGATATACATAAATATCATCAAGTAATTCACGAAACAGACTTAGCAAACAATTTTTCAATTTATTATAAAAAGTTTAAATCTAAATTGTCTAAATACATGCAAGATGCAATTTCTAGAGGAAATAAATACTCTGCAAAAGAATATGCAGAGGCTATTGATTTTAGGAAACAAAGTTATGAATCTTATAAAGAAGTTTTTGAGGATTACCATGGAGTGCTAATGCCGTCCAGTCCAGGGGTCGCACCTAAAGGATTAAAAAGCACAGGTACTGCAGAATTTAATAAGGTTTGGTCTTATCTTGGTACGCCTTGTATTTCTCTTCCTTTACTTGAAGGTGAAAATAAATTACCATTGGGTGTTCAATTAATCGGTGATAAATATGATGATCACAGATTTTTAGGAGTTGCAAGATGGTTAGAGAAGGAATGTGAAGATTAAATATGAATAAATTAACAACAGTTATTGGAATTTCGTTTGCTCTATTCTTTTTAGTTGGCTTAGCTACTACTCTTACTAGATCTATGATGATAACTTTTTTAGACGTATTACCTGTATATATCTTTATGGGTGCAGCAATTATAATGATGATTTACGAAGCTTTTTTTGACAAGCAATAAATCTTTCAATCTAAACATATCTTCTTAAAAATAAAAATTAAACTATAAGAAATAAAGATGAACAAACAAAATCTTTTTCCTTATCTATTACTTTTTATTCAACCAATTTTTATGGCAAGCAACTTAATAGTTGCTCGTGGAGGTGTTGAGTTTATACCTCCAATTTCATTAGCATTTTGGAGGTGGTTTTTTGTTTTTTTAATTCTGTTATCCTTTACTTTTTTTTCTATTAAAAGAGAAATTAGGATCATAAAAAAAGAAATCTGGAAACTTTTATTTTTAGGCTCAATGGGCTGTGGTGTATGTGGCGCCTTCCCTTTTATAGCTGGAAAAACAACTACGATAATTAATATGGGAATTATTTATACCTCCTCTCCAATTTTTATTATTATAATTTCCTCTTTATTTTTTGGTGAAAAAATAAATAAACTTAAGATTTTTGGTTTAGTTTCCTGTTTAGTCGGAGTTCTTATTATTATAATCAAAGGTGATATTTTGCTTTTATTCAATTTAACTTTTAATCAAGGTGACTTATGGATGTTGGGGGCTGCAATTGGTTGGGCATTATATTCAATTTTCTTATTTTACTGGAAGTCCGATTTAGATGTTTTTCCAAGATTTACTATTATCTCACTCGGCGGCATCATTAGTTTGTTACCTTTCTACTTATTAGAAGAAATATATTTTGTACAAACTCAATTTGACTCAAATTTTTATTTTTGGGTATTGTTTGCAGCAATTTCACCAGGAATTATTGCATTTGCACTTTATACTTTAACGCAACAAAAATTAGGAGCGTCTGTAACTGGATTTACATTATATTTATTCACTGTTTATGGGGCATTTTATGGAATATTTTTATTCGATGAAAATTTAGAAAACTACCATTATCTAGGAACCGTCTTAGTATTTTTTGGAATATATTTAGTTAAAAGAAAAGTTGATAATGAACAAAAAGCATAAAATGATTTTTTTTAAAATATTATTTTATATTTTCTTAATTTATTTTGGGGTCTCGCTTGTAGTATATTTTTACCAAAGAAAATTACTTTATCATCCCGGCGAAAATAATTACTTAGATGAAGGACCACTTAATCATAAAATAGAAAAAGTATATATTCAGTCTGAAAATGAACTTGTAGCTTGGAGATTTGTGAAAAATAAAAACTTTAAAACTATTCTTTTTTTTCACGGAAATGCAGGAAAAATAGATAATAGAATTTATAAACTTAATGAATTTTCTAAGTTAGATATTAATTATTTAATATTTGCTTATAGAGGTTTCAGTGGAAATAAGGGCAAACCAACTGAGCAAGGACTTTATGAAGATGCAAGGGCTGCGAAGAAATGGCTTAATTCAAACGGTGTAGAGGACAATTCAATTATATTATATGGAGAATCTCTTGGAACAGCAATTGCTGTAGATCTTGCAAGCTCTAATAGTTTTTCTGGTTTAATATTAGAGTCACCATTTACTTCAATGGAAATCCTAGCTAAAAAATATTACCCGTACTTGCCCGCTAAATTAATTTTAAAGGACAAATATAAGTCGATTGAAAAAATATCAAAAATAAATTCGCCTATTCTAATAATGCACGGAAGAGAGGATAAAATTGTTCCTTTTAGTATGGGTGAAGAAATGTACAAAAAATTTGATGGAGTTAAATACAATTTTTTCAGTGATAATGACGATCATATGATGAATTTTAATGAAAATTTAATAAATACAATTAAAAAATTTATTTCCAGCTTAAATTAGAACACAATTTAACCAAAGCATTATCATTTTCTTTAGTTAAAAATTATAATGAAAAAAATTATAATTTTTTTATTTTTTATTTTTTTCAATAATGCTTATGCAGAAAAAATAAATAAATATTTTCATATTGGTCTAATGGAGTCTTATGACAAAAAATTCACTCTTTATTTTAAGACTAGAGAAAAGGCTATAATTGCAAAAGGAGAGCATAGAAATTATCTCAATGATTATCCCCAAGACCTTTATATTCATGACCATAAAACTAAGAAAGATTATCCTCTTATCTCTTATGAGTGGTTTCCAAAAAGAGTAAAAAAAATTACAAACAATTTTGAATATCCAATGTTTCCTGAGGACTTTGCATATTATTTGTTAAATGATAATGATACATTGATATTAGTAAGCGCATCAAAAAAATTTTTTAAAAATCTTAAATTCAGTATTTCAAACAAACATTTGTCTACTGCAAAATCAAACGGAAAATTAGAATTTATTGTTTCAAGTTTTGCAAAAAACTGTGGTTATAGAGATTTGAAAACAAACTTTGAATGTAATATTTATAAGCCACTGATTTCAAAAAACTTAATTACATCTTTTGAGTAAATGCACTCGCGAATTGTTTTGCATTAAAAACTTGCAAATCATCTTCTTTTTCACCTAAACCAAGTCCAACAATTGGTATTTTATATTTTTTTGAAAGTGCAATTAGAATTCCTCCTTTTGCAGTACCATCTAATTTTGTCATTATTAATCCTGAGACTGGAATAATTTTATTAAATTCCTCTAATTGATTAATAATATTTTGACCTGATGTTGCATCTAAAACAAGTATTACCTCGTGCGGTGCGCCCTCAGAACTTTTTTTAACTACATTTCCTATTTTTTTAAATTCTTCCATAAGATTTTTTTTATTCTGTAGTCTTCCAGCAGTATCTATCAAAACTTGATTGATATTATTTTGCTTAGCATATTCAACAGCTTTAAATGCAACTGAGGCTGGATCAGAACCAGCGTTTGATTTTATAATCGTAGCTCCAACTCGATTTGACCACTCCTCTAGCTGTTCAATTGCTGCAGCTCTAAAAGTATCACATGCAGAAAATATAACTTTATTGTGATTTTCAATAAAAATTTTTCCAATTTTCCCAATCGTTGTGGTTTTGCCTACACCATTAACACCTGAAATTAAAATAATATTCAAATTCTCTTTTTTTTCAAAAAAGTTTTTTTTTTCGAGTGGTTCCATAAGATTGATAATATATTCTTCAAGTATTTTATTAACCTCACTTACAGCATTATTTTTTGGATCAATTTTTTTTCGTGCTATTATTTCTTTTATTTCTGAAGAAGCATCAATTCCGACATCTGAGCTAATTAAGAATTCCTCAATTTCATCTAATGTTTTGTCATCTATTTCTTTTTTAATTATTATTTCTCTTAGACCAGAAGCAATATTATCAGCACTTTTTTTAAATCCGATTTTAAATTTTTCAAAAATTCCCATTAAATTTTAATTGTTATTTTTTGTATCTCCGAAACAGGACCTTTCATATGTATAAACTTATCTTGATCAATTTTTATTTGTAATCTTCCCAGTTTAAATTCTATTTCAGTGACTGTATTTTCCAATTCATCAATGTTAGCAGCAACAGCTGTTGCACATGCGGCTGTACCGCAAGCTTTTGTTAGTCCAGCACCCCTCTCCCAAACTTTTATTTTTATATGTTCGTTACTTATTTTCTGAGCTAATGTAACATTACATTTTTCTGGAAATATTTCATTATTCTCTATTTGTGGACCAATTTTTTTTAAGTCAAATGATTCAAGATCATTTACAAAAAAAATTACATGGGGATTACCAACATTGATACCTACACCTCCAGTAATTTTATTATTGTCAACATCAGAGATGGTTAATTCTAAATTTCTTGTATTCAATTCTCTATTAATTGGGATATCCTTCCAATTCAGTTTTGGTTTTCCTATTATTGTTTCAACCTGTTTACTATCTAAAATTTTAGAATTAAGTATTTGATTATCAACATTTAGACTTATATTTTTATTTTTTTCTTCTTCTGAAATCAAATATGCAACACATCTTGTTCCATTACCACATGCTCCTGATGTACTCCCATCTGAATTATAAAATTGCATTGAAGCATTTGATATAGTGCTATTTTGTATAAAAATTAATTGATCACATCCTAAAAAATTACGATCACAAATTTTTATAATCTGATCCTTAGTAAGACTTACCGATCTTTTTCTTTGATCAATAATGACAAAATCATTACCCAAACCGTCCATTCTAAAAGCTTCAAACTCCATAGATTAAATATTTAACTTATTTATTGACTTTTTGAACCTCTATTATAGTTTACCGCAGTTTCCGCAAAATACAGCAATTTGCGGTGTCTTTGGTAACAAAGAGATCGACACCAGTCAGCGAGGGTTCGCCCACTGGTGCGATACCTGCTGTGTAAAATTATGTTTGAAAATTTAACAAATAAATTTGAGGAAATTTTTTCCTCTTTAAAAAAAGCACCCTCTCTTGATGAAAAACAAGTGGATGAAGGATTGAGTGCTATTCGTCTTGCTTTATTAGAGGCCGATGTATCTCTAGATGTTGTAAAAGAATTCATAAACAGAGTTAAACCAAAAGCTCTAGGTAAAGAG
>CACGOY010000009.1:0-32758 GCA_902574735.1 uncultured Pelagibacteraceae bacterium
ACTATAAATTCTTCCAACACCTTTTTTAAATGGAACTCTTTCATCTGGTAATAACCTAGTTCCTTGAGGGAATATAATAATTGGTCTATCAGAAGTAATTACAGCATTTTTAATTTTATCTATAAGACCAATGTTATCTTTAGATATTTTATTTCTGTTTACAGAAATTGATCCAATTTTACTTAAATACCAACCAAATACCGGTATTTTTAATAATTCATATTTAAGTATGAATTTTGGTGAGTTGAAAATAGTTTGTAAAAAAAAAGTTTCAAACATCGATTGATGAGATGAAGCAATGAAAAATTTTGTATCATTAATAATGTTTTCTTTTCCTTTGATATTAATTTTAGTATTCAAGAAAAATTTCAGACAAAAACTTGACCAATAACCAAATAATTTACCACCAAATAAGACAATTTTTTGAGAAAACATTAGAGAAGGAAGAAAGAGAATTGATATAACTACTATTCCAGTAAAGAAAAAAAATGAAAATAATTTATTTCTTATCATTTTGTCCAAAAATTAGATTATATCTTCTAATTTTTGTCTTTTCTTTAAAATAGTTATTTTGGATTTATTTATTAATATTTCGCTTGGTTTCGGCCTTATATTATAATTTGAGCTTAAAGAAGAACCATATGCGCCTACATCACTTATAAAAATTAAATCTTTCTCTTTTAATTTATTAAAATTGCTTACAGATAAGAATTTATCTGTAGTTTCGCAAATTGGACCAACGAACTCATAACTCTTTTTTGATCTTTTTTTATTTTTAAAGGCAGGCAATATTTGATGTTTAGCACCGTATAAAGCTGGTCTCATCATATCGTTCATTCCAGCATCTAAAATTACAAAAATTTTTTTACTAGTTTCCTTTAAATATATTACCCTAGATATCAAAATTGCAGTATTCCCAATTATTGATCTGCCAGGTTCAAAAATAAGTTTTGAATTATTTTTTCTTAAAAATTTTTCAATTGCTGATTTATATTTTTTATAATCAAGTTTTTTTTGATTTTTTTGGTATGATATGCCCATGCCACCGCCTAAATCAATATATTCAAAATTAAATTTGGCTTTATTAATTATTTTATCAACAGCTTTAAGCATTTTTTCATATGGTTTGTGATCGGTAATTTGACTGCCAATATGTACACTTAGGCATTTTAATTTGATATTTTTTGACGTTCTTAAAACAGAAACTAATTTTAAAAATGTTTTCTCATCCACTCCAAATTTATTTTCTTTTTTTCCAGTTGAAATTTGCTTCAAGGTATTTGCATCAGTATTTGGATTTAATCTAATTCCAATATTTACAACCACATTTTTTTTCTTAGCTATTTTTTCAATTATTTTTATCTCACTTTCAGACTCAGAATTTATCAGTAATATTTTTTTTTCTATTGCAAATTTGAGCTCACTCTCGGTTTTTCCAACTCCAGAAAATACTATCTTTTTTTTGTTAATACCTGCCTTAAGCGCCAGCATAAGTTCACCTTTTGATACCACATCTGCACCAAGTCCAAAATTTTTTATCTCTCTAATTAAATTAAGATTTGTGTTAGATTTAATTGCAAAACAAACTAATGGAGAAAACTTTTTAAAATATGTAAAGAAATTTATAATGTTACTTTTTAATTTATTATATGAATAACAATATAAAGGTGTGGAGTATTTTATTGCGAGTTTATCAAGACTTATATTTTCGATAAAATAATTATTATTTTTATACCTCATTAGATGTTATTAGTGACAGTTCTAGTATCATTAGCTTGATACTCAGGATCTCCCTTTCTACCACATGCTGTCAGAACTATTAAGCAAATTAAAATTATTATAATTTTATTTTTCATTGTTTTTTTTATATCTTCTTATCATCTTCTTTATATTACCAAAAGATGTTCCACCATGAGAAGTTTTCGAATTTATTGAGTAATTCAGATCAAATATTTTAAGAACATCATTTTTAAGTTTTGGTTCAACTTTGTTTATTTCATTTATTGTAAGATCACTTAGAGATTTACCATTTCTTTCTGCAAAGTTAATAATTTTTGCTGTTTGCAAATAGGATTTTCTAAAAGGATAGTTTAATTCTCTGACCATGTAATCTGCTAGGTCTGTGGCTGTAAGATAACCTTTATTTGCAAGACTTAGCATTTCTTTCTTATTAACTGAAAAATTTTTAAATATATCATTCAAAAGAGTTAAGGATATTTTGAGCTGATCATATGATTTAAAAACTAATTCTTTATCATCTTGTAAGTCTTTAAAGTAAGACAAAGGAAGCCCTTTTAAAATCGTGAGCATTGAAAAAAGATTCCCAAAAGATGATCCTGTCTTACCTCTTAAATATTCGAGTGGATCTGGGTTTTTTTTTTGAGGCATAATTGAAGATCCAGTTACAATTTTGTCATTTAAATGAATTAGATTATAGGCATCTGAGTTCCAAATTATAAATTCTTCAGCAATTCTTGATATATGTATTGAACAGGCTGAACATGCATAGAGAAAATCTAAAACAAAATCTCTATCAGAAACAGTATCTATAGAATTATCCGTTGGTTTTGAAAAGTTTAGCTTTTTTGTAGTGAAGTTTCTATCAATGTTAAATGAAGTTCCTGATAAAGCAGCTACACCAAGTGGATTTTCATTTAGAGCATCTAAATTATTCTTAAATCTTTTTTTATCTCTTTTGAACATTTCAACGTAAGCCATCATATAATGTGCAAATGAAATTGGTTGAGCATTTTTTAAATGAGTAAAACCAGGCATGACGGTTTTTATATTTTTATCTGCAACTTTCAGAATTGTACTTATAAGACCATCAAGTGTTTTAGTTATTTCATAAGTTGATTTTTTTAACCATATTTTAAAATCAGTGATTACCTGATCATTTCTAGATCTTGCGGTATGTATAAATCCAGCATCCTCACCAATTAAATCAAACAATCTCTTTTCAATATTCATATGAATATCCTCAAGATTTTTATCAAAGGGAAATTTTTTTTTTATAATTTCATTTTTTATTCTATTCAAACCCCATACAATCTTGTTTTTAATTTTAAAGTTTATTATTTTTTGCTTAAATAGCATTTCTGTGTGAACAATAGATGCAGATATATCTTCATTAAATAATCTTTTATCTATATCTAGTGATCCACCAACTTTTCTGAATAGGTTATTAGAGTTTTTTTTCATTCTAGAACTCCAAATTGGCTGATTGTTTTTATTTTTAGTCATGATAATTAATAATTTTTATCAAATGAAATTTAAAAATTTTTATTATTTTACTATTTTTCTATACTTAATATCATCTGGAACCTCATATTCAATAGAGCAACCTGATATTAAAAACTTGATAATTCATAAAGAAAAAAAAATAATTAAAGGAGTTTATTTTTTTGACTCACTTAATAACAAAAAAACTCTAGAAGAGTTTAAGAATAATATAAGTTTAATTAATTTTTGGGCAACTTGGTGTGCGCCTTGCAAGGAGGAAATGCCATCTCTGAATAATATAAAAAATATTTCCGAGTTAAAAAAAATAAACATAATTCCTATTAATATTGGTGAAGAGGAATATGAAAAATCTAAAATTTTTTTTGATGAACTCGGCATAGACAATTTAGAAATATTTAGTGGCCCAAGCGGGGATCTTGCAAAAAAGTTTAAACTAAGAGGTGTACCAACAACTATTATATTAGATAAAGAAGGACATGAGATATCTAGAATACTTGGATCAATTGATTTTTTAGATAAAAAATTTTTAGAGTGGTTAAAGAGTATAGTTAATTCCTAAAAAAATAAGCTAAACCAACTAAGACAATGATAGCAATGAACTGAAGTAAAACTCTTAATTGCATAAGTTTATTAGAATATTTTTTATCTTCATTTCCCTTAAATAAAGTTTTGATCCCTAAAATCAAAACAACTGCAACTGAAATGAGTAAAATTACTGCTACGATTTTCACTATTATTTCTGAAACCATTATTTGATTGTAGTTTCTTTTTAAAATAAAAAAACATAATTAATTCTCTATGACATTTTGCCTAAATACAACAATTGTAAAACCAGAAGAAGGTGAGGAAATTAAAAATGCAGTTATTTTACTTCATGGTTATGGTGGTGATGGCAAAGATATTAGTATGCTAACTCTCAATTGGAAAAGGTTTTTAAAAAATACAGTATTCTTATGCCCAGATGGTCACGAAACCTGCCCTATCAATCCAGTAGGCTTCCAGTGGTTTGATTTATCAAAGGATGATGAAAATTATGTTCTTAATGAAGCCCATAAAGCAGAAAATATAATAAATAAATTCATCGAAGAAATTAAGGACACATATAATCTTAAAAATTCTCAAATTTGCATTTCTGGTTTTAGCCAAGGGTGCATGATGTCATTAAATATTGGACTAACATCCGAAGAAAGTTTCAATTGTGTGGTTGGTTTTTCGGGAAAAATTATAAGTAAAGACGATATATCATTAAGATTAAAATCAAAACCAAAAATTATGCTTATTCACGGAAATTTAGATGAAGTAGTATCTCCAGATTACTTATTAGATGCAAAAGATTTTTTAATTAGAAATAAATTAAATATTCAAACTTTAATGATAGAAAATTGTGGCCATAATATCCCAATTGAAGCATCAAGTGCGGCATTAAATTTTATAAAAAAAAATTTAAAAACATAATAAATATTTTTTTATTAAATATCCTGGATTGAAATAAAAATTTATATAAGATAAGCTTCAGTATGGTTTTTAATTATGATCAAAATCTATCATTAGAAAAATGTCCAGCATTAGTCTTAAATGCTGATTACCGACCTTTAAGTTATTATCCATTATCATTATGGAGTTGGCAAGATTCTATAAAGTCTGTTTTTTTAGATAGAGTTTCAATTGTAAGCTATTATGATCGAATTGTAAGAAGTCCTTCTTACAGTATGAAATTACCTAGTGTAATAGCTTTGAAATCATTTATTAAGCCCCAAGCAAATCCAAATTTTACTAGGTTTAACGTATTTTTAAGAGATAAGTTTAGTTGCCAATATTGTGGAAGTAAAAATGAACTAACCTTTGATCATTTGCTACCAAGGTCTAAAGGTGGAAAAACTGATTGGAATAATGTTGTAACAGCATGTTCGTCATGCAATGTAAAGAAAGGAGGCAGACTACTTAAAAGTTCTGGAATGTCTCTTTTTCAATGGCCGTACGAACCAACTACTGAAGATCTTCATAAAAATGGAAAAAATTTTCCGCCTAACTTTTTGCATAAAAGCTGGATGGATTATCTATACTGGGATGTAGAATTAGAGCCTTAATTATATTTTTTCAGAAATTTTTATTGCAGCCTTAGAACCAGTTTTAATTATTTTGTCCAATACTGAGTATAAACCTTTTTTGGTAGCACCTTTTTCGTATGCAATATCCTTATGGTGAAGTTCATCCTGTCTAAATTTTATAATTTTATTTTTTAACTCTTCTTCATCTGATCCAAGTTGATCAATTTGATCTTTATAATGTCCATCAATTACCTCTTCAACAGATGCAGTGCACAACATGGCAGCTTTTCTTCCTAAAATTGTTGATCCAAAACCCAAACCCACACCCAACAAATCCCAGAGCGGCAATAGTTTTGTTGGAGAAATATCTCTTTTTTTTATCTCGGCTTCAAAATAATTCTTATGCTCTAGTTCATGAACTTTCATTTCTTCAATTGTTTTTTCAAGCTTGCTATCTTTACAGATTGTTTTTAAAGCTAAGAGTTGTCCTTCATAAATCTTTACTGCGCCTCTTTCCCCAGCATGATCTACACGAATGAACTCTTCTACTTTTTTTGAATTAGTTTTTTTCATAAACAAGGGTTCTTACTGAATAAATAAGAATTAATAAAGAGGACAAAAAGTTTAATCCTGCTAGAGATATACCGAATAAAGTAAAAGGTATATCTTTACAACTTGGCAATGTCTGATTTAAACTTTTTAATAAATCAGCTTTATCTGTAATATTTAAAGAATTGTTACTGCAAGCCTTAAATTCCTCAAAAATATTATTTTCTATACCAAAATGGTATCCAGAAATTATCATACCACCAGCAAATGTTGTTATTAATAAAATCAATACCTCATCTTTTTTTGGAAAATTAAATCCAACAAAACTTACAGAAATTGCTAAAATAAAAGGCACTCTCTGATAAAGACATAATTTACATGGCTGATAATTTAAGTAATATTCTATATACAAGGCAAAGATAATTGCAAAAATAGAATATACTAAAATTACCAAATATAAACTTTTTCTGCTTAAAAAAATATTCATTAACTTATAAAATTTTCTAAAAAACTATATATTAATAAAGCGAAAATAATTATTACAATAGACGCGATTATTGAAACTTTTAATAATTTTTTTTCAATAATTTTACGCATAGCAGCACCAAAATTTCCTATTAAAAAAGCAATTAAAAAAAACCTAGATCCTCTCGTTAAAAAAGAAATAATAATAAAATAAAAAATATTAAAATGCACAAAGCCACTTGTAATTGTTAATAGTTTAAAAGGGATTGGCGTAAACCCTGCAATAGCAAGTAAGGTCATCCATGCGATAACACCTCCCTCACTAGAAACCTTATCTTTTAAAAAAGATGCATTATCAACACCATATAATTCAAATATTTTTAAACCTATTTCGTTAAAAAAAATGTAGCCAATTAGATAACCCAAGCATGCACCCAGTACCGATGATATTGTTGCGATTAGAGCTATTCTGTACCATTCATGCCTTTTCGCTATTGTCATTGGAATGATTAATACATCTGGAGGTATTGGAAAAATAAAACTTTCTATAAATGATATAATAGCTAGAAAAAATTTTGAACTTTTATGTGCAGCCAATTCAATTGATTTCCTATATAGCTCTTTAAACATATTTTCTTTTATTATAATAAATGTTTTAATACTATTGTTAAAATCAATGCAGTCTTTTGACTGAGGGCGAATGGCGGAACTGGTAGACGCGTTGGACTCAAAATCCAATAGTAGCAATACTGTGAGAGTTCGATTCTCTCTTTGCCCACCAAAAATTTATGAAAGTAAGTGAAATAAATAATTTATTAGAACTCTTTTTTGAAAGATACAAATTACAAGATAAAAATAGTATTTTTTTAACACCTCTTAATAATAATCAAAGATCTTTTACATGGGAGGAAACAAAAAATAACATTCTAAAACTCTCAAAGGAGATAAGTAATATTAATCAAAAGGGAGATAGATGCTTACTAATTTCTGAAAATAGACCAGAGTGGATGATTTCTGATCTTTCGATAATGTTGTCTGGTTCAATTACAGTTCCAGCCTACACTACATATGTTGAGAAAGATTATGAATATATTATTAACGATTGCCAGCCAAAAGTTTTGATTGTTTCTAATCAAGATCAATTTTCTAAAATTGAAAACATACTTAAAAATAATACTTCAATTAAAAAAATTATTTCGTTCGAAGATATTAAAATTGACAAAGATAAATATCTTAATTTTAAAAATTTAAATTTAGGAAATAATGCTTCTGAATCTCCACCATCTATAATAGATATTACAAGAAAAGATCCTGCATGTATTATTTATACCTCTGGGACTCAAGGAAATCCAAAAGGGGTAATATTAAGTCATGGCGGCATACTTAATAATTGCGAAGGAGCAATGGAAATATTAAAACCTATTATTTCTAAAAATTCTAGGTTCTTAACATGGTTACCATTGTCTCATTCTTATGAGCATGCAGTTCAATTTGTTCAAATTTGTGTAGGTGCAAAAGTATTCTATGCTGAAAGTATAGAGAAATTAATTAAAAATATGAATGATTGTAAACCACATATAATGACAGCTGTTCCAAGATTTTATCAGAACCTATATCAAAAAATTAATTCGGCTTTTAATAAAGCAACAGGTTTGAAAAAGAAATTAATTTCTAAAATGTTACAAATTGGAAAAAAGAAAATCAATAACCAGCCACTTTCATTAATGGATAATTTTTTTGATTTTATACTAGAAACTGTTGTTAGAAGAAAAATAAAGTCTCAGTTTGGAGGAAATTTGAAAGCTTTTGTTTCTGGTGGGGGTCCTTTAGATAAAGATGTCGGAACATTTCTTAACGCAATCGGACTACCAACATTACAAGGTTATGGATTAACAGAAACCTCTCCAGTAGTAAGCTGCAATCCATTTCATGATATTAGGGTAGAAACCGTAGGACCACCTTTTAAAGGAAATGAGGTAAAAATTGCTCAAGATGGTGAGATATTAGTTAAAGGAGAGAACGTAATGCTTGGCTACTGGAACAACAAAGAAGAGACAGACAAAGTGTTAAAAGACGGTTGGCTACATACAGGAGATATTGGTTTATTTGAGAATGATTACCTCAAGATTACAGACAGAAAGAAAGATATATTGGTTACACCTGGAGGAGATAATATTTCTCCGTTAAAAATTGAAAATGAATTAGTTAATTCAGAATTAATTGATCAAGCAATTGTTTATGGAGACAATAAACCTTATTTGGTCTCAATGTTAGTTCTTAGTGAAAAAAAAAAAATATTAATGAAGAAGAAATTCAAAAAGAAATAGAAAAAATAAATAAAAATCTTACAAAAGTTGAAAAAATTAAAAAATTTTTTATTTCAGAAGAAAAATTTTCAATTGAAAATGGAATGCAAACACCAACAATGAAGTTAAAAAGATATAAAATAATTCAAAAATTTAAAAATAAATTTGAAAGTTTATATTAATAAAAAATTATATTGTTTATTTATCGCAATTTACTTAACTTTTTTTAAATAAAATTTAAAAAAAAATTTCTAGAGTTAAGTTTTTTTTTAAAACAAATAAAGATTTGACATAACTATTCAAAAAAAATAAAAAAAGAATAACTAAACGAATCAAAAAGATTCGTAAAAAAAAGGGAGCTAAAGATGGCTAAAAGAAGAAAAAAAGCTGCTAAAAAGAAAACTAAGAAAAAAGCTAAGAAAAAAGCTAAGAAGAAAAGAAGAAAATAGTTTAGTATTCTTTTTAATTGATTACGCTTCTCATGGCGCTTGCGTGGGAAGCGTTTTTTTTATTCCGCTACAACTTCTTCTGAAATTTCTTCTGATGCAGGTTTAGCTTCTACTTTTTGAATCTGTTTCTCCAAGTTTCTTTTGAGAGCTTTATCAAGTTTCTTTTGGGTATCTTCTAAATTAGTTCCCATTACGATTTGAAATTCTGTGAGTAACCTGTCGTAAGCTTTTTCAAAAAGTTGTCTCTCGCTATATGATTGGTCTATCATCAAATCGTCTCCTTTGTTAAGATCTCTTACTACTTCGGCAAGCTCATATATTTTACCTGATGATATTTTTGCTTCATACTCCTGTGCCCTTCTGCTCCACATTGATCTTTTGATTTTAGGTTTACTCTTTAAAATACTAATACATTTGTTTACTTGATTTATTGTTGCAAGTGGCCTCAAATGTGATTGTTTATTTACTGGGACCATCCCACTAGCTTTATCTTTCTCAAATTTTAAAATGTATGTTTCCACATCAATTCCACCAATGTTAATCTTTTTGAATTCAGTAATCTGACCAACACCATGTTTTGGGTAAACTACATAATCTTTAACTTTATACTCCCTTTTTTCAGTCTCTTGTTTTTTTACTTTTTTAATTTCTGGCTTTTGTTCATTATTTTTTGGAATCCTTAAAGCTTCAGTTTTTACCTGGGCTTTTTCAACTTTTTTTGGCCTAGATAAATTTTTAGATATTTTACCTGTTTTAGTTTTTTTAAGAACTTTTTTTATTTTTGGAATTTTTTTTGTCTTTGTTAATTTTGTTTTTTTTTTAACGACTTTTTTTGTTTTTACTTTAGTTTTCTTATTGGATGTTTTCTTTAAAATATTTCTCAAATTTATCATCTTCGTTTTTAAATTTTTCATGATCCTCAGGGGGATCTTTTTTTTCGTTTATGTTTGGCCAAATTTCAGAGTACTTTGTATTCATTTCAAGCCATTTTTCACTTCCTGGCTCTGTATCTGAAACTATAGCATCGACTGGACACTCTGGCTCACAAACGCCACAATCTATACACTCATCCGGTTTAATTACAAGCATATTTTTGCCTTCATAAAAACAATCAACTGGACAAACTTCAACACAATCCATCAGTTTACACTTAATACATTTTTCATTTACAAGATATGTCATTATAGATTTTGTTTAACTTTTTCTTTGATATCACCTACTACTTTATTATCTAAATACAACAAGCCTGATAAACGTCTCATTAGATTTGTTTCATAAACATCTGCATTTTCATCAGAGTAAATAATCTTCCATAACGCTTCTATTATAATTTTTTTTTCGTCTTCACTTATGTTTTTAACCTTTTTTGTAAAATCTAATATTTGATTTGAGTCCTGTTCTTTTGTTTCAGCTTCTATAATTATCTCCTCCAAATTTTCATCTTTTGCGCCCATTTCTATTAATGCTTTGATTATTATGTTTTTTTCCTTTTCTGTGTAGTTTTCATCAATTTTTGCTGAATGAATTAATAAAGAGCAAACGGCAATTAAAGAAACATTATTTTCTTTAGTATCCTCATTTTTTTTAAAAAGGTTAAACATTAATCTAAATTAAGTTGCTTCAAAACTTGAAAAGGGTTGTCTTTAATTTCTTTATTTACATTCTTTTTCTTAAATACTTTTTTAGATGGTAAATACTTGAAGTAAAGATCTTTTTCTTTTTCAAAAGTTTTATAATTCATTTTATTTAATAATTTTGTAAAATTTTCCTTATTACAACCTAATAAATTTAACATGTCAGGTATCAGTTTTATCTCTGTGTCATTATTTTTATTTTTTGAATTAAAAATCATAAGAAAAAGCCTTTCAAGAATATCAATTCTTACGTAAAACCTATCAAATTTTTCAAATCCACATAAAAGCATAAACTCTCTATTCGATGGTTTATCTTGCTCCAAAAAGTTTAATCCAAACGTTGGAGGTTCTAATTGTTCATTTTTTTCATTATAATTTTTCCACAATAGAGTTCTCAAAGAGACTGTGCTTGGTTTAAATAATTTAAATAAAAAAATATGATAACGCCCAAATCTTACTCCTAAATTTCTAAGCTTTTTCCTCTCATTTTGATCAAGCTTTTTAAGATAAGATAAAACATCTTCTCTCTTAACAACCCCGTTGTTTTCATATAGGTGATACGCTAAAGCTCTAAGGTCTGAGTTTTTTTCTTGAGTATTTTTTAAATCAACCAAGCTTTTTAATTCTGTATTTATTTTTTTTTGTATCCATCCTTGAATAAATAAATCAAGTTTACTTCTCTCGTCATTTTCAATCATATCGTCTATAAGTAGATGTATCTTTGGATTCAAATAATCTTCGCCTGGTAATAATTTAGCTATTTGGTTATTTTTCCAATAAATTTTAAAATCTTTTTTTAATTCTATTAATCCAGTGTCAATTATCTGCTTTATTCTTTTAATTATTTCTGGACTTACATTTTGTCTAGCTGCTTTTTTAAGAGATTTTATATCGGCATCTAGAGCATCAACCTTTAAATCTAAATGCAATTTTAAACCTTTTAAATTTCCAATATATTGATTATTAATCATAACTTTTTCATCTTCTATAATTTCAGTGCTAAAAGTGATATCCTGTTTTAACCCTCTAGCAAGCACACTTGCTCTTTTATCAATAAAAGTTTTTGTTAGTTCTTCATGCAATCTATCAGAAAGTTTATCTTCAAGATTTTTTGCTCTTTCGACCCAGTAATCCTGATTTTCTACCCAATTTGCTTTATTTGCGACGTAAGACCATGTTCTTACATTTGCAATTCTATTTGATATAGAATCAACATTTCCATCAATTTTATCTAACGAAGCTAGCTGTTCTTTCATATATTGATTTGGAATTCTTTTATTTTCACTGGTTAGGAATTTAAAAACTTTACTAATAATTTCTAAATGATTTCCATATGTTTTCTTTACAAAATCAGGAATTTGGCAGCATTCCCATAAAATTTTTAAATCATATGAATTCTCCAGAATTTGAAAGTCAGTTGCATCTTTTAAAAAATATTTTAAGGCTTTTTCATCTTCACATTCATAAATTCTTCTAAGCCATTCTTTGTCTGGTTTCTCTTCAAGAGATTTAATTAAATTTAATTTACTACTAAAGTTTAATTTTGAATTCCTCCAAAATATTTGCTGTATTTCAGGAAATTTATGTTGTTCTAATGCTTCAATTTCTTCAGGATTAATCTCACCACATTCACCAGTTATTCCAAAAGATCCATCGTTTAAGTATCTTCCAGCTCGTCCTGCAATCTGCCCTATTTCAGAAATGTTAAGTCTTCTTAATTTTTTACCATCAAATTTTTTAATATTTGAAAAAAAAACTTGATCTAAGTCCATATTTATACCCATTCCTATTGCATCAGTTGCAACTAAATAATCTACATCCCCAGATTGATATAAACTAACTTGAGCATTACGTGTCTTTGGACTAAGTGAACCCATAACAATAGCTGCCCCACCTTTTTGTCTTCTAATGAGCTCAGCAATTGCATAAACTTCTTCAGCTGAAAAAGCTATTACAGCACTTTTTCTCTCTATTCTTGATATTTTTTTATGTCCCCCGAATGAAAGTTTTGAAAATCTTTCTTTATTAATAAATTCAATATCATCATTCAGTTTTTGTAAAATGGGTTTTATTGTATTAGATCCCATTAGCATTGTTAATTTTTCTCCTCGTAGATTTAATAATCTATCTGTAAAAATATGACCTCTTTCATTATCGCTACACATTTGAATTTCATCTACACCGACAAACTCAAGATTTTTATCAATGGGCATTGATTCTACTGTGCAAAGAAAATATTTTGCATTTATTGGGATAATCTTTTCCTCTCCTGTTATTAGAGCTACTTTTGATGGATCAATTTTTTTTATAATTTTGTCATAGACCTCTCTTGCTAATAATCTCAATGGGAAACCAATCATTCCTGATTCAAAAGAAAGCATAGTTTCTATTGCTAGAAAGGTTTTTCCAGTATTTGTTGGACCAAGAACTGCTGTAATTTTATTTTTTGACATTTCTACTTTTAGTATGATCTTTTTTTTGCCTACTATATTTTGTTGCCTGAAAAGAACAAAGATAGTCTAAAACTAGTCCGAATCAGAGGTGAAAAAGTTCTCATTTTAAATTATTATTGGATAAAGTTATCACAATTAATAAAAATTCAATATATTTTTTTCGATGCAGAAAAAATTATGGGAAGCCACTATATCCCAAAAAGAAAACTCAAACTTACGTAGTTTTGAAAAATTTTTAAATAATAAATATAATTTTAAAAGTAATAAAAATTATAAAAAACTTCTTGAATGGAGTTTACAAAACCCAACTTCTTTCTGGAGTGATATTTGGGACTTTGCAAAAGTTAAAGGGGTTAAATCATTAAAAAACAAATTTCATAAAAAATTTAATAAGAATCAATTTTTAGTAAACTCAAAATTGAATTTTGCTGAAAATCTCCTAGTAAAAAACAATAATAAAAAAGCTATTACTTTTATTAGCGAAAATGGTTTTAAAGAAACTAGATCTTGGATTGACCTTAAAAAGAATGTTGAAGATTTAGCTACATTTTTTAAAAAACATAAAATAAAAAAAGGTGTCCGTGTTGCTGCTTATATGCCAAATCAAATTGAGACGGTTGAGTGTTTCTTAGCAACCGCAGCTATTGGCGCTATCTGGTCATCTTGCTCACCTGATTTTGGAACACCAGGACTAATTGAGAGATTTTCACAAATTAAGCCAAAAATTTTAATTTTAACTGACAGGTATTATTATAATGGAAAAGAAATAAGTATTTTAGAAAGATTGCCATCAATTGTTGATAAGATAAAATCCATAAAATATGTACTTATATTTTCATACCCTGGAAAAAAATTAACTAAAATTAGTAATTTAAAAAATGTAAAAATTTTTACAAAAAAAAATATTGTTCATTCAAAAAATAAAATTTTTAAGTATGAAAAGTTCGATTTTAATGATGATTTAGCTATTTTATATTCAAGTGGAACAACAGGAAAACCAAAGTGTATTTGCCACCGACTTGGAGGAGTGTTACTTCAACACTTGAAAGAACACAAACTTCATTGTGAAATTAAGCCAGGAGATAACATATTTTATTTTACTACTTGTGGATGGATGATGTGGAATTGGCTTGTAAGTGCACTGGCCAGCGAAGCTTCGATTGTTTTATTTGATGGTTTTCCAATGCATAAAAATAAAGATCTTTTATTTAAAATAGCTGAAAAAGAAAAAATATCACTATTAGGAGTTAGTGCAAAATTTATTGATCAACTTAAAAAATTAAAATTAAATATTAAGTCTAAATTTAAACTTAAATATCTTAAAACTATATGTTCAACTGGTTCACCATTATCATCTGAAGGTTTTGAATATATTTATAGAAATGTAAAAAAAAATGTTCATTTGTCTTCCATTTCTGGGGGAACAGATATTGTATCGTGTTTTGTTTTAGGAAATATATTTTCTCCAGTTTTTAGTGGCGAAATCCAAAATAATGGACTTGGTATGGATGTTGATGTTTTCTCAGAAAGAGGAGAGTCAATTCTTAATCAAAAGGGTGAACTTGTGTGCAAATCTCCATTTCCATCGATGCCAAACAAATTTTGGAATGATCCAGGAGGCAGAAAATATCAAAGCGCATACTTCTTAAAATATAAAAACATTTGGTATCACGGAGATTATGCTGAGCAAAAAAAAAATGGAGGCTATATAATTTACGGTCGATCAGACGCAACACTCAATCCTGGAGGGGTTAGACTAGGTACTGCTGAGATATATTCAGTTATAGAAAATTTTAAAGAAGTAAAAGAGTCTATAGTTGTAGGACAAAAATGGGATAATGACGTAAGAATAATTCTCTTTGTTGTTATGAGCAAATCTTATTCTTTAAATGACGATATAATTTTAAGGTTAAAAAAAAGAATAAGAAGTGAGGCATCACCACGACATGTTCCATCAAAAATAATTCAAGTTTCAGATATACCTCGAACAAAGAATGGTAAGATTGTTGAATTAGCAGTAAAAAATACAATTGAAGGAAGTAAAATAAAAAATGTCCAAGCTTTAGCAAATCCAAATGTTTTAAATGAGTTTAAAAATCTAAAGCAGCTTAAATTTTAAATTTCTTTTTTATAACTTTTTATTTAATTTTTTCCACACTCCTGAGGCTATAGCAATTTTATTTTTTTTTGATCTCAATTCACAATTCATAAAAACTAATGTGTTAGTTACTTTTTGAATTTTAACATCACCTATAATTTCATCACCAATCTTTGAGGAACCAATATATTTAATATCTAATGAAATAGTTACACAGACTTTATTTCCTGCAGATCGATATACTGCTGTACCTGCACCAGCATCAATTATTGATGCAATATATCCACCGTGAGTAATTCCAACTTTATTAATATGATTTTTTTTTACTTTTGTTTTAAATTGATATTTGTCTTTTGTTAAATCTCTGAAAAATAAACCACCGTTATGTTTCATAAAACCAGGTTTTTTACTTATTTGGTGATAAATTTTACTCATTAAATAAATACACTAATTATAAAAAGAATAACTATCACAATTAAAAAAAAATAAATAACTGATTTTTGAAGCGACAAATTAATTCCTTTCTAATTTTGGTGCGCCTGCTAGGAGTTGAACCCAGAACCTCCTGGTCCGTAGCCAAGCGCTCTATCCAATTGAGCTACAGGCGCGACTTATTAAAGTATTTTAGTTTAATTTTTAATCTATATTTATGATTATTCAAATATTGATTATTTATTTTTGGAAATAATCATCTATTTTAGAAAAAAAGATATATATAATATTTCAAAATGAACTTAGAATTGTTAGTTCCAGATATTGGAGATTTTGATCAAGTAGAAGTAATAGAAGTACTTGTCAAAAAAGGTGATAATTTAAAAAAAAATGATGCAGTAATTACTCTTGAGAGTGATAAATCCAGTGTAGAGGTTCCATCAACAATTGAAGGTTCAATAAAAGATATAATTGTTAAAGTTGGTGATAAAGTTTCAAAAGGAGATGTAATTTTGTCGGTAGTTGGGATTGAAAATAAAGATGAAAAAATACCTCCACTTACTGAAAAAATTATTGAAGAGGCTGAAAATACAATTCAATACAAGGACAATTTAAATCAAATAAAAAAACCTGACCCGATTGAGAATATAAAAAAAAACAATATAGAGTTTGTTTCAAATAAAGATGATATTGATCCTGTAGAAACTAAAGAATGGGTGGAATCACTTACAGCTGTTGTTCAACAAGAAGGATCTGAGAGAGCAAATTTTTTAATTAAGCAACTAATTGACCATGCGTACAGACAGGGTTCAAAAATTCCTTACACCCAAAGCACTCCATATATAAATACAATTCCTCCAGAGGAAGAAAAGAAATCTCCCGGTGACCAAAATATTGAGAGGAGGTTAAGATCATTAATTAGATGGAATGCAGCAGCAATGGTTGTCAGAGCTAACAAAAAATTTCCTGAATTAGGTGGCCACATAGGAACTTTTGCATCAGCTGCAACCTTATATGATGTTGGGATGAATCACTTTTGGAGAGCAAAAAGTGATAATTTTGGAGGAGACTTAATCTATTTTCAAGGTCACAGCGCTCCAGGCATGTATGCAAGAGCTTTTCTAGAGGGTAGACTAAACGAAAAACAATTAGACAGTTTTAGACAAGAAGTTAATAAAGGTGGACTGTCTTCATACCCTCACCCTTGGCTAATGCCTAATTTTTGGCAATTCCCAACTGTTTCAATGGGACTAGGTCCTATGCTAGCAATATACCAAGCTCGTTTTATGAAATATCTAATTAATAGAGGTTTAATCAAAGACGAAGGAAGAAAAGTTTGGGCTTTTCTTGGTGATGGTGAAATGGATGAACCAGAATCATTAGGTGCAATTGGTTTAGCAGCTCGAGAAAAATTAGATAACTTAATATTCGTTGTGAATTGTAATCTTCAAAGACTTGACGGACCAGTCAGAGGAAACGGTAAAATTATCCAAGAGCTAGAAGGAATATTTAGAGGTGCAGGCTGGAATGTTATTAAAGTTATCTGGGGATCTTATTGGGACTCTTTATTAGCCAATGATAAATCTGGTCATCTTGTTAAATTAATGAATGAAACTGTTGATGGTGAATATCAGGCATTTAAGGCAAGAGATGGTTTGTATGTAAGAGAGAAATTTTTTGGAAAATTTCCAGAGACTTTTCAAATGGTATCTGCAATGTCAGATAAAGATATTTGGAGACTAAACAGAGGTGGTCACGATCCCCATAAAGTTTACGCAGCTTACGATAAAGCTGTAAAAAATATAGGCAGCCCAACTGTTATTATTGCAAAAACTATAAAAGGATATGGGATGGGTAAATCTGGTGAAAGTGTGAATACTACACATCAACAAAAAAAATTAGATGTTGATGACTTAATGTATTACAGAGATAGGTTTGATGTCCCTTTAAGCGATGAACAGGTTAAAAATATAGAATATTTTAAACCTGACGAAAATTCACCTGAAATAAAATACTTAAAACAGCGTAGATATGACTTAGGAGGCTTTATCCCAGAGAGAACAACTTTTTCTAAACCAATTAAAACGCCAGAAAAAAATATTTTTGACACTATGACAAAATCAACTGGAGAAAAAGAAATGTCCACCACAATGGCATTAGTCAGAATGTTAACAAGTTTATTAAGAGATAAACATGTTGCAAAAAAATTAGTTCCAATAATTCCTGATGAAGCAAGAACGTTTGGAATGGAAGGGTTCTTTCAAAAAATTGGTATCTATGCACACGAAGGCCAAAAATATGAACCAGAAGATGCAGCTCAATTGAGCTCTTACAGAGAAGAAAAAAGTGGTCAAGTACTAGAGGAAGGTATTAATGAGGCAGGTGCTATGTCTTCATGGATAGCAGCAGGAACATCTTACACAAATCATGATATTGAGATGATCCCAATATATCTATTCTATTCAATGTTTGGATTTCAGAGAACAGGAGATTTTGCTTGGGCAGCTGGAGATAGTCAGGCTAGAGGATTTTTAATTGGTGCTACAGCAGGTAGAACAACTTTAGCTGGTGAAGGTTTGCAGCATCAAGATGGACACAGTCATTTATTGGCTTCCACTATTCCCAACTGTATTTCATATGACCCAACATTTCATTATGAGTTATCAGTCATATTTAGAGAAGGCCTTAAAAGAATGCATGAGAATAATGAGAATATTTTTTATTACATAACTACTATGAATGAAAATTACTCTCATCCTGAAATGCCAAAAGGGTGTGAAGATGGAATTTTAAAAGGTATATATAGGATAAAGGATTTTTCAAAACACAAAAAAAATAAAATTCAACTTCTCGGCTCTGGAGCTATTTTAAGAGAAATGATTTACGCCGCAGAAATTCTTCAAAATGAATATGAAATAGACAGTGAAATTTGGAGTGTTACTAGTTTTAATGAACTTAGAAGAGATGGATTAGAGGTAGAAAGATATAATTTGTTGAACCCTGATAAAGAAAAAAAAATAACCTATCTTGAAAAATGTCTTGGTAAAACCGAAGGACCTATACTTGCGGCTTCAGATTATATGAGGATGAATTCTGATCAAATCAGACCTTATGTATCGAAAAGCTTTTACTCACTCGGCACAGATGGATTTGGAAGAAGCGATACGAGAAAAAATTTAAGAAAATTTTTTGAAGTAGATAAAGAACATATAGTTACATATGGATTAAGCATTTTAGCTAATGAGCAATTAATTGCATCAAAATATGTCAAGGATGCAATTAAAAAATATAAAATTGATCAGACAAAACCAATGCCAACCAAATTATAATGGAAGATAAAAACCTTATAGTTCCAAATATTGGAGAATTCAAAGATGTCGAGGTAATTGAAGTCCTAGTAAATGAAGGTGACATTATTAACAAAAATGATCCTTTGATCACAATTGAAAGTGATAAATCAAGTGTTGAGATACCCAGTTTACTTTCAGGCAAAATACATAAATTAAATGTGAAAATCGGAGATAAAGTATCAGAAGGAAGTTTAATAGCTATTATCGCGTCTGAAGAAGAAAAACAAAAAACAATTAAAAATATTTCTGAAATTAAAAATGAAAATAAAAAAGAAATAAAAGCCCCTATAAATATAAATAAAAGTGAAGAATTAAATATTTCCTCGAATAATCAAAACCCAGCAACTCTTGCTAGCCCAAAAGCAAGAAAATTTGCCCGTGAATTAGGTGTAGATGTATCAGAAATTAAGGGGTCAGAGAGATTAGGCAGAGTTGTAGAGAGTGATGTTAAAAAATTTGTTGCTGATAGAATTAGCAAGCCTACTAAGTTTGAAAAGTACGAAGAAAGAGGTGAGATTATAGATGAATATAAGCATTCAGAATTTGGAGCTGTAGAGACAAAATATCTTTCCAGGATAAAAAAAATAGCAGCTCCTCATTTAACAAATTCTTGGAATAAAATACCTCATGTAACGAACCACGATGAAGCTGATATTACTGAAATGGACGAATTCAGGGAGTCTTTAACAGATATTTACACAGGTAAAAAAAAGAAAATAACACCTTTAGCATTCATCATAAAAGCTTTGGTTTCTACACTAAAAAAGTTTCCAAATTTTAACGCCTCCATAGACAATATTGAGGAAGGAAAAATTACACGTAAAAAATATTTTCATATAGGTATAGCAGTAGATACCCCTAACGGACTTATGGTTCCAAAAATTAGAAATGCTGACATAAAGAATATTGCACAGTTAGGGGATGAATTAAAAAAAGTAAGTAATGATTGCAGAGAATTAAAAATTAATAAAAAAGAATTTTTTGGAGGATCTATGACAATCACTAGCCTTGGAGGAATAGGAGGATCTTTTTTTACTCCTATAATCAATTTGCCAGAGGTAGCTATTCTCGGTATTGGTAGATCTTATAAGAAACAAATATATATTAATAATAAATTTATGACTAGAACTGTTTTACCTTTATCTTTATCCTATGATCATAGAATAATTGATGGTGCAGAAGCTGCAAAATTTAATAACGAACTGAAGGATAATTTAGGGAAAAATTTTGCTTACAAATTGGCGATTTAATATAAAAGAAAATGATTAAAAATTTCAAATTAAAAAAAAATAATGTTGAAATTTTTTTTGTTAACAGAAAATCAAAAATATATCCCAATATATGGTTGCGTGATCATATCAAAAATACTGAAAATTGGGATTTTAGAACAAACCAAAGAAAGACTTTTACAGCTAATCTAGCGCCAGATTTGAAGGCAGTTAGGGGCAAAATTTTAGAAAATGGAAAACTTTTAAGTATAACTTGGTCAGATTCATCTTCGCCAGCAAAATATTCACATAAGTTTCTGTTGAATAATTCAGAGAAAAAGCAATTAAAGAAAAATATTAAACCATGGATAGCTCGTGAAATCAAAAACCAGATTTATATTGATTATAATAAAATAGACGAAAATAAAAATTTCTTAAACTTGCTAGAGAGTTTACATAAATACGGTTTTGCAGTAATAAAAAATTGTAAGCCAAATCTTAAATCAGTAAATAAAATTGCTAATAAAATAGGTTATGTAAGAAATTCAATTTTTGGTGGTCTTTGGACATTTGAATCAGATAATAAAAAAGCCGACAGCGCATATTCACAGGAAGAATTAAGACCACATACCGACTCAACATACAGTAATGATGCGCCAGGATTACAATTACTACTTTGTTGTAAGTATAATGCAAAAGGAGGAGCATCAATTATGGTTGATGGTTTATCTATAGCAAGAGAATTAAAAAAAAATCATCAAAAATTATTTAAAACTCTCACTGAAATAAAAGTAAAAGGTAAGTATTTAGGGGATGGTGTCGATCTTGAGGCAGAGAGACCAGTTTTTAGATTAAATAATAATAAAGAAATTGTACAAGTCAGTTTTAATAATTATGACAGAGCTCCCATCGACTTACCATATAAATCAACATTAGAATTTTATAATGCGATAAAAAAATTCGACCAATTAGCTAACAGTAAAAAATATCAGTGGAGACATATATTACGACCAGGAGAACTTTTGATATTTAATAATTGGAGAGTAATGCATGGAAGAGGGTCATTTAGTGGAAAGAGAAAAATGGCTGGCTGTTATATCAATAAGGAAGACTTTGATAGCTGTTGTAGAATGAACAGCATAATTAGTTAAATTTAAATCAAAATGAGTAAATCAGCATCATTAATTTGTGCTCTAATAACGACCTTTATTTGGGGAACAGCTTTTATTGCACAAGATACCGGAATGGATAACATTGGTCCACTGACTTTTAACTCTGCTAGGTTTTTTGTTGGTTTTTTATTTATGCTTCCAGTTGCTTTAATTATTGAGAGAAAAAAAATAATCCCTGAAATTAATTCTAACAAAAAACTTTTTTTTAAATATTATATGTTTATGGGAGTATCTCTATTTTTGGGTACTTCGCTCCAACAAGCTGCTTTACAATACACCAATATTGCTAATGCAGCATTTTTTACAATTTTCTACGTCCCAATTGTTCCAATATTGTTATTTTTTTTTTATAAAATCAAAGTTCATTGGAGTATCTGGCCTTCAATAGCAATGTGTATAATCGGAGTTTATTTACTAAGTAATTTTTCAGACTCACAAATAATGTTAGGTGATGCATTGGTAATTCTGTGCTCTTTATTTTGGGCGCTGCACATAATTTTTGCTGGAAAATTTATGAAAAAATTTGATTTACCTATATTTTATGCATCTTTACAGTCTATTTTTGTTTTTTTACTTTCTATAATAGCTGCTTATGTATTTGAGGAAATAGATATTCAAAAAATACTTTTAGAATACAGTTCTATACTTTATGCAGGAATTCTATCAGGTGGTGTTGCTTTTACTCTTCAGATGTATGCACAAAAAAATATTGATGAAGCTCCTGCAGCAATAATATATTCTCTAGAAGGTGTTTTTGCGGCACTTGCAGGCTGGATAATTCTTAATCAAATTTTAAATTTGGATAATATTATTGGATGCTTCCTAATATTATTTGCAGTGATTTTATCACAAATTGCTCCTTCAGCTGTTAAGAAAGTTTAAAAGTAAATAAGTGCAAATAAAATAATACTTAGAAAAATCCTATAATAAACGAACAAGTTTAAACTAAATTTACTTACAAAAATAAGAAAATATTTAATTGTTAAATAAGAAATTATAAATGATAAAAGTATAGATAATAAAAAAACGAAATCAAATTTGATTTCATCACTTATTAAATCACTGATACCAAGAACACTTGCTCCTGCAAGGGCAGGGATAGATAAGTAAAAGGCGATTTTGGTGGAATCAATTCTATCAAAATTTAAAAAACGTGAGGCTGTTATAATCACACCTGATCTACTTACACCAGGTATAACAGCTAAGGCTTGAAATAAACCAATTATAATTACATTTTTTAAATTAAGATCTAAATCAATTTTTTTTTTAATAGTCTGTTTGTCAGCAAAAAAAAGAAGTAATCCAAAAAGCAAAGTTGTCCACGCA
The DNA here is from genome assembly GCA_902574735.1 of uncultured Pelagibacteraceae bacterium. GTDB lineage: Bacteria > Pseudomonadota > Alphaproteobacteria > Pelagibacterales > Pelagibacteraceae > Pelagibacter. The sequence goes on from CACGOY010000009.1 coordinate 22,734, forward strand.
ATAACTTCTATAGATCTTAATTTTTCTATAATACCAGTTGAGTGTAAAATAAAACCAACTAAAATTAGAGGAATTGATCCAAATAATATTAAAACAGCTAAAGATTTGTTTTCAAATATGTTTATTAAGTCTTTTCTAAAATAAAAAATTATTGCTAATAAAGAACCAAGATGAAGACAAATATCTAATTGTAGTGAAGCTGTCTGAAAATCATTAATTTTTGTAACTAAAATTAAGTGTGCAGAAGAACTGACTGGAATAAATTCAAAGAAACCTTGAATTATTGCTAATATGGAAGTTTCTATGTATTTTGAAATCATTAAGAAATTAATAAATAATCAATTTCTAACCAAAATAAAGCAATTACAAAATTGCATATCAAGTATGTAAAAAGTGAAAAAATCGCAAAATTTATAATAAAATCGAAATTATTAGTCAGTAAATATGACCTATATTTTCTTTATCCTCCTTTAACAATAGTATATACCTCCCCTCCAATGTCAGAAAAAATGTTAAAGTTTGTTGAGATAGGTCAACAAAACCCACCTAAAAGAGACAAAAACTCTAGAAAAGAGGATTTTAACGAAATTTACTCAGAATTTATTAAAGGAAAAGCAAATGAGCAATCAAGCAGATGTTCACAATGTGGAGTCCCATTTTGTCAAGTTCACTGTCCATTAAGTAACAATATACCTGATTGGCTTAAGTTAACAGCTGAAGGCAGACATGAAGAGGCTTATCAACTATCACAAAGCACTAACAATATGCCAGAGGTATGTGGGAGAATATGTCCCCAAGATAGGTTGTGCGAGGGCAATTGTGTTATTGAGCAATCAGGACACGGTACTGTAACTATTGGATCAATTGAAAAATATATTACAGAGACTGCTTGGGAAAATGGTTGGGTAAAGCCAATAAAAGTAATCAATGAGATTAATCAAAGTATTGGTATTATTGGGGCTGGACCTGCAGGACTTGCTTGTGGAGAGGAATTAAGGAAAAAAGGTTATCAAGTTACAATTTATGATCGTTATGATCGATCTGGTGGACTATTGATTTATGGTATCCCTAATTTCAAACTTGAAAAGCATGTTGTAGAGAGAAGAATTAAACTTTTAAAAGAAGGTGGAATTCAATTCGTAAACAACTTTGAGGTAGGTAAAGATGCTACTTTAAAAGAGTTGAATGAAAAACATGATGCAATTTTAATTGCTACTGGAGTTTATAAAGCAAGAGAAGTAAATCTTCCAGGAAACGATCTTAGTAATATATTTCCTGCGATGGAATTTTTGACTGCCTCGAATAAAAAAGGATTAGGAGATAAAGTTGAACTTTTTGATGATGGAACATTAAATGCTAAAGATAAAGATGTAGTTGTAATTGGTGGCGGAGATACTGCTATGGACTGCGTTAGAACCTCAATTAGACAAGATGCAAAATCTGTTAAATGTTTATACAGAAGAGATAAAGTGAATATGCCAGGATCTGCAAGAGAAGTTGCTAATGCAGAAGAAGAAGGAGTTGAGTTTGTTTGGCTAAGTAGTCCAAAAAAATTTAAAGGAACAAATAAAGTAGAAAGTTTGCTGGTAGACAAGATAGAACTAGGAGATCCGGATGAAAGTGGAAGAAGAAAACCAATTATAAAAGAAAATTCAGAATTTGAAATCAAAGCTGACCTAGTAATAAAAGCATTAGGATTTGATCCTGAGGAATTGCCTAAACTATTCCAAGAGGAAAGATTACAAGTCACAAAATGGGGTACAATTAAAGCTGATTTTGATACCATGGAAACAAATATTCCAGGTGTTTTTGCAGCTGGTGATATTGTGCGAGGAGCTTCGTTAGTTGTTTGGGCAATTAAAGATGGTAGGGACGCAGCTTTATCAATTTCAAATTATCTTCAATTAAAACAAAAACAAAAAGTTGCTTAATGAACATTTATAAAAAAAATCTGAACCAGTTAAAGCAAAATTTTGTTTATAACGAGACTATGGAGCATGATGCTTGTGGTGTAGGACTGGTAGCATCAACAGAGGGAGTAAAGTCTAGAAAAGTTGTCGAGTATGGAATCCAAGCTCTAAAAGCCGTATGGCATCGAGGAGCTATAGATGCAGACGGTAAAACTGGTGATGGAGCAGGAATACATATTGAGATTCCAAAAGATTTTTTCATCGAAAAAATTGAAATAACTGGCCACAGACATGACGACTCTGATTTGTGTGTTGGAATGATTTTTTTGCCAAGAAATGATTATCAAGGCCAGGAGCAATGTAGAATAATTGTAGAAAGTGAATTAACAAAAAAAAACTTCAATATTTATGGTTGGCGTCAGGTTCCTGTAAATCCTTCTGTGCTCGGCGAAAAAGCTGAAAATACAAGACCTGAGATTACACAAGTTTTATTCAAACATAATGATAAAAAAGTAATTGGTAAAAATTTAGAGAGGGTTCTATATGAAACAAGAAGAAAAATTGAGAAGGAAGCCCTAAACAACCAGCTTAATGGCTTTTATATTTGTTCGTTTAGTTCTAAATCAATTATTTATAAAGGAATGTTTCTTGCTGAGGCTTTGTCAGATTTTTATACTGATCTTAAAGATGAGAGATTTATTTCAAGATTTGCAATTTTTCATCAAAGATTTTCTACAAACACAGCACCCAGTTGGGATTTAGCACAGCCTTTTAGAGCAATAGCTCATAACGGTGAGATAAATACTCTAAAAGGAAATATTAACTGGATGAAGGTTCATGAGCAAGAAATGCATAGCCCATTATTTGATGATATGGAAAATTTAAAACCTGTAATCCCATCTGGAAACTCAGACTCTGCATCGCTAGATAATGTATTTGAATTACTAAATATTTCAGGACAACCTGCACCTTTAGCTAAATTACTTTTAATACCTGATGCATGGTCAAAAAAAAGTAAAGTTCTTCCAAAGGATCATCTTCAACTATTTAATTTTCTTAACAGCACCATGGAGCCCTGGGATGGTCCTGCTGCTATAGCAGCGACAGACAATGAATGGGTAATCGCAGCTACTGATAGAAATGGTCTAAGGCCAATGAGATATACTGTTACAAGAGATAGATTATTATTTGCTGGATCAGAAACTGGAATGGTCGATCTTAATGAAAAAAAAATTGTAACCAAAGGAAGATTAGGACCCGGAGAAATAATTGGTGTAAGAATTGAAAAAGGTAAAGTATTCACAAACAGCGATATTAAAAATTACTTAGCAAAAGAGTACAAACATTTTAATAATCAAATAATTGATCTAGATAAAAAGTTTCCAATCGAGAACGAAAAAAATATATTTCTTAATGAAGAGTTAAGAACTAGACAGCATTGTTTTGGATATAGTTTAGAAGATTTAGAATTAATTTTACACCCAATGGCAGAGGATGCAAAAGAAGCAACTGGATCTATGGGTGATGATACTCCATTAGCAGTACTTTCAGACAAATATAGACCTTTGTATCACTACTTTAGACAAAATTTTAGTCAAGTAACAAATCCACCGATTGATTCTTTAAGAGAAAATAAGGTGATGAGTTTAAAAACAAGATTTGGGAATCTTGGTAACATATTAGATTTTGACAATCTTACTGAGGAAAATATTTACGTTTTAGATAGCCCAGTTCTATCGAATTCTCAGTTTGATAAGTTCATAGATTTTTTTGGAAAAAATCAAAGAATTTTAGAGTGTTTATTTGATAAGAATTCAGATTTAGAAAGCGCTTTAGAGAATTTAAAAAATCAAGCAGAGCAAGCAGCAAGAGAGGGAATTACACAGCTTATTTTAACTGATAAAAATATTTCAAGTGAAAAGCTACCAATGCCAATGCTACTTTGTATTGGTGCTGTTAATACTCATCTAATAAAACTAGGTTTAAGAGGATACGTTTCAATAAACGTCCAAACTGGAGATGCTCTTGATACACATTCATTTGCAACTTTAATTGGTGTAGGAGCAACGACTGTTAATCCTTATTTGGCGTTTGACAGTTTATTTGAAAGATATTCAAAAAAATTATTTGGAAATCTAAGTTTTGACGAGTGCGTTTCCAGATTTATCAAATCTGTTAATTTAGGTTTATTAAAAATTATGTCAAAAATGGGAATTTCTGTTCTTAGTTCTTACAGAGGAGGGTGTAATTTTGAAACAGTAGGTCTTAGTAGAACAATTGTTAAAGACTTTTTTCCTGGTGTTCTATCTAAAATCTCTGGAATTGGCCTAACAGGTATTGAAAAAAAAATTAGGAATATTCACAAACAAGCATTCGAAAACCAATCTAATATATTACCAATTGGAGGAATATACCGTTACAGGAAAAATGGCGAGACGCATCAATACCAAGGTAAATTAATTCATCTTTTACAAACTGCAGTTACTGAAAATTCTTTTGAGGTTTATAAGAAATATACTAAAGGAATTTATAACCTACAGCCAATCAGTTTAAGAGACTTAATAGATTTTAAATCGAAAAATCCAATCAAAATTGATGAAGTAGAAAATGTGCAAGAGATTATGAAAAGATTTGGTAGTGGAAGCATGTCTCATGGTGCTTTATCCAAAGAAGCACACGAAACATTAGCGATTGGCATGAATAGAATAAAGGGTGCCTCATGTAGTGGAGAAGGAGGCGAAGACGAAGATAGATTTAAAATTAGAGAAAACGGAGATAGTGCGAATTCAAGAGTAAAACAAATAGCTTCAGCTAGGTTTGGGGTAACAATAAATTATTTAAATAACTGTAACGAGATAGAAATCAAAATTGCTCAAGGTGCAAAACCTGGTGAAGGTGGTCAATTACCAGGCTTCAAAGTTACTAATGAAATTGCAAGATTAAGACACTCTACACCTGGAGTTACATTAATTTCACCACCACCACATCATGATATCTATTCCATAGAAGATTTGGCCCAACTAATTTATGATCTTAAACAAATAAATCCGAAAGCAAGAGTAGGCGTGAAGTTGGTAGCTTCATCAGGTATCGGAACAATTGCAGCTGGAGTAGCAAAAGCTAAAGCAGATATAATTTTAATTTCTGGTCACTCAGGAGGAACTGGGGCTACCCCGCAAACAAGTGTAAAATATGTTGGAATACCTTGGGAAATGGGACTTACAGAAGCAAACCAAGTTCTAACTTTAAACAACTTAAGACATCAAGTTACACTGAGAACTGATGGAGGAATTAAAACAGGTCGTGATGTGGTAATTGCAGCGATGATGGGAGCAGAGGAATTTGGAGTAGCAACTACAGCTTTAGTTGCTATGGGTTGCATAATGGTTAGACAGTGTCACTCAAATACATGTCCAGTTGGAGTTTGCACTCAAGACGAAAAATTAAGAGAAAAATTTACAGGCACACCAGATAAAGTTGTTAACTTATTCACTTTTATTGCAGAAGAGGTAAGACAAATTCTATCTGAACTAGGATTTAGATCATTGAATGAAGTTATTGGTAGAACAGACTTATTAAGACAAGTTAGCAAAGGATCTCCAAATTTAGATGACTTAGACTTAAATCCACTTTTTGTTCAAGCAGATCCTGGAAAAAATAAAAGATATTGCGAAAATCTCAAAATCAATGAGGTTCCAGACACCTTAGATCAAAAAATATGGCCAGACATAGAAAAATTAATTGATCAAAATAAAACAATTGAGACTGAATTTGAAATTAAAAACACTGATAGGGCTGTAGGTACAAGAATCTCTTATCACTTATATAAAAAATTTGGAAACAACAAACTAGATGAAAATTATTTATCACTGAATTTTAAAGGCTCGGCAGGTCAATCTTTTGGAGCTTTTGCAATTAAGGGATTAAAATTGAGTTTGAAAGGTGATGCAAATGACTATGTAGGTAAAGGTCTTTCTGGTGGATCTATTTCTATAAAACTACAGGACGAGAGTAATTTGATTTCAAATGAGAATACAATAATTGGAAATACAGTTTTGTATGGTGCTACCTCTGGAAAACTCTTTGCAGCTGGACAAGCTGGAGAAAGATTTGCTGTGAGAAACTCTGGCGCCACAGCTGTAGTTGAAGGTTGTGACTCAAATGGATGCGAGTATATGACAGGAGGAAATATTATTATTTTAGGAGATGTTGGAGATAATTTTGCTGCTGGTATGACTGGTGGTATGGCTTTTGTTTATGACAAAAACAATAATTTTGAGAAGCGTGTAAATTCTGAGAGTGTTATCTGGCAGATACCAGAAACGGATTACTGGAAAAATTACCTCAGGGAAATTATTTCAAAACACGTAAGCGAAACTCACTCGGAGTATGCAAAGAAAATTTTAGATAATTTTAAAGGTGAGATAAAAAACTTTTATCAAGTTTGTCCAAAAGAAATGCTTGATAAATTAGATAATCCTATAACATTAAAGTCAGTCAAAAGCTTTGCAAGCTAATTAGTACTGAGAAATTATTGATTTTAACTCTCTAATTATTTTTAATTGATATTTTTTTGCAAAAAGGCTGTGATCACCATTTTTAATAATATTAAGTTTCTTATTTGCATTGTTAAAGATTTTAATAAGTTTCTTTGAGAAAATTACTGGAACTGCCTCATCTTTTGATCCATGAAAAAGAGTTACAGGTATTTTAGCATTAATTTTTTTGTTCAATACTAAATTTTTTCTTCCATCCTTAATAAGTTGGTAGGTGATTGGATATTCAAAACCACCATGTTTAAGGTTGTATACACCCTTATCTATGGTTTCTTTTTTCATTTTGACTGTAAATTTTTTCCACATTACCCTCTCTAAAAACTCTGGTGCTGATCCTATTCCTATAAAACCTTTAATCTGTTTTGAAAAAAATTTAAATTGATTGACAGAAATCCATGAACCCATACTTGAACCAATAAGTATAAAATCTTTTTTTTTTAAAACCCTTTTAATTACTTTTTTGACTTGATTTGTCCATTTTGTTACGTTCCCTTTTGTAAACTCACCTGTTGATTTTCCGTGCCCAGAATATTCAATTGCTAAAAAGCCTAATTTATTGTTTTTACAAAATCTTTTGAAAATCTTTGGTTTCTCACCATTTAAATCAGACATAAATCCATGAAGAAAAACAATATATAAATTATTATTTGAATTATGATGTAGATATCTAATTTTAATGCTTTTAGAAATTTGCAAAAATTTATACTTGTTCATAAAAGTTTATACGCTCTATTTATTAATATATAATAACAGTTAATGTCATCAAAATTAAAAGTTCTACAAGTAATACCAAAATTAGGTTACGGAGGGGCTGAGACAGGTTGTTTTGATATAGCACATTATCTATTTGAAAATAATTGTAGCTCATTTTTAATTACAAATGGTGGACCATTAACCAAATTCATAAATAAAAAAAAAGTAAAATACATAAGACTTCCTGTAAATTCTAAAAACCCTATTATAATGTTATTAAACACAATTTTGATTTCAGTCATTGTCTTTTTTTATAATATAGACATAATTCATGCTAGGAGTAGGGCTCCAGCATGGTCATGTTTTTTAGCTTCTAAAATTACTAGAAAAAAATTTGTAACAACTTTTCATGGTACATATAATTTTAAAAGTAAGATTAAAAAATTTTATAATTCTGTAATGTTAAGATCAGATTTAGTTATAGCTGGATCAAATTTTATATTTTCTCATATTAAAGAAAATTATAAGGAATATCTAAATAACTCCAAAAAATTTCTAGTAATTTTTAGAGGAATAAACATCGATTATTTTGATGCTTCAACAATTTTTACTGAAGACGAAGATAAACTGTTTAAATCTTGGAACCTTGAGGTTGAAAAAAAAACAATATTATTACCTGGAAGAATTACTGAGTGGAAAGGTCACGAAATGTTTATTGAAGCCATGAATAAAATAAATATTCAATTAGGTCACAAGTCGTTTAAAGCAGTGATACTTGGAAGTGATCAAGGAAGAGATTTGTATAAGAAAAAACTTATTAGGCTAGTAGAACAGTATCGAATGAATGATCAAATAAAATTTGTTGATCATTGTGAAAATATGCCTTTAGCTTATAAAATTAGTGACTTGATAGTATCAACATCAATTGAACCCGAGGCATTTGGCAGAATTGCAGTGGAAGCACAATCAATGGAAAAACCCATTATTGCAAGCAATCTGGGTGGCTCGAAAGAAACTATTGTAAATAATAAAACAGGTATCTTATTTGATGCTGGAGACTCAGACGATTTAAGTAAAAAAATAATTGAGTTTTTCAATTTTGATAAATCAACAATTGAACAGATGGGAAAAGAAGGTAGAAAAAATGTTTCTGCGAAGTTTAATGTTGAAAAAATGTGTTTTTCTACTTATTCAGAGTACAAAAAATTAATTAATTAAATGCCAAATATTACTCTACCAGACGGAAAACAATTAAGTTTTAGTGAAAGTGTAACTGGTTTTCAGCTTGCTGAAAAAATAAGTAAATCATTATCAAAGCAAGCATTAATTATTAGTGTAGATGGTCAGCTTAAAGACCTAGATTTTAAAATTGAAAAAGATTCTAAAGTAAAGATATTTACATCAAAAGATAAAGAGGGGCTTGAAACAATTAGGCATGATACCGCCCATATTTTAGCAATGGCAGTCCAAGAACTTTTTCCTGGAACGCAAGTAACAATAGGCCCAGTGATTGAAGATGGTTTTTATTATGACTTTGCAAGGAAAGAGCCATTCACGCAAGAAGATTTAGAAAAGATAGAGAACAAAATGAAAGATATTGTTGATAGGAATGAAAAAACTTATAGAGAAGTTTGGAAGAGAAATGATGCTATAAAACATTTCAAAAATAATGGAGAACATTACAAAGCCGAAATAATTAATTCTATTCCTGAAGGTGAAGAGGTATCTATATATTTTCATGGAAAATGGCATGATTTGTGTAGAGGTCCGCACTTAAGTTCTACAGGCAAAATTGGAAAGTATTTTAAATTAACAAAAGTATCAGGTGCTTATTGGAGAGGAGACTCGAATAATGAGATGTTACAAAGAGTTTATGGTACCAGTTGGTCTACGCAAAAAGAACTTGATGAATACTTAAATAGAATTGAAGAAGCTGAAAAACGAGATCACAGAAAGTTAGGAAAAGAAATGGACTTATTTCATTTTAGGGAAGAAAGCCCAGGATCTGTATTTTGGCATGAAAAAGGATGGAACCTTTTTCAGAAATTAATCTCTTATATGCGAACTAAACAAGATCACGCAGGATATAAAGAGATAAATACACCAGAAATTCTTGATCGTACATTATGGGAAAAATCTGGTCATTGGGAAAAATTTGGTGCAAATATGTATACCTCTACAACACCTGACGAAAAAGTTTTTGCAATAAAACCAATGAATTGTCCAGGATGTGTTCAAGTGTTTAATCAAGGACTAAAAAGTTACAGAGACTTACCATTAAAAATGTCGGAATTTGGAAAAGTTCATAGATATGAACCTTCTGGTGCATTACATGGATTGTTAAGGGTAAGAGCATTTACCCAAGATGATGCACACATATTTTGTACCGAAGAGCAAATTACTCAAGAATGCCTATCAGTTACAAATTTAATTTTAGAAATTTATAAAGACCTGGGATTTGAAAATGTAATATTAAAATACTCAGACCGACCAGATCTGAGAGTTGGAGATGATGCTGTATGGGACAAATCAGAAGCTGCTCTTTTAGAGGCAATTAAAGAAACAAAACTAGAATACACTATAAATAAAGGTGAGGGTGCTTTTTATGGTCCAAAAATTGAGTTTGTTTTAAGAGATGCAATAGGAAGAGATTGGCAGTGTGGAACCTTACAAGTAGATTTAAATTTACCTGGAAGATTAGGAGCCACTTATGTTGAAAAAGATGGATCAAAGAAAATACCTGTTATGTTGCATAGAGCATTGTTTGGTTCCTTAGAGAGATTTATTGGAATCTTAATTGAAAATTATTCAGGTAAACTACCTTTTTGGCTCACACCATTACAAGTAGTTGTAATACCAATTTCAA
>CACGOY010000010.1:0-31241 GCA_902574735.1 uncultured Pelagibacteraceae bacterium
TATTCAGTTATTGTTGTTTGTTCTGCCATGAGTGGATCGACAAATGAATTAATTAAAAAATCAAAAAAAATAAGCAATAACTTTTCAGATGCTGAATACGATGTATTAGTATCATCAGGTGAGCAAGTTTCATGCTCACTTATCGCAGGAAGACTAATCCATCTTGGACTTAAATCTAGATCATGGACAGCTTGGCAGATACCTATTTTTACAGAAAATAAACATAAATTTTCAAGGATAAATCAAATAAACAAAAAAAAATTATTAAAATATTTAAAATCTGGTGGTGTCCCAATAATTACTGGTTTTCAGGGTATAAATCGTAATGAGAGAATTACCACAATTGGTAGAGGAGGGTCAGATTCAACGGCAATCATGTTAGCTAATTTTTTTAAAGCAGATAAATGTATTATTTTTACTGATGTAGAAGGTATTTTTACAACCGATCCAAACAAACTCAAATCAGCAAAAAAAATAAAAATAATATCTTATGAAGAAATGCTGGAGATGGCTTCATTAGGTGCAAAAGTAATGCAACCAGAATCTATTCAAGATGCTAGATTAAATAGGATAAATATAGAGGTAAAATCATCTTTTAAACAAAAATCAGGAACTTTAATAACTAAAAGAAAAAATATAATAAATAATAAAATAATTACAGGAATTTCATCTACCCAGAATGATGCAAAAGTGACTTTAGTTGGAGTAAAAGATAAACCAGGAATTGCGGCATCTATCTTTAAACCATTATCAAGAAATTCAATTAATGTTGACATGGTAGTACAAAATATTTCTGCCAATGGAAGAGAAACAGATTTAACATTTACTATAAAAAATGAAGATTTAAACAAAACAAAAAAAATTGTTAACGAAAACAAAAATATAAATTTTAAAAAACTTATTTTTGATAAAAATGTAAGTAAAATTTCTATAATTGGTGTAGGAATGGTAACTACACCAGGTGTTACTTTTAGAATGTTTCAAGCATTAGCTAATCAAAAAATAAATATTCAAGTTATTTCAACATCTGAAATAAAAATCTCAGTTTTAGTTGACAAAAAGAATATAAAAAAAGCTATTTCTGCATTGCATAAGGAATTTAAGTTAGATCAATAAAATGAGCATAAGACCTTTTAGAGATATTAATAGAAAAAAAACAAAAGAGATAAATGTTGGAAATTTAAAAATTGGGGGAGATAATCCAATATCAGTTCAATCAATGACAAATACTCTAACAAAAGATGTCAAATCTACTATTAAACAAATAAAAGAAATTGAAAATGCAGGAGCTGATTTAGCAAGGGTTTCATGTCCTGATAAAGAGTCAACGGAGGCTTTGAAACAAATTGTAAAACAAGCTAAAATTCCAATAGTTGCAGATATTCATTTTCATTATAAAAGAGCAATAGAGGCTGCAGAAAATGGCGCGCATTGTTTAAGAATTAATCCTGGAAATATAGGTGATAAACAAAAAATTAAAGAGGTTATTAAAGCTGCACAAAATAATAGTTGTGCGATCAGAGTTGGTGTGAATGCAGGATCGCTTGAAAAAGATATTCTTGAAAAATATAAGGAACCCTGTCCTGAGGCTCTTGTTGAAAGTGCAATAAGAAACATTGAAATATTAGAGAATGAAGATTTTTTTAATTTAAAAGTAAGCGTAAAATCATCTGATGTGTTTTTGTCAATTGGAGCTTATAAACAATTATCAAAAAAAATAGACTATCCTCTTCACATCGGAATAACAGAGGCAGGCAGTTTTTTGCCTGGTACTATAAAGTCATCAATTGGTTTTGGATCACTTCTTTTAGATGGAATCGGCGATACAATAAGAGTATCTCTTTCTGATGATCCAGTAAAAGAGATAAATGTTGGTAATGAAATTTTAAAATCACTAAATCTTAGAAACAGAGGTGTTAAAATTATTTCATGCCCGTCTTGTGCTAGGCAAGCATTTGAAGTAATTAATACAGTCAAAATTTTAGAGAATAGACTTTCACATATAAAAACTCCAATCACACTCTCAATAATTGGTTGTGTAGTGAATGGCCCAGGTGAAGCCGCACAAACTGAAATTGGAATAACTGGAGGTGGTAAGGGAAATCATATGATGTATTTAAATGGCGTAGAGAGTGAAAAAATTAAAAGTGAAGAAATTATTTCAAAAGTAGTCACTTTGGTTGAGAAAAAGGCTAAAGAAATAGAAGAAAAAAATTAATAACAATGCTGCCTTTAGATAAAGTTCAGGGATTAATATTGAAGCATTCTAAACTTGAAAAAGACCTATCCTCAGGTGAAATTGATAAAAATACCTTTGCTGAAAAATCTAAGGAATATTCTGATTTAAATGAGATTATCAAAGAAGCAAGAGAATATAATCAATTTGAAAAAAATAAATCTGAACTAGAAAATATTTTAAATGATACTAGTTCTGACACAGAGATGAAAGATTTAGCTGAAATTGAACTTGCTGAATTACAACATAAATTCCAATTAAATGAGAAAAAAATAAAAATTTTTTTATTACCTAAAGACGAAGCTGATACAAAAAATGCTATTATAGAAATTAGAGCTGGAACAGGTGGATTAGAAGCAAGTTTATTTGCAGGTGATTTGTTTAAAATGTATGAAAAAGTAAGCCATAAAAAAAAATGGCAATTAGAAATTATTTCAATTTCCAAGAGTGATGCAGGAGGACTAAAAGAGGTAATTGCCTCTATTAAAGGTCAAAATATTTATTCCTCTTTAAAATATGAAAGTGGAGTACATAGAGTTCAAAGAGTTCCAGACACAGAAACACAGGGGCGAGTACATACGTCTGCAGCAACAGTTGCCGTTTTACCAGAAGCCGAAGAAGTTGATTTAAAAATTGAGGATAAAGATCTTAGAATAGATGTATTCAGAAGTAGTGGCCCTGGTGGACAAAGTGTAAATACTACTGACTCAGCTGTAAGAATAACACATTTACCATCAGGAATTGTTGTTAGTCAACAAGATGAAAAATCTCAAATAAGAAATAAAGAAAAGGGACTTAAAATTTTAAGATCTAGGATTTATGAGCTAGAAAGACAAAAAAGAGACACAGAAAGATCAAAGGATAGAAAAAGTAAAATAGGAACTGGTGATAGATCTGAGAGAATTAGAACCTATAACTTTCCACAAGGAAGAGTAACTGATCATAGAATTAATTTAACTCTTCATAAATTGGAAGAATTTATGGAAGGAGAAATATTCGATGAGATGATAGAAAATTTAAGTATCCAGGCTCAGGAGGAACAGCTAAATAAATTATTATAATGAACTATCAACAAATTTTAAATAAAGCATCAAACAAATTACAGCTTAAAAAATTGAAATCACCTAAATTAGATTCGGAATTGATATTAGCAAAAACACTTAATGTACGTAGAGAGGAAATTCTATTAAATTTAAACAAAAAAATAGATAAATCTGATTTAAATAAATTCAATTATTATTTAAATATAAGAAGTAATCATAAACCTATAGCACATATAGTTAATTTTAAATATTTTTGGAAATATAAATTTTTCGTTGATAGAAATGTCTTAATACCACGCCCAGAAACAGAATTAATAATTGAAAAAATTTTGAAAATTTTGTCATCATCATCTAATAAAAATATTTTGGATATTGGTACTGGCTCAGGATGTATTGCTATATCTTTAATTAAAGAAAGACCAAACTGTTTTATAACAGCCATTGATAAGTCTAAAAAAGCTATAAAAGTAGCAAAAAAAAATGCAAAAATGCATCAAGTTGGAAAAAAAGTTAATTTTCTTAATATCGATGTTGACAAATACTTTAGCAATAAATATGATCTAGTTGTATCTAATCCTCCTTACATAAAAAATAGTGAGTTATTAAATTTAGATAAGGATGTTAAATTAAATGAACCAAGACTAGCATTATCTGGAGGTTCTTCAGGGTTGGAAATATTTTTTAAGATAATAAATAAATGCAAAATACTTTTAAAAAATAATGGGAAGATTATTTTGGAAATTGGTCATAAGCAAGGTAAAGAATTGAGTAAATACTTAAGTTTAAATGGATTTAATCAAACAAAAATTTATAAAGATCTTTCTGGTAAAGATAGATGTCTAGTAAGCACTAAAAATCAATAATGAACAGTTTTAAAAATAATAATAATAGAAGGAATAGGTTCAGACCAAATAGCGATAGAAACTTCAAAAAAAGAAATGGTAACGGACATAAATTAAATGGAGATTTTAATAATAACTCCGAATTTAAAAGAAAAAATCCTGGAAGAAACAATCAAAATGCAGCGAAACTAATAGAGAAATATAATGACTTAGCTAGAGAAGCATTATCAAATGGAGATAAAATATTATCTGAAAATTATCTGCAACATTCAGATCATTTTTCAAGAATATTGAATTCACAAGAGGCATCAAAAATAATTAACTTGGAAAATAGCAAAACATCAGAAAATAAGATTGACGAAAAAAGTGATGAAGTGATTATTGATAATGCAAACAAAGAAGAGAGTGTTAAAGCAGTAGATTAATTCAGACCTGCAATAAGTTCAGATTTTAATACATCAATTTTAATCTTATTTACTTCAAATTTATTTCTCTGTTTACCTTTCAAGGTTTTTCCTGATGGCAATTTTAGTTTTTGAGAGTTTATTTTTCTACCATTCTCTATTACCTCGTAATGTAAGTGAGGACCAGTCGATAGTCCAGTTGAACCTACGTAGCCTATAATCTGTCCCTGTTTTACTCTTACACCTTTTTTAATTCCTCTTCCAAATTTCGACATATGAGCATAAACTGTTTCATAGACTGAATTGTGTTTAATCTTAACACAATTTCCTCCCCCACCACACCATTGAGCTCTAGTAACCACTCCATCTCCCGAGGCCATAATTGGTGTGCCAGTTGGTGCAGCAAAATCTGTTCCTGCATGCATTTTTGTAAATCCTAGTATGGGATGTTTCCTTTTTCCAAAAGGCGAAGATAGCCTTGCACCATTTATAGGTGTCTTCATTAGGGTTTTTTTCATACTTTTTCCATTTTCATCAAAATAATCAATTTTATTTTTTTCTAATTCAAACTTATATAAGTTGAGATCATTTCCTTGGATATTTAAGTTTGAGAAAATAATATCTCCATTTTCAACTAAAGAACCGTCTTCATTTTCAAATTGTTCATAAATGATTTGAAAAGAATCTCCTTTCCAAATATCTCTTTGAAAATCTACTTGAAAACCATAAAGTCTTGCAAAGTCTATAATAGTATTAGGTTTTATGCCTAAACTAACTGCAGTATTGTATAAGCTATTTTGAATAATCCCTTCTTTAAATATCAAAACTCTAGTTAAATTTTTTTCTATTATTTTTTTGGAAAATTTTTTTAAATTACTATATCTTAAAAATTCTAGATCTTTTTTTTTATCTATTTCTATTTTAAATTTAATTATTCTGACATTTTTTTTTCTGTCAATTTTAAAATATATTCGCTGATCTTTTTTTATGGATTTAATTTCTTTTTGTTTTTTTACTGTACTTAAAAAATTTTCCTTCTCCGAAATAGGTAGATCAATTTTATCTAAAATACTCTCAAAATTATCACCACTTTGTACAAGATAATTTATTTCTATATATCTTGGTTTTAATTTTGAAGTTAAAGCATTAATGGATTTTTTTAAGTAAACATTGTCAAAAGATTTTTGTAAAAGATAAATTTGATTTTTTTTATTTGTGTCGTAAAAATAAGTAACAAAAACTGCTATAAAAATTAACAAAATAAGCCATATAAAATAAGCGTACTCTTGTAATTTTTCTATAATTTTAGTTTTCATTTCAGTAAAAATTAGTCTAAATGTATTGAAATATAAGGCTTTTTAGCACACTTTTTATTTATCTAATAACTTGATTTAAATATTTTTTCTAATATAAGCGTCACACTCAACATTAAAAAAAATGTTATTTATTGGGCTTTATTGACCAATTAGCTATTTAATTTGTTAAGATTTTAAGAAGAGAAGTGTGGACGGTTAAGGTTACCAAAATTTGTCGTACACACTTCAACATTACATAGATATTATTCTTAGTATTTATGTAGAAGCTAGTGTGCGCCGTTTTTAAACTTGAGAGTTTGATCATGGCTCAGAACGTACGCTGGCGGCACGCCTTATACATGCAAGTCGAACGAAGTAGCAATACTTAGTGGCAGACGGGTGAGTAACATGTGGGTATCTTCCCTTTGGTGAGGAATAACACGAGGAAACTTGTGCTAATACCTCATAAGTCTTTACGGAGAAAGCTTTATGCGCCAATGGATGAGCCCGCACTTGATTAGTTTGTTGGTGGGGTAATGGCCTACCAAGACTTTGATCAATAGCTGATCTGAGAGGATGATCAGCCACATTGGGACTGAGACACGGCCCAAACTCCTACGGGAGGCAGCAGTAGGGAATATTGCACAATGGAGGAAACTCTGATGCAGCGATGCCGCGTGAGTGAAGAAGGCCTTTGGGTTGTAAAGCTCTTTCGTCGGGGAAGAAAATGACGGTACCCGAATAAGAAGGTCCGGCTAACTTCGTGCCAGCAGCCGCGGTAATACGAAGGGACCTAGCGTAGTTCGGAATTACTGGGCTTAAAGAGTTCGTAGGTGGTTAAAAAAGTTGGTTGTGAAATCCCGAAGCTTAACTTCGGAACTGCAATCAAAACTTTTTAGCTAGAGTATGATAGAGGAAAGCAGAATTTCTAGTGTAGAGGTGAAATTCGTAGATATTAGAAAGAATACCAATTGCGAAGGCAGCTTTCTGGATCATTACTGACGCTGAGGAACGAAAGCATGGGTAGCGAAGAGGATTAGATACCCTCGTAGTCCATGCCGTAAACGATGTGTGTTAGACGTTGGAAATTTATTTTCAGTGTCGCAGCGAAAGCAGTAAACACACCGCCTGGGGAGTACGACCGCAAGGTTAAAACTCAAATGAATTGACGGGGACCCGCACAAGTAGTGGAGCATGTGGTTTAATTCGAAGATACGCGCAGAACCTTACCAACACTTGACATGTTCGTCGCGGCTCTAAGAGATTAGAGCTTTCGGTTCGGCCGGACGAAACACAGGTGCTGCATGGCTGTCGTCAGCTCGTGTCGTGAGATGTTGGGTTAAGTCCCGCAACGAGCGCAACCCTCACTTTTAGTTGCCATCATTTAGTTGGGCACTCTGAAAGAACTGCCAGTGATAAGCTGGAGGAAGGTGGGGATGACGTCAAGTCCTCATGGCCCTTACGTGTTGGGCTACACACGTGCTACAATGGCATTTACAATAGGAAGCAAGATGGCGACGTCAAGCAAATCCTAAAAAGATGCCTCAGTTCGGATTGTACTCTGCAACTCGAGTACATGAAGCTGGAATTACTAGTAATCGCGGATCAGCGCGCCGCGGTGAATACGTTCCCGGGTCTTGTACACACCGCCCGTCACACCATGGGAGTTGGTTCTACCTTAAGGCAAGGCTTTAAACCCTTGACCACGGTATAGTCAGCGACTGGGGTGAAGTCGTAACAAGGTAGCCGTAGGGGAACCTGCGGCTGGATTACCTCCTTTCTAAGGATGAATAAGAATTCGTTCTTATTCTAAATAATATAACAGGTTAATGTTGACCGTCCTCATTTCTCTTCTTGAAAAAGTGTTTCTCTCTTCTACGTAGGGGCCGGTAGCTCAGTTGGTTAGAGCACACCCTTGATAAGGGTGGGGTCGAAAGTTCGAGTCTTTCTCGGCCCACCAAAATTAACTGGGGGATTAGCTCAGCTGGGAGAGCGCCTGATTTGCATTCAGGAGGTCAGCGGTTCGATCCCGCTATCCTCCACCATGAAACACTTAGTTATTTTATTTTGTGAAGAAATTTTTTATATTATCAATATCTATATCCGATTGTTCGAATAGATGAACAATCAATGAATATTCAATAAGATGAATATTTAATAAAAATTTGATTCAACACAGAATTTTTTTCTGTGCATAAATCAAGCGTTTAAGGGCGTGTGGCGGATGCCTTGGCACTGAAAGCCGATGAAGGACGTGGTATACTGCGATAAGTTACGGGGAGCTGTATGCAAGTTTTGATCCGTAAATTTCCGAATGGGGAAACCCAACACTTTATGTGTTACTTTAAACTGAATACATAGGTTTAAAGAGACAACCCGGAGAACTGAAACATCTAAGTAACCGGAGGAAAAGAAATCAATTGAGATTCCGTTAGTAGTGGCGAGCGAAAGCGGACTAGGCCAGTAGATTTGTTAAAAAAATTTGAATAGTTTGGAAAAGCTAACCATAGAGGGTGATAGTCCCGTATAAGTAATGTTTAACAAGTTTCTTGAGTAAAGCGGGACACGTGAAATCCTGCTCGAATATAGGGGGACCACCCTCTAAGCCTAAATACTCTTCAGTGACCGATAGTGAACTAGTACCGTGAGGGAAAGGTGAAAAGAACCCCTATTAGGGGAGTGAAATAGAACCTGAAACCGCATGCCTACAATCAGTCGAAGCTCTTTTTAGAGTGACGGCGTACCTTTTGTATAATGGGTCAGTGACTTAATTTATAAAGCAAGCTTAAGCCATCTAGGTGTAGGCGTAGCGAAAGCAAGTCTTAATAGGGCGATTAGTTTTATGAATTAGACCCGAAAACGAATGAGCTTACCATGAGCAGGTTGAATGCAAGGTAACACTTGCTGGAGGACCGAACCAGTTGACGTTGAAAAGTCTTTGGATGACTTGTGGTAAGGGGTGAAAGGCCAACCAAATTCGTAGATAGCTGGTTTTCCGCGAAAACTATTTAGGTAGTGCGTTGAATAAATATGCGTTCAGAGGTAGAGCACTAAATGGGCTAGGGGGAAGAGATTCTTACCAAACCTAATAAAACTCCGAATGCTGAGCGTAGTTCTTCAACAGACAGACTGTGGGTGCTAAGGTCCATGGTCGAGAGGGAAAGAGCCCAGACCACCAGATAAGGTCCCAAAATTGTGATTAAGTGTGAAAGGATGTGGAAATTCCTTAACAGCCGGGAGGTTGGCTTAGAAGCAGCCATCCTTTAAAGATAGCGTAACAGCTCACCGGTCTAATAGAGTTTCTGCGCCGAAGATGTAACGGGGCTAAAATCACATACCGAATCTGTGGGTTTATAAAGTTTTCAAACTTTATAAGCGGTAGCGGAACGTTCTGTAAGCCTGTAAAGGGATACCCGTGAGGGATCCTGGAGGTATCAGAAGTGCGAATGCTGACATGAGTAACGATAAAATAAGTGAAAAACTTATTCGCCGAAAATCCAAGGGTTTCTGCGCAAGGTTAATCCGCGCAGAGTTAGTCGGCCCCTAAGGCGAGGGCGAAAGCCGTAGTCGATGGAAATAAGGTTAATATTCCTTAACCAGATGGTAGTGACGGATTTTGTAAGTTGTGTGTTCTTAATGGATTGAACATGCCGCGAAAAAGTCCCAGGAAATAGCTCCATCATTAGACCGTACCCTAAACCGACACAGGTGGATTAATAGAGTATATTTAGGCGCTTGAGAGAATGATGTTGAAGGAACTCGGCAAAATGCTTCTGTAACTTCGGAATAAAGAAGACCTTTTAGTGGGCAACCATTAGAGGGTGGCACAAGCCAGGGAGAAGCGACTGTTTATCAAAAACACAGGGCTCTGCTAACACGTAAGTGGATGTATAGGGTCTGACGCCTGCCCGGTGCTGGAAGGTTAATGCGATGGGTGCAAGCTCATTTCTGAAGCCCCAGTAAACGGCGGCCGTAACTATAACGGTCCTAAGGTAGCGAAATTCCTTGTCGGGTAAGTTCCGACCTGCATGAATGGCGTAACGATTTCTCCGCTGTCTCCAACATCAACTCAGTGAAATTGAATTCTCCGTGAAGATGCGGAGTTCGCGTAGTTAGACGGAAAGACCCCGTGCACCTTTACTGCAACTTTACATTGGTGTTAGGAAAAACATATTTAGCATAGGAGGGAGACATTGAAGCGATGGCGTCAGTTGTCGTGGAGTCACCAGTGAAATACCTCTTTTGTTTTTCTTGGCATCTAACTGATTGCCGTTATCCGGCATCAAGACATTGTATGGTGGGTAGTTTGACTGGGGCGGTCGCCTCCCAAATAGTAACGGAGGCGTGCGAAGGTAAGCTCAGAACGGTCAGAAATCGTTCGTAGAGTGCAATGGCATAAGCTTGCCTGACTGTGAGACTGACAAGTCGAGCAGAGTCGAAAGACGGTCATAGTGATCCGGTGGTTCTGAGTGGAAGGGCCATCGCTCAACGGATAAAAGGTACGCCGGGGATAACAGGCTGATACTGCCCAAGAGCTCATATCGACGGCAGTGTTTGGCACCTCGATGTCGGCTCATCACATCCTGGGGCTGGAGCAGGTCCCAAGGGTTTGGCTGTTCGCCAATTAAAGTGGTACGTGAGCTGGGTTCAGAACGTCGTGAGACAGTTCGGTCCCTATCTGCTATGCGTGTAGAAGAATTGAGAGGAGCTGTCCCTAGTACGAGAGGACCGGGATGGACGTACCACTGGTGGACCGGTTGTAGCGCCAGCTGCAGTGCCGGGTAGCTAAGTACGGACGAGATAACTGCTGAAAGCATCTAAGCGGGAAACTCACCTCAAAACTAGTTCTTCCTATAGAGCCGTGGTAGACCACCACGTTGATAGGCTGGGTGTGGAAGTGCGGTAACGCATGTAGCTGACCAGTACTAATAGCTCAATTGGCTTGATTTATGCACTGAAAAAAATTTTTTAAGAATTAGATATGAATTGTGAATTTTGTAAAAAAAAATTTTAGAGCTTTAATTAATTTTTATGAAATACTCCTTAGTCATCCCGTGTTATAATGAATCGAAAAGTATTCCTCGTCTAATAAACAACTGTATTAAGCTTTTAAAAAAAAAAAAAATTGAAATAATATTAGTTGATAATGGATCGACAGATAACTCATTCAAAATCCTAACTAATCTTTCCAAAAAAAATAAATTAATTAAAATTGTTAAGATAAAAAAAAATAAAGGCTATGGATATGGTATACTTAAAGGGCTCAGATGTTCAACTGGAGATATTATTGGATGGACCCACGCTGATTTGCAAACAGAGTTGTTGGATTATATAAGAGCAATCAAATTTTTTAAGGATAAAAAAGATAAAATTTTCGTAAAAGGAAAGCGGCAAAATAGGGGGTTTAAAGACAATTTTTTTACGTTTGGGATGAGTTTGCTAGCCACGATCTTACTAAATAAAACTTATTGGGATATTAACGCACAACCAACAGTTTTTACAAAAAATTTTTTTAATAAATGGACAAAACCCCCACATGATTTTTCATTAGATTTATATGCATATTATTTTTCAAACTGTCAAAATTTAAATAAACATAGAATAAATGTTTACTTTAAGAAGAGAATGTATGGATTTTCAAGTTGGAATTTTAATTTTCAATCGAAAGTAAAGTTAATCTGTAATACTATAAAATATATGATTTTAATTAGAAAAAGGTATCGTAATGGAAATTATAATTCATAGAGCAAATACTATAAAAAAGTTAAAAAAAATAAGCACTAATTATGGCGCTGAAATTGATTTACGAAGCAGCTCAAATGATATTATTTTGAGTCATGAGCCATTTAAAAAAGGTGAAATATTCAATAACTGGTTAAAGTTTTACTCTCATAAAACATTAATACTAAATATAAAAGAAGAAGGCCTTGAAAAAAAAATACTTAAAATATTAAAAAAACATAACATAAAAAATTTTTTTTTATTGGATCAATCCTTTCCATTTTTAATCAAATATTCTACAAAATTTCTCTCAAAAACTGCAGGCAGGATTTCAGAGTATGAGTCTATTGAGACTATAAAAAAAATAAAAAATAAAATTAAATGGGTTTGGGTAGATTGTTTTAGTAGATTTCCATTAAGCAAGAATAAATACAATATTTTAAAGAGAATGAATTTAAAATTATGCTATGTGTCTCCTGAACTTCAGGGTGTTTATGATACCAAAAAAATAAGAAAATTTATAATTTTCTTACTCAGAAAAAAAATGTTTCCTGATGCTGTATGTACAAAATATCCAAAATTATGGAAAAAAATTTAAAATGAAAAACTTATATACAATTAAAAATTTTTCAAAAAGTGATATTGGTCTATTTTTTTCTACAATATTTTTATTAATAATATTTTCATTCGGAAATTTATTTGATATTTTATCTAATAAATGTTGCGAAAATATTAATTCACTTGGAAAATTTGAACACCCATTTTATTTTAAACCCTTTATAACAGAATATTTAGTCTCATTTTTAAATTCAATTTTAAGTACTAAGAGTCTCTTAATTTTATCTTTATATTTTATTCCAATTATTGTTCACATTCTTTTATTTAAAATATTTTCTAAGTATCTATCTATCTTTTGGTCGGTATCTATATGCTTTGTATCTCTTATATCTTATCAAGATATTAATTTTCGAGATTTTCTGATTGGTTTTGATTTTAAGAATATCAATTTAGATATGAAACTTTTAGCTATTCAAAAATTTCCTTTACCTTCAATATCTGTTTTATTTTTTTTGATAATATTTTATTATTCAATTGATCTAAAAAAACTTAACTTAAAAAGAATATCAATTTTTACTTTCTTATGGTCGATTTATTTTTATGTTAATGCTTTAGATGCAATTTTCGGTATTATTTTCTGGTTTTCCTATTTTTTAATAAGAACTCTTCTGCTAGAAAAACAAAATAATTCAATAAGAAATTTCATAATACAAATTTTTATAAGTTTTTTAATATTGTTTCCAGCATACATTTATTCTGACACATCAAATATTGACAATGCCGGATCAACTAAATTTGAAATATTTGAATATCAATTAATTTATATGTTATTACCACTTCTTTTGATTTCCATAACATACTATTTATATAAAATTGATTTTAGAGAAATATTATTTAAATTTTTACCTGTTTACTTACTAATGCTTATTGAATTTTCATTAATATATCTATCTTATTTTTTTAATTTTGGAGTTAATATTGATATTTTAAAAAATAGAATTCCATTATTTTTTTTACATTTTTATTATTATTTGCCCGTATTTTATTTTCTTACAAATTCATACACACGTCATAAAAATCAATCATTTAAAGATTTTAGATCAATACTAAGTCATGTATTAAGTCAATTATTTAATAAATTTAGTAAATTTGTCTTACCTATTATTTGGGTATTTCTTTTTGCTTTTGTGTATAAGATTAATACTTTATAAAATGACACTAAAAAGAATCTCAGCACATTGGATATCAAAAAAAAATATAAAATTAAAAAAGACAAACTTACCCCATATTAAAGATGAAGAATTATTATTAAAGGTGGAGTCATGTGCAATTTGTGGCTCAGATTTGAAAATATTCTTTAATGGAAATAATAGAGTTAAATCTGGTCAAATTATTGGTCATGAAATTTCTGGCAGTATAATGAAAATTGGAAAAAAGGTAAAAAATTTTAATTTAGGTCAAAGATTAGCAGTAGGAGCCGATGTTGGATGTGGAAGAGGTAATTGTGATTATTGTAAAAATGGATCTGTCAATACCTGCGATCTAAACTTTGCTATAGGACATCAATTTGAGGGAGGATTTAATCAATATATGAAAATTAATAAAAAAACTTTATTGAATGGGCCTCTAACAAAAATACCTAAACATATTTCTTTTGATGAAGCTGCTCTATCAGAACCTTTGGCTTGTTGTATAAATGGCTATGAAAAATCAAATGTGCAAAAAAAAAAAACAATTTTGATTATAGGTGCAGGGCCAATTGGTTATCTTCTTTGTGCTCTTGGAAAATTATATGAGTCCAAATTAATAATTTTAGCTGACTATTCATTGTCAAGATTAAGATTTGCTAAAAAAAATTTGAAGAATATATCTACAATTGATTTAAACAAAAAAAATCTAGTTAGGGAAGTTCAGCTCTTGACAAAATACAAACTTTGCAACTATATATTCACAGCTTGCAATTCTATTGAGGCCCAACAACAATCAATTAATTTAATAAGCAAAGGTGGAGTGATAAATTTTTTTGGAGGATTATCTAACAACAAGAAAAAAAAATTGGAATTAGACTCCAACTTAATTCACTACAAAGAAGCTTCAATAACAGGATCACACGGATCTACTCCTGCACAACATAGATATGCTGTAAAATTAATTTCAAGAAAATTAATTAATGTTAAACCATTAATTACAGATTTATTTTCAATTAAGGATATTCATTTAGCATACAATAAAGCCATTTCAGGCGAAGGAATGAAAGTTGTGATTAAGCCAAATTATTGAAATGTATAAAAATATAAAATTAACTGCATCTATAATGTGTTTTGACTGGCTAAGAGTTTCAGATCAATTAGTAAAATTAGAAAATGAATTCATTGATAATATTCATTACGATATTGTTGACGGAGTTTTTGCATCAGATTTCACAATGGGCTCCTCAATTATAAACTCAATAAAAAATAAAACTCGTCTAAAATCTGATTATCATCTTATGGTTGAAGAACCAAGTAGGATTTTTGAAATGTTTGAGCCAGATGATGAATCTTTAATTTATATACATCAAGAAAGTTGTAGAAACTTGCATAGAGATTTAGTTAATCTTAAAAGAAGAGGTTTTAAAGTTGGAGTAGCTTTATCTCCTGCTACAAATCTAGAAACTTTAGAATATGTATTACAAGATATAGATGCTGTATTATTAATGACAGTTAATCCTGGATTTAAAGGTCAAGAACTCGTGAAACAAACAATTAAGAAAATTGCAGACCTAAATAAAATAATAAATAATATGAATTTAAATATTAAGATAACAGTTGATGGAAATGTGAATGAAAAGACAATACCAGATATGGTTTCTGCTGGAGGCGACATGTTGGTCTTAGGGTCAAGTGGATTATTTAGATCTGATAGGACCATAAAGGAGTCCTGTGATATAATTAGAACTGCAATCGATAAAGGGTTAAATAACAATTCTAATGTTTAGACTTGGAATAAATACCGGTTTTGCGGTTAACAGATACTCGGAACCTCAAGAGTGGACAAAAATATTAAATTTTTTGGGTATAAAATATGCACAATTTACTGCAGATTTGTTGAATGTCAGTCTTCCAGATAAAATTATTCAGGAACAAATCGAAGAGATTAAAACTAGCTCAAAAGAAAATGGGATTGTAATTCAAAGTGCATTCACAGGTGCTTTTACAAGATTAAATCATCTTGCACATCCTAACAATCAAATTCGGAATTATTGGATTGATTGGTTTAAAAGATTCATTGACGTTTCAGTTGAATTAGGAGCAAAAAGTATTGGTAGTCATTTAGGTATTCTAACTGCAAAGGATAATTCCGATCTAAAATTAAGAGAGGAAAGAGTAAGTCAAAATATTGAATGCTGGCATATAATAGGTGCATACGCGAAGAAAAAAAATTTAGAATTTATTTCATGGGAACCCATGTCAATATCAAGAGAACAGGGTGAAACAATTTCGCAAACAGAAATAATTAATCACAAATTAAATCAAAATGCTCCTATACCATTTAAAATCTGTTTGGATTTGGACCATGGCGATCAAACCTCTGGTAATCCTGACGATAGTGATCCTTACAAATGGTTAGACAGATTTGCAAAAATTTCACCTCAAATTCATCTTAAGCAAAGTTTGCATAACAATCCAAATTCGAATTATCCTTTTTTAAAAAAATATAATGATAAAGGAAGACTGGACGCAAAAAAAGTTATAAGTATTTTAGAGGAAAAAAAAATTAAAGACGTAGATTTAATACTTGAACTAAATTTCAAAGAGAGAAATCCTGTAGATAAATTAGTTGTTGAACATTTAAATGAATCTGTAGTTTACTGGAAAAAATCTCTACCAATAAATTAAATTGAGGGTAATAATTACACTTTCAGGACATTCAAGAAGATTCAAAGAAGCTGGTTATACATTGCCAAAATTTTTGATAAAATTAGATGATGAGCCCATTTTAAAACATTTAATTAACATGTTTAATAATGAAGATTTTTTCGATCTAATTTTTAATCAAGATCAAATAAATCAATTTCCTCAAATTAGAAAAATTGTTGAAGAGATACTCCCAAAAAAAAATTATAGGATAATTGAAATTGAACCTCACGAAATGGGTCCTGCTTTTTCTGTAAATCAATTAGAGGATATTGATGAAAGTGAAAAAGTTTTGATTTCTTATTGCGATTTTCTTGTTGATTGGAACTACAAAGAGTTTTGTAATTCATTAGAAGATTGTGATGGTGCTATTCCTGCTTTTCAAGGATTTCAACCAGCATCATTTGGATCAACATTATATGCATATATGCAAATAAACAAGGATGGCCATTTAGTTGAACTTAGAGAAAAAAAAAATTTTACTGAAAAGAGACATCAAGAGCCTGCATCAACAGGCATGTATTATTTTAAAAAATGGTCTTTTTTTAAACATTTTTACAATCAATCAGTGAGGGAAGGTATTTTTGAAGGTTATAGAGAACATTATGTTAGTTTAATTTATAATCAATTAGTAAAGGAAAACTTCATAATAAAAGTACCATTGGTAAAAAAATTTATATGTCTTGGCACACCAGATGATCTTGATCAGTACCTAAATTGGCATCAATACTTTAGAAAAAAATTTGATAATTCCTTGGAATTTAAAAATCTTATTAACATAGTACCGATGGCAGGAGAGGGCAAAAGATTTAAAGATTATGGCTATAACATTAGCAAACCTCTTATTTTAATTGATAAGATTCCGATGGTAATAAAATCTTGTAATTCCTTTCCAATTCCAGAAAACTGGATATTTATTTTAAAGGAGGAAGATAATATTAAATTTAAGATAAAAGAAAAAATAGATGATAATTTTAAAAATGTTCAAATTATTCCAATTAAAAATACTACATCAGGACAGGCAGCAACTTGTTTATATGCCAAAAGCTTAATTAAAGATGAAAAATCGATTTATGTTGCATCCGCTGACTATGAATTATTTTTTAACCAAAAAAAATTTTTAGATAAAGTTTCAAAAGATATAAGGGTAGATGCTGTAGTTTTTACTAAAAAACTTGGAGGAAATTTAATTAAAAATCCAAAAGCTTTTGGATATTGTCAAATTAATAATGAAAATCGAATAACTAAAATAGTAGAAAAACAAACTATTAGTAATAATCCCGGAAATGATCCATTAGTTGTTGGCAGTTTTTGGTTTAGGTCATCAAAGCTTTTTTTTTCTTTACTTGATGAAATAATAGAAAAAGATATTAAAATAAATGATGAACATTATATAGCAAATGGAATTAACTTATTGATAAAGAAAGGTTATAATATATTTTCATTTGATGTAGATAAATGGATCTCATTTGGTGATCCATTTGAATTAGAATTATATTATTATTGGAGTGAATATTTTCATGAAAGAAAATAGCTTTATGAAAGCTGCTGTTTTAGAAAAAAATAAAACAATAAAATTAAAATATTTAAACCTACCTAGAATTCAAAAAAACGAATGTTTGGTTAGAATCAAGTATGCAGGATTGTGTTCCTCAGATATACAAAGAGGTTTCTTTCATTCATCTTATTTTTATCCTTTAATCATGGGACATGAAATTTCAGGTATAATTGATACCGTAGGAGCAAAAGTTAAAGGATTTAAGAAAGGTGATAAAGTGGGAATCTTTCCGTTATTGCCATGTTTTAAATGTGATGAATGTAAAAAAGAAAAGTATGTAAGATGCAATTCCTATAAATATTACGGCTCAAGAAACAATGGGGGTTTTGCTGAGTATTTGTCAATAAAAAGCTGGAATTTAATAAAAAATGATAATTTAAATTTATTTGAATTATCAACTCTCGAACCATTTTCAGTTTGTCTTCATGCTGTCAAATCTTTATCGTTATATAAAAAAAAAAAAGAAACAATTTGTATTATTGGTGCCGGATATTTAGGTTTAATTATTTCAGAAATATTATCTAAATTATATAAAAGAAAAACTGTTTATCAAATAGATAGAAATAAATTTAAATTAGATATTTCAAAAAAAAATAATAAAAAAAATTTTTTAATCAAAAATGATGGTGATTTTGTTAAATTTGATAAAAAAAATAAGTTTGATATTGTAATTGAAGCAACTGGAAATAGTGAAATGGTATCTCGATCTATTGATTTAGTTTCAGAGGGTGGAAAATGTTTGTGGATGGGAAATATAGATAAAGATTTAACATTAAGCAAAAAAAGAGTTAGCTCGATTCTTAGAAAAGAAATTCAAATTATTGGTTGTTGGAATTCTGATTTTAAAACAACAAACAAAATAGATGATTGGAAAGAAAGTATTATTTTTCTCAAAAAGTATAAAATACAAATGTCAAAATTTATCACCAAATTTATCAAACTTGAAGATATGCAAAAATACTTCAATAAGATGTATCTTCATAAATTAGGGAAAAGAAAACACAACTATATAAAATATATAGCAAAAATTTAAATAAAATGAATATTTTGATTTTAGGTCTTGGTTCAATTGGCCAGAGACACCTAAGAAATCTTAGAAAAATTGATAAAAAAATTAATTTTTATGCTGTGAGAAAAAAATTTTTTACTCCTCATCTAGATAATAAAAACAAAGTTATTAAAGGAGATATAAAAAAAAAATATAATATTATGTATTTAAAGAATTTAGATCAAATAAATAAAGATCAATTTAGTATTGATGCAGCATTTATTTGTACACCATCCAAATTTCATATCGAAGAAGCAATATGGTTAGCAAAAAATAATATCAATATATTTGTTGAAAAACCCCTTGGAGATAGCTTTAGAAATCTTGATAAATTAAAAAAATTATTAAGAAAAAAAAGTAATTTAAAGCATATGATGGGATACCAATTAAAATTTAATCCTATAATTTTGAAATTAAAAGACTTACTCTCAAAAAAAATAATAGGAGATATCTATTATGTAAATATTCATCATGGGGAACATATAAATGATTTTCATCCATATGAGAACTACAAGCACTCTTATGCAGCAAAAAAATCATTAGGTGGTGGAGTAGTATTAACACAGATTCATGAGATCGATTATATGTTGTTTTTATTTGATAAATATAAAGTAGTTACTAAAAGTTATATCTCAAGTAAAGTGTCTGACTTACAAATTAATGTAGAAGACACATTATCTGCTCAATTTATATTGCGTAATGAAAAAAAAAACGTAATTTGTCAACTTCATACCAATTTTTATGAAAAACCTAAAAGAAGACAAATTAATATAATAGGAAAAAAAGGCAAAATATTTTGTGATTTGAATAAAGGCATAATTAATGTTTATAGAAATGGCAAAGTAAGGAAGATTTTATTCAACTTTGATAGAAATAAAATTTTTATTAAGCAAGTTAAGTATTTTTTAAATTGCATCAAAAAAAATAAAAAAATTAGTAGTAAATTAGATGTAATTAATGGTGCAAAATCTTTAGAGCTCGCTTTAAGATTAAAATAATAGAGATGATTAATAAAAACAAACTAGGCAATGGAATAATTTATTCGTATGTTTTAGGAAGGTTTTCAAAAAAAACAGCATCATACTTTCAATATTTTCCAATTTCCAATTGGGAGAATGAATTCAAGGTTGCAAAAAGATTTGGTTTTGATGGAGTTGAATGGATAGTTTCAGATCTCAGCAATCCAATTTTTAATGATATATTCAGAAAAATCATTAATAAAAATCTAAAAAAAAACAAAGTAAAAGTTTGTTCAATATTTTTAGATTTCATTATGAGAAAACCTTTATATGAATTAAATAAAAAAGATTTAATTTGGATAGTTGCTCAAATTAAAAAATTAAAAAAAGACCTCAAATTTAAAAGACTTACTATTCCGATTGAGGAGACTTGCAGATATAAAAATCAAATTCAAAGAAGAAAAACTCTTAATGCATTAAATTTTTTATTTGTAAACTTAAAATCAAATCTAAAATTTTGCATTGAAACAGATCTTAACATCAATGAAATTGAAAAAGTTCTAAATGATAAAAGATTTAAAGATCTAGGTTTATTGATTGATCTTGGAAATATAAGAGCGAGTAATAGACGAATTCAAGACTACCTAGATAGATTTTGTGATAGAATTTTTAGTATTCATATTAAGTTTCGAGATAAGAATTGGGGAAAAAGTACTCATATACCAAAAGATTTCTTTGAACTAAGACATGTAAAGCATAATTTTCATAAGTTAAAAAAAATTAACGATATAACATTTCAAACATTTAGATCTGATAAAAAATTTTTAAATGATATGAAGAGATCAATAAAGAATTTTAATGAAATTATTAAAAAATAAATATGCTCTAATAACAGGTGCGGGTGGCTTGCTGGGAAAATATCATTCTGAAGCACTAGCTGAAGATGGTTTTAATCTAATAATTATAGATTTATCAAAGAACTTACTTCAAAATTTAGAGAATTATTTGAAGAAAAAATATCCTCAGATTAAAGTATTTTCATTTCTGTGTGACATAACATCTAGTAAAGAATTAAATAACCTAAACAAAAAACTAAAATCAAAAAATATTTTCATAAGTTGTTTAGTTAATAATGCTGAAAACAATCCAAAAATGATAGAAAAGAAAGTTAAAAAAGTAATTAATAAAATTGAGGATTATGATGATAATAGACTTCTTGAAGAGATAAATGTTGGTATTTTAGGAACTTTCAACTGTTGTAAAATATTCGGATACGAAATGTCAAAAAATAAAATTGGTACAATTATAAATATTTCTTCAGATCTTGGAATAATCGCACCAGATCATAGAATTTATGACCATAGTGAAAATATAAATAAGATTAAAAATTTTAAACCAATAAGCTATTCAATTTCAAAACATGCAATTAGTGGCATCACTAAATATATTGCAACCTACTGGGCACACAAGAATGTGAGATGCAATACTTTAGCATTTGGTGCGGTCTTTAATAATCAACCAAAAGGTTTAGTAGTAAATTTAAAAAAAAGAATTCCGTTGAATAGGATGGCAAAAAAACAAGAATACAAAAAAGCTATACAGTTCCTTGCATCATTTGATAATTCATACATGACAGGACAAACTCTAATTGTTGATGGCGGAAGAACAATTTGGTAAAAGAAAAAAATAAAATTTGGGCAATTATTCCAGCTAGGTCTGGATCTAAAGGTATTAAAAATAAAAATATAGTAAATTTATCCGGAAAACCTTTAATTTATTATACAATTAAAGATGCATTTAAATCTAAAAAATTTGAAAAAATATTAGTACTTACTGACTCGCCAAAATACGCAAAAATTGCAAAAAGCTTTGGAGCTGAAGTCCCATACTTAAGACCAAAATCAAACGCTTTGGACACATCTACAGATAATGAACTGTACATTTATATGCTTGATTTCTTTAGAGAAAAAAATATTAATGTACCAAATTTCTTTGCACATCTTAGTCCTACACAACCTTTTAGACAAAACAATATAATACAAAAGGGTATTGATTTTTTTTTTAAAAATAAAATAACTGATCTAAGTACAATGCGATCAGTATCGAAAATGGCTCAACCGGCATATAAAATGGCAAGAGTAATAGATGGAAAGTTGTGCTCAATATTAAAAAAAGATTTTGATTTAAACAAACTCAATTATCCAAGGCAAAGTTATGAACAAACTTACGTTCCAAATGGATTAATAGATATAATTAGTAAAAAAAATTTAATTGTTAATAAAACCACTCATCATCAAAAAACTTTAGCTTTTATCACAGATCAAATTTATGCTGACATTGACACAGAAATAGATTTAATTTGGGCTAAATTTTTAATTTCTAATAAATTAGTAAATCAACACTAGATTAAATTATTTATTTTTTGATTAAATTGTCCTCAACTTTTTGAAAAATATAGTGACCCATAAAAATATGACATTCTTGAATTCTTGCTGTGATTTTAGAATTTACTAAAATAGATATCTTGCAGTATTTTTTTGCTGAGCCACCATCTTTTCCTAAAAAACCAACTGTTAGAATTTTTTTATTTTTACAAAATTTTAATGCATTAATTATATTTTTCGAATTTCCAGAAGTTGTGATTGCTAATAAAACATCACCAGGTTTATATAATGCCTCTAAATTTCTTTTAAAAATATCATTAAAATTATAATCATTTCCACAAGCTGTTAAAGTAGAAGTGTCAGTTGTTAAAGCGAGTGCAGCAATCGGTTTTCTATTTACTTTTGGCCTTAATCTGACTAAAAATTCAGCTGCCAAATGTTGAGCATCAGCTGCAGAACCACCATTGCCACATAAAAGTATTTTCCCACCACTTTTAATTGATTTAGTAATTTCCTTTATAGTTTTATTAATTTTTTTTTCCTCTGAAATTAAAGTTTGTTTAACCTTTATAGACTGTGAGATTGACTTTAGAAAGTCTGACATTTAATTTTTGATGTGAGCACGAAGCTTTTTTGCAATTGGAATTTCTTCATCAATAATTTTTCCCATACTCTCTGATCCAATAGCTTCCATTATTTTATTAATTGAATTTACAAGATTCGTCATTCCATTCATTTCGAGCGATGCCGCTTGGTCACTTCCGTACATCGTTCTATCTAGTGTAATGTGTCTTTCAAGAGAGGTTATGCCATACATGAATGCACCTATTGATATTGCTATTCCATTTTCGTGACCACTGTAACCCACATCACAATTAAACTCTCTTTTTAATTGGTTAATTGTTGCAAGGTTAGCATCTTTAGGTTTCATTGGATAAGTAGATACACAATGCATTAGCTCGTATTTACAATTATGTTGATTGAATATTTCAACCGCATCTCTTATATTTTCCGTAGTTGACATTCCTGTAGAAATAAAAGTGTGTATTCTTCTTTTAGCAACTTCCTCTAAAAATTTTTTGTCAGTTATCATTGCAGATGCGATTTTGTGATATTTAAGATTAAACTCATCTAAAAATTTTAAACTATTCGTATCCCATGCAGATGCAAACCAATCAATAGATTTTTCCTTACAATATTCATCTATTACTTTGTAATCATTTAGGCCAAACTCTAAACCTTTTTTTTGATCTCTTTGAGTTGTACCCCATGGGCTTTCTCTGGGTGCATCTAGAAGCTCTATAGAATATACAATTTCAATATCTCTTTTCTGGAATTTTACTGCATCAAAACCTGCCTCTTTTGCATTATCAATTAAATTTTTTGCAATATTCAAATCACCATTATGGTTGATACCAATTTCTGCTATAAGGAATGGTTTAGTTATTTTCATTTTCAAACATTGCTTATAAAGATATTTTTCTAATAATCAATTTTAATCAAATTTTTAGTGCTACTTATTTGATGTAGTTCAGCAGTTGGCTGATATTTTGAAATTTTGACATCCAAGATAGCAGATCGTTTGAATTTAATAAATTTTTTGAATGTTGGTAAGATTTCAGAGTTTTTTTTTATTGTAAAGTAAGTTAAATTAAAACCTTTGCTTATTGATTTTACATTAGGAGGACTGTACCCATATTTTTTTTCATTTCCATAAGTTTTTCCAAATGTATTCAAAGTACCCAAGAAGGTATTTCCAAGAGATGAATTATTTAAAACTATAATTTTTATATTTTTGTTATTAGGATTTATTAAGTTTAATTCCTGTAGGTTCATCATAAATCCACCATCTCCTATAAAGGCAATATTTTTTTTATTTTTATATAAAAAATTTGCAGCAATTGCTGAACATACGCTATGTCCCATTGCACCGTGTCCACAATGATTAATAATTTTTTGACCTTTTTTTTGGTTAAAACTTTGAAAAAACCAAGTTTGATGAGCACCTATATCACAATGAATGACATAGCTTTTGCTTATCAAATTTGAAATTTCATTAATGAAAATAAATGGATTTACTAAATTTTCTTTTATTGATTTATTGCTTTCTACATTAATATAAAATTGGTCTTTTTTTAAATTTGTAATTTTTTTAATCCATTTTAAATTTTTGGAAAGATTAATATTTTTTAATATTTTTTCATAAAAATCATCTATACTAAGATTTAAACCTCTTTTGATTTTTACAAAATTTGATTTTATTTCTTGATCATCAACATCAATAGCAACAATTTTTGCTTTTTTTCCAAAGTCTCCATAAATATTTTTGACCGCAAATCTCTGTCCCAATGTAAAAATTATATCTGCCTCTTCACATGCGATATTAGCTGATCTATGTCCATTTTTTCCTATGCAGCCTAAATAATAATTATTTTTTTGATCTACTACATCAAAAGATGTCCAGGTTAGCGCAAAGGGAATTTTGCATGATGACAAAAATTTTATAATTTTTTCTTGGTTTTTGGTATTTTTAATACCACCTCCAATTACAAACATTAATTTACTGGATTTTTTTAATAATTTATTGATCTCATTTTTTTCATGAACAAAATTATAATTTTTATATTTATCTATTTTTTTTATGAAAGGTTTAAGTTTTTTGACCTGTTTTTTTTGAATATTAAATGGTATGTCTAACAAAACTGGACCCGGTCTTCCAGAAATTGAAATATTATAAGCTTTTTCTAATTCATAACGTATTTCATTTTCATTTTTAATTTGCTTACAATACTTTGTAACACTTTTAAAAATACTAACCACATCTGTTTCTTGAAAACCTAATTGTCTGTATTTTTTATTTTTTTTTATATGCACTTGACCAACTTGACCAGTTATAAAAAAGCATGGAATAGAATCATAGTATGCTGAACAAACACCCGTCAAAATATTAGTTGCTCCAGGGCCACTAGTTACCATTCCAACAGAATATCCATCTAGTCTTGCTGAGGTATCTACCTGCATTGATAAAGATTGTTCATGATGAGGAACAAAATATTTTAGTGATTTGTCTTTTCCAATTTCATTAATAACATTCATTATAGCCCCACCTTGGAAAACATAAAAATTTTTAATTTTTTTTGATTTAAAAAAATTTATTATATATTTAGAAACATTCATCTAACTTTTTACTTATTACTGATCACGACTAATTTCAATTTGATTTATTTAAAAATTATTTTATTTTTTTTAAAAAACCAGAAGGGGCTGAGGTTATTAATGCTTTATTTTCCCAATTTTTTATCTATTACAAACTTAGAATTATTTTTTAAAAAATCTTTAATTGCATTATATGGAGAGTTCCCCTTCTTAAATTTTTTTTTTGGATCATTATGCTTAGTTTTTATAAATTCGATTACACTGTCTAATACAATTATATAGCTACCTTTATTAATTATTTTTGAGTAAAGTTTAAGTTCTTTTAAAACATGTTCATGCGTGTGATTAGAGTCTAAAATTACTAGAGGTTTTTTATAGTTTTTAGTCATTGATTTAACTTTTTTAATTATAGCATCACTAGTTGAAGAGCCTTCTAATAATTTTACATTTTTAGCAAAAGGACTTTTGTTTATTTTATTTTTATTTTTACCCAATTTTAATTCTACACCAACAATTTTAAATCTTTTTTTTATCAGAGAGAGCAATGACGAGTAAAAAATTAAAGAACCACCTCTCCCGATACCGCATTCAATTATAATATCAGGTTTAACTTTAAATATAATCTCTTGTAAAACAACAATGTCAGATGGAAATTGTATAATCGGGAAGCCAAACCAATCAAAATGATATATATATTTCGTGTCCAATAATGTATTTGTATAATTTATAGCTTTTTTTTTATTTTTAATATTTCCTTGTATATTTAAGTATTTTTGTCTGATTTGATAAAAGTTATCCATGTAATATTGATAAGTAATTATATAATTTAATCAAGTGAAAGTTTATAAATTCAATGAGATAAAATAATAATTTTAAAATATGAAATATAAAACCATATGTTTTGACATTGATAATGTAATCTGCACAACCAACAAAAAAAAAAATTATAAATTATCTAAACCAATTATAAAAAATATTTTAACTATAAATAAATTATATGATGCAAATTACAAAATTGTTATCTACACAGCTAGGTACATGGGACGTTGTAAAGGTGACTTAAAACAGGTTGAGAAAAAAATTAAGCCACTTACTCTAAGACAATTAAAAAATTGGGGAGTTAAATATGATAAAATATACTTTGGAAAACCAAGTTTTGATTTATTTATAGATGATAAATCTATTTTTTTTAATAAAAATTGGCCAAAAGAAATAAAAAAAATTTTTAAATTATAGAAATGAGTCCTTTTTTTTCATTTATAATACCTACAAAAAATAGATCAGCAATTTTGAAGTTCGCGATACAATCTTGCTTAAATCAAAGTTTTGGGGATTTTGAGATCATAGTAAGTGATAACAATTCTAAAGATAGGACAGAGGAAGTTGTAAAAAAATTTACTGACGCAAGAATAAAATATGTAAATCCAAAAATAGATCTTGATTTAGCTAAAAGTTTTGACAATGGTATTAAATATGCTAAGGGAAAATATGTATTGTATTTGGCTGATGATGAAGCGTACATTTCAGACACATTAAAATCATTAAAAAAAATAATAGATGATACAAATGCCGAAGTGATTTCTTACGGGAGAAAAGCACATTATAAACATAAACTTGAAAAAAGTTATTCAGGTGAAAATGAGCTTTATGTATATCCATTTTCAAAAAAAAAGATGTGGATAAACTCTAAATTTTTGTTAGATAAATTAATATCTTGTAAATATATCTATCCAGGCATTGCTGCGAAGAAAGACTTTTTG
The DNA here is from genome assembly GCA_902574735.1 of uncultured Pelagibacteraceae bacterium. Classification (GTDB taxonomy): domain Bacteria; phylum Pseudomonadota; class Alphaproteobacteria; order Pelagibacterales; family Pelagibacteraceae; genus Pelagibacter. Next base: position 26,861 of record CACGOY010000010.1, read on the forward strand.
TATTCATTAAGAGCTTACCCTTTGACTGTAAAGTGTGTGGTCAAAAGAGACTTAATTAATTTTATAATTGATAAATATGGATTTTTTCATCATAGAGCAATTGATTGGTATGCATGTGTACTCACATTATTTCATACAAAAAAAATCTTATTATATGACAGGCATCTTAACATGGCAGGTTCCATTCCTAGTTCTACAGGATCTACCTTTAGGAACTCCGGAGAATTTGGTAGTGATATAAATAAAGATCAATTCAAACCAAAAATATTACCTGTAAAAGCGAATTTGTTTTCCAATCTTATTTATGACAGTGTTATGGATGCATATATATTAGCCTCAGGTGATAGAGGATTTATAAAAAAAATTGATAATAATTCTTATATTGGATGTATGCTCAGAGATCTTTATGTTTGGAAGATAAATTCAGTAAACATAAAGGGAATTTTAGATGAAATAATAAATTATATAAAAGATTGTGATGGTTATAAAGAAGACCCTTTTATTTATTACTTCAACGAAAAAAGAAAATTCCATCACAAACATTTAAGATATTTAATATCCAAAAAAATAAAAAATTTTTTAAATTATTTATCTAAAAGCCAAAGTTTCTGGCGTAAAAAATATTTAGGTAATGACAAAGGATTTCAAAATATAATTGAGTGTATTGATTACTATGAAAAAATTGAAAATGATTTAATAAATAATAATAATCTTCCTGAAAAACTTTTAAAGAAATATTATCCGTACGCTGAGTATTTAGACTAAATTACTAAAGAAAATGAAAAATAAAATAAATATGCAAATTTTCAAATTTGCATCATTTTTAAGTTTTAGCTCAATAGTAGGCTTTGGTTTAAGTATATGTATTGCCAAGATATTTGGTACCTCTAGATCGATTGAAATTTATTTTGCAGCTGTAATTTTAATTTATAATGTAGATAGGTTTTTTTCTTTAGGATCCTTGACTGAAATATTTATTCCCAAATACATACGAATTAAGGAAAAATATTCTGAGAATGAGGCTATGAAATTTTTTTCCTCAATTTTAATAATATTTTTAATTTTAGGAGTAATGGCAACTTTAATTTTATTTTCATATTCAGAATATCTAATAGAAAGAATTATAAAAAATTTCTCTGTGAAAGAAAAAGATCAAGTAATTTTTTTATTTAAAATTCTTTTAATTATATTGCCATTTAAATTATTCAATGGACTATCAATGATACCACTTCGTGGAAATGAGAAGTATAATGTTCACGAAAAAATTGGAATTATCTTAAAAGTTTTAACTATTTTATTTTTAATTTTTTTACCGAAACAATATAGTTTAGATATTTTAATTTACAGTTTAATTATAAGCGCTTTACTTAAATTTTTTATAATATTAATTATTTTTAATTTGTATAATTACAAATTTAATTTTAAATTAATTAGAAACCCTTACTTTAATACAGAAATATTTAAAACAATTATTGTTAGCTTTTCAGAGTCTGTAGTTTATGTTTTTAGTTACTTATTATTACTATCAGCACTTACAGGTATGAACCAGGGTATACTTGCTATTTATCAATACGTATCACAAATTTTTGGTAATTTATATCCCATTATTGCAAATTCTTTAAGTACGATTTTTTTAACAGAAATTTCAAAAAAAAATAATAAAAAAAATAAAACTATAGTAAAAAATTTTTTATCCAAAATTTTATTTTTAAGTTTAATCATTACGATATTTGCCGCAACTTCTAGTAAAGATTTTTTAACAATTATATGGGGATCAAATAAATTTGATTCTAGTTCAATTCATATAGCATATTACTTGTTAATGTTAAATATTGGGTCAATGTTAATAACACTTACAGACAATTTTTATCAAAAATTTAATATTGCTAAAGATTTGTACATAGCTCAATTAATTGGAAAAAATATTATTTTACTTTTTTCAAGTATTTTAATTCTAAAATATTATGAGCTGGGATATTATATTTTGATTTTTATTGGTATAGCAAAAGCTATATCATCTCTTATATTTTCTATATCGTTAAATTATATAAATAATAAAGATAACTTTTGTTTTTATAGAACAAAAGAAATTATAAAATATTTCATTTTAACATTTTTAACGATTGTGTTGATTATTTATCTATTCAATAACATGAATATATTTGAATTAAATGTAGTAATTATATTTTTATCTAAGATTTTATTAACATTTATTTTAATTTATTTACTTAATATTGTTTTCAAAGTATTTGACATTAAAAAGCTATTTTTGAAAAATGATTAACCAAGCGGTAATTTTAGCGGGAGGCAAGGGAAAGAGATTGTTCCCACTGACAAAAAATTTACCAAAACCAATGGCTCCTGTAAATGGTATTCCTTTTTTAAGCTATTTAATCCAAAACTTAAAAAAAGTAGGTTTTAAAAAAATTTTAATTTTAATTGGTTATAAATCTGACGTTATTCAAAAATACTATAATAAAATATTTTATAAAAATCTTAAAATTTCATTTTTTTTCAGTCCTGTAAAATCTGATACTGGCAGAAGGGTAATTGATGCATATAAATTTTTAGATAATGAATTTATGTTACTTTATGGAGACAATTATTGGAGACCAAATAGAACCAAAATGTACAAAAAATTCAAAAATTTTAACGCATTAATAACAACTACAGTTTTTAATAATAAAAATGGAACTGCCGAATATGGTAAATCAAATAATATATATTTGTCAGGTAAATCTAGGGTAATAAACTACGATAAGACCAGAAAACAAAAAAAACTTAATGGAGTTGATATTGGTTTTTTTATAGTTAAAAAAAACTTTTTAAAAAAATTTTCTAAAAATAATATAAATTATTCATTTGAAAATCATATTTTACATAAAGCTATTAAACTAAAAAAGTTATATGCACATCGAACAGATAAGCAGTACTATAGTATTACCAATATTAAAATGTTAAAGAAGTTTGAAAAAATAGTAAAAAAAAAAAATCTTAAATATTTAAGAAATGACAAAATTTTATAAAAAATTTTTTGACACAATCAAACAACAGCTTGAAAATAGTGAATTAGACCAACTTAATAATATTTCTGAAAAATTGAAAAAAATTAAAAAAGGCAATAAAGCAATTATTATTGGAAACGGTGGTAGTTCAGCTTTGGCAAGTCATGTTTCAGTCGATTTAACTAAAAATGCAAAAGTAAGGGCAATTAATTTTAATGAGTCAGATTTATTAACTTGTTTTTCTAACGATTACGGTTACGAAAAGGTTTTTGAAAAAGCATTAGATTTTTATGCAGATAAGGGTGATGTTGTTATAATTATAAGTAGTAGTGGCAAATCAAAGAATTTAATTAATGCTGCAAAATTTGCAAAAAAAAAGAAATTATTTTTAATAACTTTAACTGGATTTTCTAAGAACAATCCATTAAGTAAATTAGGAAGCATTAATCTTTGGGTGAATTCAAAAGCCTACAATATTATAGAGACAACACATCAAATATATTTACTTTCGGTCGTAGATAAAATTATTGGCAAAACAGAATATCCCGCATAGTGTTATGAATGTTTTAGTTACAGGAAACAATGGTTATATAGGAACAGTTCTAACACAAGAATTGTTTGAAAAAAATTATAAAGTTGTTGGATTAGACTCAAATTATTTTTTTGATTGTAAATTAAAAAATTTTGAATCACATCACAAACAAATTGTTAAAGACATCAGACAAATTAATTCAGATGACATAAAAGGTTATGACATTGTAATTCATTTAGCAGGCTTGGCAAACGACCCTCTTGGAGAATTAGATCCATTATTAACAGAAAAAATTAACTTTGACTCAACTATAGGACTTGCAAAATTATGTAAAAAAAATGGTGTAAGTCGGTTTATTTATGCATCATCACAAAGTATGTATGGCATATCAAAAAATGAAAATGAACTAGATGAAGATAACAGTCAAAAAAATCCTGTTACAGCTTATGCAAAAACGAAATGGGAAGCAGAACAAGAGATAAAGAAACTGAGTGATAAAAATTTTTGTGTTGTAATGCTTAGACCTTCAACCGTATTTGGGGCTAGCCCAAGATTGAGGTGTGATATAGTATTTAATAATTTAGTAGCATGTGCTTTTACAACTGGAAAAATTGAAATATTGAGTGACGGAAAACCATGGAGACCCGTGATTCATGTTAAAGATTTATGTAACGCGTTTATTGCGGGAATAGAGGCACCTAAAGATCTGGTAAATGGCCAAGCATTTAATGTAGGTATTGAAAATGGAAATTTTACTGTAAAAGAATTAGCGGAGGCAGCACATAAAGCAGTCCCTGGTTCAGAGTTAGTTTTTTTAAATCGACACACTGATCCAAGAACTTAT
>CACGOY010000011.1:0-30520 GCA_902574735.1 uncultured Pelagibacteraceae bacterium
GAAGATTATGAAGCAAGAGCATTATTATATCAAAGATTATTATTGACCAGTGAAATCCCTAAGAAATTAAATTTGCTTTCTTTACTAAAAAAATCATTTGATCAATCAAATCTACCTAATGCTTTTGATGAAAAACTTGCAAGTCTTCTAAAAAATATCCCAGAGGATGAAATACCCTCAAATTACACAACTTTTTTTATGAAAAATAAAGAGCCAGAGAAACTTGCTGAGCTCAAAATTAAATTGAATAATAAAGTTTTTCATCAATCAAAAGTTTTGAACTATTTTCAAAATAAAACAAGTCTTCCCCAGGTAGAAAAGGAGACCAATGATTTACTTAAAAAAATAAAAAAAAACAAAAAATATGTTTTTTCTTTAAAGGATATAATTGCAGTAGAGTCACTAAAATCAGACGGAGTTCAAATATTGAGAAAATATCAAAAGTTGTATGATTACAACAATAATTTACCATCTGAAATAAATACCATGATTGTAAATGGAGAAACTGGATTGGTACTTTTAAAAATTTCTGAAATTATTGGAGAAGATAATTTAGAAGATCTTGGCATAGAATCTGTAGATTACATTGTTAGTATTTTGAATGAATTAAAACTGGTAGATTTGAGGAATGAAATTTTACTAAAAGTTCTGCCTTTAAAAGTCTAAAATTTGTTATAAAATTAGTTATGTCAATTAAAACGATAATCACAGAACCTAATAAAATATTAAGGCAAAAATCCAAAGATGTAATTTCGGTTGGTAAAGATGAACAGAAATTGATGGATGACATGCTAGACACAATGTACGCTGCAAATGGAATAGGGTTAGCCGCAATTCAAATAGGTATACCAAAGAGGATTATTGTTATGGATATTTCTAAAGGTGAAGAAAAAAAAAATCCTTTGTACTTTGTAAATCCAGTTATCAAAAATAAAAATACTGAACTTTCAACATATGAAGAAGGTTGCTTATCAGTTCCAAATTATTTTGCAGAAATTGATCGCCCAAAAAAATGTGATGTTGAATATTTAGATTATAACGGTAAAAAAAAAGTTTTGAATGCAGAGGGTTTATTGGCAACATGTATCCAACATGAAATGGATCATTTAGAGGGAATACTATTTATAGATTATTTATCAAAATTAAAAAAAACAATGATTATCAAAAAGCTTTCAAAACAAAAAGAGAAGCCTGATAGAATTATTGTTTGATAAATGGATAAAAAAATAGCTTTTTTAGGGACACCTAATTTTGCAGTTCCTATCTTAAAATCTATCCATCAAGGTAATTACAAAATTTCTTGTGTATTCAGTCAACCTCCAAGAAAGTCAAATAGAGGACATAAATTAAATAAATCTCCTATACATTTATTATCTGAAGAATTAGGCATTGAAATAAAAACACCTGAAAATATTGAAAAAGAAATAGATTACATAAAATCTTTAAATTTGGATTTAGCAATTGTAGTTGCTTATGGACAAATTCTTTCAAAGGATATTTTAAGTTTAAGCAAAAACGGTTTTATAAATATTCATGCATCTCTGCTGCCAAAGTGGAGAGGAGCAGCACCCATACAAAGATCGTTAATCAATATGGATAAAATTACAGGCTTAAGTATTATGAAAATAAATCCAAAGTTAGATGAGGGTCCAGTTTGTAACAAATATCCATTAGATATTTTGGAAAACGAAAATGCTAAGAGTTTGGCTGATAGGCTTTCAAATTTGGCTGCTGAAAAAATATTAACTAATATTGAAAATATTTTACAAGAAAAAGCTAATTTTGAAGAACAAGACTCTTCAATGGCTACATATGCAAAAAAAATTCAAAAAATCGAAGGTAAAATAAACTGGAATAATGAAGCTGATGAAATTTTGGCAAAGATAAATGGATTGTATCCACAACCTGGTGCTTGGTTTAGTTTCGAGAATGATAGGCACAAAATATTGAGAGCCACTTTATCAAAAAATACTATGAAACCTGGTGAAATAATTGACGATGAACTAACGATTTCTTGTGGCAATAAATCAATCAAAGTAACTGAAATTCAGAGAGAAGGGAAAAAGCCACAAAAAACTAGGGATTTTCTTTTAGGTAGCAAACTAAAAAAAGGGATCATCTTAAAAAATGAATAGATATCAAATACTCATAGAATACGTTGGTACTTCATATATTGGTTGGCAAACTCAGAAAAAGGGAAATTCAATTCAAAAAACAATTCAAAATGTTATTTCAAAACTATTAAAGGAAAATATTAAACTTCATGGATCTGGAAGAACTGATAAGGGTGTTCATGCTTTAGAACAATCAGCCCACTTTGACTGTCAAAATAAAATAAAAGATATTAATAAACTAGTCAAATCCCTTAATTTTTTTTTAAATAAAAAAAGTATTTCAATCCTTAAAATAAAATTAAAAAAAAATGATTTTCATTCAAGATTTTCTGCAAAAGAGAGAACTTACTTATATATAATTAGAAATGATCAATCTCCGTCAACAATAAATCATAATAGAGAATGGAATATCCGAAATAAATTAGATCTCAATTTGATGAAAAAAGGTGCTAAAAAATTAGTTGGTACACACAATTTTTCTACCTTCAGAGCAGCAAACTGCGGTGCGAAAAGTCCAATAAGAACTATAAAAAAAATACAAATTTTAAAATCAAAAAAACAAATTAAAATTAGAATAAAATCCCAGTCCTTTTTAAAAAGCCAGGTAAGATCAATGGTAGGGTCATTAAAATATTTATCTGAAAATAAATGGAATTTAAAAAAATTTGAAGATGTCTTTAATTCAAAAGATAGAAAAAAATGTGCACCACTAGCCCCAGCACATGGGCTTTATTTAGAGAAGGTTAGCTATTAGCTTTTTTATTACTCATTGCAAATTTTTTATTTATTCTCCACCTTGACTCTGCTCTAACTATGTAACCACAACAATTTTTTGATTTACATTTACAAGGAAACTGCCTGTAATCTTTGTCATATCCGAACCCATAATCACAAGTGAGCTCTTCACCTCTTTTAATATCTTTGATAGCCGTAACCCATATTTTCAAACCTTTTCCTTCATATTCACAATTATTTTCGCATGAATGATTTATTAATCCTGCTATATTCCAAGAGAAATCTCCATCTAAAGTATACCTCTTATTAAGAGTGAAAAGATAAATAGGCTTTGAATTATCATATTTATCTGACTCATCGATTTGTTTATTTGTAACTATTTTTCCTATGTAATCTATTATTTTTGTTCCAGCTTTAATATTCTTTGAAGCGTAAAGACCTTTGCCTTTTTTATCGATGTCAGATTTTTTAATTTTGTACAATTTCATTAAGTTTCTATTTAGATATATGAATTAATTAATCAATTAAATTCGATAAGTGCATCTACATGACGTTGAGTACTTTCTTGAAGGGCCCTAAGGTCATATCCACCTTCTAGTATAGATACAATATTTCCGTTACAAAAAGGTTTTGAAACTTCCAATGTTCTTTTTGTAATCTTATAAAAGTCCTCTGAACTTAATCTTAATTGAGCAATTGGATCATCAATATGTGCATCAAATCCTGCTGAAATTAGTAAAAATTCTGGTTTAAACTCTTTTAATTTATCTAAAACTTTTTCATAAGCATTAAGATACTCATTTCCAGATGTACCCGCTTCTAAAGGAATATTAAGAACATTATTGTATTTTCCATTTTCTTTTTCAGAGCCAGAACCTGGATAGTAGGGATACTGATGGGTAGATATATATAAAACATTTTTGTCGTTATAAAAAATATCTTGAGTACCATTTCCATGATGTACATCAAAATCAATGATAGCAATTTTTTTATATTTATATTTCTCTATTAAATAATTTGCTCCAACTGCAACATTATTAAATATACAAAATCCCATTGCTTTCTCTTTTTCAGCATGGTGTCCTGGAGGTCTTACGCAACAAAAAGCATTTTTAAATTCTTTTTTTTCAACACCGTCAATTGCTGATATAATTGATCCTACTGCATCTTTTGTTGCATCCTTACTACCAGGAGAGACAACTGTATCACCGTCAAGAAATTTTAAACCACTTTGAGGAAAAGATAAGTTAACTTGTTTAATATAATCTTTTGTGTGGGTTTTAATTAAAATGGACTGCTCAAAATTTGATGGTTTTTTCCAAACAAGATTTTTGTTATCTAATTTTTTAAAATTTTCTATTACAGCCGTAACACGATCTATTTTTTCTGGATGCCCTTCTCCAGTATTATGATTTTGATAAGTATCTGAGGTAATTAGACCAGTTTTCACTTAAAATAATTTTCTAAAATATTTGAGTATATTAAAGTTAATTTTTTTAAATCTTTTAGCGCAACAACTTCATCCACTTTATGCATGGTTTTTCCCACTAAACCAAATTCTAAGCATGGAGAAATCTTTCGTATAAATCTTGCATCAGATGTACCGCCAGTTGTTGATAGCTTAGGTTTAATTTTTGTTATTTCTTTTATTGTATTTTGTATCATATAGGTAGTCTCATTTGGACTGGTTAAGAAAGCTTCGCCAGAAACATTATATTCAATTTTATATTTTGATTTATTTTTATTACAAATTTTTTTAACAATTTTATTAATTTTACTCTTCAAAGTATTAGATGAATGTTTATTATTAAATCTAATATTGAAGCTAGCGTAGGCTAAACCAGGAATTACATTGTCAGCCGAATTATCAATATTAATTTTAGTTATTTCTAAGTTTGTAGGTTGAAAATCTTTTGTTCCTTTATCAAATTTAATTCCTTTTAACTCTTTTAGAATTTGAACTAGAGCTGTTGATGGATTATTTGCTCTGTTTGGATATGCAACGTGACCTTGTACTCCAATGACAGTTAGTTTCCCAGTTATACTACCTCTTCGACCGATTTTAATCATCTCTCCAAGTTTATTTGGATTAGTTGGCTCACCCACTAAACAAAAATTTATTTTTTCTTTTTTCTTTTTTAAATATTCTACAACTTTTTTAGTTCCATTAATTGCAACACCTTCTTCATCTCCAGTAATCAGCAGACTAATGGAGCCATTAAATTTTTTATTTTTTTGAATAAATTTACTTACAGCTGTAACAAATGCTGCAATAGAGCTTTTCATATCATTGGCACCTCTACCGATTAAATGACCGTTTTTAATAGATGGTTTGAACGGATTTACCGTCCAATCATTTAAATTTCCAGCTGGAACCACATCCAAATGGCCTGCATAGCAAAAATTTGGACTTTTGTTTCCAAGTCTTGCGTAAAGATTTTTTACAGGTTTTGTATTTTTTTCCTTAAATTCAAGTATTTTTGTTTTAAATCCAAGTTTTTTTAATTTTTTTTCAAGAAAACTCATTACACCTGCATCAACTGGCGTTACAGAAGGAAATCTAATTAGCTCCTTAGCTAATTGAAGTTCATTTAGTCTTAACATTTTATTCTCTTAAAAGATCGTTGATAGATGTTTTTGATCTTGTTTTTTCATCAACCTGTTTAATTATCACCGCACAATATAATGAGGGTGCTGAAGCATTATTTTTATCTGGTAATGAGCCCGGGACAACTACTGAATAAGGTGGAATTTTTCCATATGTTATTTCACCAGTTTTTCTATTCACTATTTTAGTAGATTTACCTATATACATCCCCATACTTAAAACTGAACCCTCACCTACAATAACTCCTTCGACCACTTCTGACATTGCACCTAAGAAAACATTATCCTCAATAATTGTTGGTAATGCTTGTGCTGGTTCTAGTACACCACCAACGCCACTACCTGCAGATATATGACAATTTTTTCCTATCTGACAACAGCTTCCAGCTCTTGCAAAAGTATCTATCATTGTGCCTTCATCAATATAAGCTCCAATGTTAACATAGCATGGCATCAAAACTGCATTCTTTCCAACAAAAGAACCTTTTCTTACTGGAGAATTAGGCACCATTCTAAATCCAGCTTTCTCATGATCTTCTTTTGTCCAGCCAGCTGTCTTTCCTTTTAATAAGTGGGCTTTATCATACCAACTACTGTATGGGCCATTTAAGTTTTCCATTGGATACATTCTGAAACTTAGCATAATAGCTTTTTTAATATGTTGATGTGTAACCCATTCACCATTTATTTTTTCAGCTACTCTTACTTTTCCACTATCTAGATCATCAATAATTTGATTAACCGTATCTTTTAAATTTTGATCAGAGTCTTGATTTACTTGATCTCTTTTCTCCCAAGCTTCATTTATAATGTTTTCTATACTCATAATTTTATGAGTTTTTTAATAACCTTATTTCTTTTAAAAATAAAGAGAGATTTTCAATTTTGTAATCAATATAATCTTTTTCAGACTCTTTTTTACCCCAGTATTCATCGTTGATTAACCATGCTGTAATTGTTCCTCTTTCTTTTCCAATGGACAAATTTTTTGCAATATCTTCTATATACAGAGTTTCATTTGGATCAATTTTGAATTTTTGAACCATAAGATCAAATGCTTTTGCTTCTGGCTTTGGATGGTATTCTGCATCCACTATATCAAATACTCCGTCGAATTGGTCATCTATTCCAAGATGTGTGGTTATATTTTTAACATGCTCTTTACTTCCATTTGTAAAAACAAATTTATTTATTTTTATATTTTCTAATTCATACCTTAAAGTTTTATCTTTTTCTAAAAACGACAGATCTATATCATGAACATAATCTAAAAATTCTCTAGGGGGAATATCATGATGTATCATCAGGCCATTTAGACTTGTATTGTATTTATGAAAATAATTCGTTTGAAGTTCTTTTGCTTTTATTAAATCAATATTTAATTTTTTAGAAATATACTCTGTCATTTTTTTGCTGACTTGACCAAAAACTGCCTCTAAATCTTGGTATAAAACACCATCACAATCAAATAATATATTTTTAATATTAGCTAAATTTTTCATTTTCTTATTAAAGTGCCAGCTCCTTTATCTGAGAAGATTTCAAATAATATAGAATGTTGTTTTCTGCCATCGACAATGACAACACCAGTAACACCATTATTTACAGCGTCTAAACATGTTTTTATCTTAGGTATCATTCCACCTTCGATCGTTTTATTTTCAAGCATTTCATTTGCCATTGAAGAATTTATTTCAGAAATTAGATTTTTGCTTTTGTCTAATACACCTTCAACATCGGTCATTAATAATAACCTTCTGGCATTTAACTCCTTTGCAATTGCGCCAGCTGCTACATCTGCATTGATATTATAAATATTGTTGTCTTCACCAATTCCCATCGGAACAATTAAAGGAATTTTCTTTTCATTTATAATTTCTAGAATTGTATTTTTCTTGATTTCAGTAGGCGTTCCTACAAAACCAAGTTCTTTTCTCTCAGGTATTACTCTTATGACATTGTTTTTTTTTGGACTGATTGATACAGAATTAGCGTGGTGATTGCTTATCTCACTTAAAATTTCAAAATTAAGTTCCTGCAAAGCTTCTTCTACAATTTTAATAGTTTTTTCATCAGTTACTCTCAATCCATCGATAAATACAGATTTTAAATTATGCTCATCAAGTTTTTTTTGAATATTTTTTCCACCACCATGAACTACAACCACAGAAAGACCTAATTTATTAATCACCGAGATATCTTCAATGAATTGATCAAATAAATTCTTCTCTAAAAGTACAGATCCTCCACATTTTATAACAATGATGTCGTTTAAGTATTTAGTTGTATATTTTTTTACTTCATCAATGGAAGGTCCATTGTTAGGTAGAATTTTTTCTAATTCCATCTATTGAGCAGTTTTTACAGTAGTTCTTTTTATTATGATGTACTGCTGTGCCATAGTAAGTATGTTGTTAATTGTCCAATAAATTACCAAGCCTGACGGGAAAGGTGCTAAAATAACTGTAAGAAACAAAGGAAAGAATGCAAATATTTTTGCCTGAATTGGATCAGGAGGAGTTGGATTTAGTTTTTGTTGAAGATACATACTCAGACCCATTAAACACGGCCATACACCAATAAGTAAAAATGATGGTGGGTCCCATGGGATAAGCCCAAATAAATTAAATATTGAAGTTGGATCACGTTCGCTCAAATCTTTTATCCATCCATAAAAAGGCTGATGTCTCATTTCTAAAGTTACAAACAAAACTTTATAAATTGCAAAGAAGAAAGGTATCTGTATAAAAATTGGAAGGCATCCACTTACAGGATTTACTTTTTCCTTTTTATACAATGCCATCATTTCTTGCTGGAGTTTCATTTTATCTTCCTTATGAAGTTCTTTTAGTCTTGTCATTTCAGGTTGTAGAACTTTCATTTTTGCCATTGATTTAAATGAGTAATTTGCAAGTGGGAAAAATACTATTCTAATACAAATAGTTATTAGAATGATTGCTATACCAAAATTACCAGTTAGTTTGAAAAAATAGTCTATTAAGAAGAAAAGTGGTTTAACTAAGAAATAAAACCAACCCCAATCAATCGCTAGGTCATATTTGCTTATATTGAGATTTTCAGCGTAACCATCAATAATATCAACCTCTTTTGCCGCTATTATAATCTTAATCTCATTAGATTTTGTTTCATTAGCTCCAATTTCTGTTGCACTTGTCTCAATAAAGTTTGCTCTAAACTTATTTTTATAATCAAAGTCAGTTCTAAATTTTCTATTTTCTTGTGGTATTAAACTTGTAATCCAGTACTTGTCAGTAATTCCCAACCATCCTTTATCAGCATTAATTGAAAATTTTTTTTCTTCTATATCATCATAGTCTTCCTCTACTAATTGATCATCAAACACTCCTATAAGACCTTCATGTAGAATAAAAAAATCAATTATTTCCGGTGCTAGGTTTCTTATAATTTGACCATAAGGGTAAAAGTTATAAGTTTTTTCTGAATTATTAATTATTGTTTGGTTTACTTTGAATAAATATTGATCATCAATACTAATATCTTTTATAAATTTAATATTTTGATCATTTGTCCAGGAGAGCTTTATTGGGGAATTAGGGGTTAATTTATTATTTCCTTCAATTGTCCAAATTGTTTTAGAATTAGGAAGATTAATATTTTTGTTTGCTGTTGCCCACCCGGTTTCGATATAATAACCATCCTCTACCTTTTTTGGATTTAACAAAATAACGTTATCATCACCATTTAGAGTACTAGTGTACTTTTTAAATGTTAAATCATCTATTGATGCACCAACTAAAGAAATTGATCCAATTACTGTACTATTTTCAAATTGAACTCTATCTTCATTTTCAATAGCCTCATTTCGAGAAATTTTTGAAACCTCTACATTTTGATCTAATGATGGTGCTTCACTCGTCGACTCAACAATATTATTTTTCTCATTATTGATTTTTTTTGGATCTGGGGGTGGAGGAGCAAAAAATAATCCATAAATTATTATCACTGCTGCACTCAATGAAATTGCTGCTATGACATTTTTAGAGTCCAATTTTTTTACCTCTTATCTTTTCAACAGGATCATGCCCTCCATGACCAAACCATGGATTACATTTTAAAATTCTTAGAAACGACTTATAGATTGCTTTAATAAAATTGTACTTTTCAAAACATTCTAAACAATAACTGCTACAAGTTGGATGGAATTTACACGAATTATAAAAAAAGGGACTTAATAAAAATTTGTAAGTCTTAATTAGAAAAATAAAAATATAATTAATAATTCTCATTATTTTATTTTTTCAAAATCTTGAAAAACTTTCTCTTTTATAATTTTATAATTGTCATCCAAAACAGATTTTCGAGAGATCAAAAGATATGAATAATTAAAGTTTATATCAATTGATTTCACAGCATCATTCATAATATTTTTAAGTCTTCTTTTTATTTTGTTTCTACTAACAGCGTTACCAATTTTCTTTTTAGTTACAAAGCTAATATTTAATTTTTTGTTGTTCTTACCAGATAATCTCTTAAAAAAAATTGTTAAATATTTATTGGATATTTTTTTTCCACTAAGGATTGATTTAAATTCTTCGTTTTTAGAAAGGCTTACTATTTTGCTTTTCATTAAGCATTAGTTAACTTTTTTCTACCTTTAGCTCTTCTTCTTTTAAGAACTTTTCTTCCACCTTTGGTTTTCATTTTAGCCCTGAACCCCACAGATTTTTTACGAACTCGATTACTAGGTTGATATGTACGTTTCATGGTTAGTCAATTTATTGTTAAATTCACGTACTTATACAAATAAATATATATAAGTACAGCGATTTTTAATAAATTAGAGCTCAATGAATAAGGAAAAAAAAATTAAAATATTTTTAGGTTCTGCTTATATTTTGATTGTATCTATTTTTTTATGGTTCTTTTTTAGCAAATTTTCATTTCAAGATTTCTCAAGTTATGAATTAATTAGAGACAATAGAGATACATTGGAGCAAGTTAAAAATAGTAATATTTTTATATCAAGTATTTTATTTCTTTTAGGAACAATCATCTGGGTCTTATTATTAGGATTTGGGTCTCCAGTTTTTTTAGTAGGAGGTTTTGTCTTCGGTAAGTGGCTCGGTACATTAATAATTGTTTTTGGATTATCAATTGGTGCAACATTTTTGTATATGTTTGCCAATTATTTTTTAAAAGATTTAATTGAAGAAAAGTTTTCATTCCGTTTTAATAATTTAACTGAAAAATTTAAAGAGAATGAATTTACATTTTTTTTAATTTATAGATTTATAGGTGGTATACCTTTTTTTATATCAAATATTTTACCTACAATTTTTAATGTTAAGATAAGAAATTTCTTTCTAGGTTCAGTTATTGGAATGACGCCCCAATTGTTTGTAGGAGCTTCTCTAGGCGCTGGCCTAAATAAAATTTTGGAGGAAAATTCTGAGGCACCTAGTCTTTTACAATTACTTTTGACACCAGATATCTATTTACCAGTTATAGGAATTATAACTTTAGTTTTGATTGGATTTCTTTTAAGAAAAAAATTTTACTCAAAATAATTCTGGTGCCCCCACCCAGAATTGAACTGGAAACTCATCCTTACCATGGATGTGTTATACCATTTAACTATAGGGGCTAATTCTATTTTAAATTTAGTGTATAAAATTAATTTTTTCAAATTATTGCCTTAATTTTTTCCAAAAATGAGTTATATCTATTCTTAAGTAAATGCTATGGGAATTCACTACGACTATAAATCTACTCGAGGTGCAAAAGCTATGGAGAAGCAAGCTAAAAGAGAAAAGAAGCTTGCTGAAAAAAGAGCTAAAAAACAAGCAAAGCATGGAGAAGTAAAAAAAGAAGAAGATAAAACAATTCCTATAGACCAAGTTATAACTTTAGATCATCTTACAAATCCTGATAAAAAGTAATTCAATGAATTCTAAGAAGGATAAGCTTAGTAAACTTGAAATTGCATTAAAAAAGAATTTAAAAAAGAGAAAAATTTTTCAAAAGAAACAAAAGAAAAATAATAAATAGACATGTCCATTCAGCCCGATACTTGGATTAAGAAAATGTGTAAAGAACACAATATGATCGAACCGTTTTTAGATCATCAAGTTTCTGAGGGAAAAATATCTTATGGATTAAGTAGCATGGGTTATGATGTAAGAATTTCAGATGAATATAGAATTTTTACAAATGTAAATAGTTCTTTAGTAGACCCTAAAAACTTTTCAGATGATAATTTTATTGAAAGAAAAGGTCCTTATTGCATAATTCCACCTAATTCTTTTGTTTTAGCAAAAACAGTTGAATATTTTAGAATTCCAAAAGATGTTCTTTGTATTTGTGTTGGAAAAAGTACTTACGCTAGGACTGGTATTATTTGTAATGTAACTCCAATTGAAAATGAGTTTGAAGGCAATATTGTCATAGAGCTAAGTAATACAACACCTAATCCTGCAAAAATTTATTCTAATGAAGGAATAGCTCAGTTTTTATTTTTTAAATCAGAGACAGAACCAGAAACTACATATAAATCTAAGAATGGAAAATATCAGGGTCAAACAACTATTCAGGTCGCAAAAATAAAATAAAATGGACAAGTTTTTGATTACGGGTCCTTGTAAAGTCAAGGGACAAGTCTCAATCAGTGGTTCAAAAAATGCAGCATTACCAATTTTAGCTTCAACATTATTATTTGATAAACCTGTGGTTATAGAAAATCTTCCAAGGGTTAGAGATATAGATACAATGTTAAATCTTCTAAAGTCTCTTGGCTCAAAAATTAAATTCTCAAAAAATAAAAAAACTGTAAAAATTTATAAAACAAAAAAGCAAAATTATTTTGCTTCTTACTCGCTAGTTAAAACCATGAGAGCAGGTATATTGGTTTTAGGACCTTTAATTTCAAAATATCATAAATCCATAACATCATTACCAGGAGGATGCTTAATCGGAGCAAGACCAGTAAATTTTCATTTAAGTGCACTTAAAAAACTTGGAATGAAATACGAAATTAAAAAAGGATATATTTATGCAAGTTCAAAAGGGAAACTAAAGGGTACTATGATTAAATTTTCGAAAATTAGTGTTGGAGCAACAGAAAATTCAATTATTGCAGCCACTTTAGCACAAGGAAAAACTACATTAAAAAATTGTGCGATTGAACCTGAAATAAAGGATCTAACAAATTTTCTTAAGTCAGCAGGTGCAAATATAAAATGGATTGGAAAAAGGACTTGTCAAATAATTGGTGTAAATTCTTTGAACTCTACCAGTTATTCTGTAATGGGAGACAGAATAGAAACAGGAACTTTTTGTGTTGCGGCAACTTTAACAAAAGGTGATCTGACAATTAAAAACTTTAATCCAAAATTGATCCAGACAGAATTAAATCTATTAAAAAGATCTGGTGCAAAAATTAAGACGAGTAAAAATGAAATAAAGATTAAAGGACCACAAAAAATTAAAAGTATAAATAGTATAGTTACAAAAGAATATCCAAATTTTCCAACTGATTTACAAGCACAGTTTATGGTTTTGATGTGCAAAGCCAATGGAAGAAGTTCGATAACTGAAAGTATTTTTGAAAATAGATTTATGCATGTTGCTGAGTTAAGAAGATTAGGCGCAAAAATAGTTATAAAAGATAACAAAGCTACTATTGAGGGTAATACAGAATTTATAGGAGCAGAGTTAATGTCCAGCGACTTAAGAGCTTCGGTTGCTTTAGTTTTAGCTGCAATTATTTCAAAGGGGCGGTCAGTAATTAATAGAATATATCATTTAGATAGAGGATATGAAAAGATTGAAAATAAACTGAAAAAAATTGGGGTTAGAATAAAAAGATTATCTTAATGGATAAAAAGTTCTTAAAAAAAATTATTGCTCAATCTCCAGAAGATCTTCAAATGATATCTGCATGTTGCTCGGAAGGTAAAGTTAAAATATCAGATATTAAATATCTTCCATCAAATAAAATATTTCTCATTTCAATTTTAAGAAAAGATAGAGAAAATGAAGATGATAACAAAATAATAAATAGCATCATAAAATTTGAATTTGTTCAATCCACTAAATCAAAAAACATTGATCAAAATGAACCAGAAACAGAACTTGAATTGTTAGCAATAGATTTATTTAAAAGAGAACATAATTTTGAAATAACCCTATTATTTTCAAAAAATAGATTTATAACACTCACTTCTGAAATTATAGAGGCAGTATTGGAAGATCAAAAAATAGAGAATGATAAAAGTAATTAATTGTAAGAAAAAAAATTATAAACGAGAATTAATATCTTTTTTAGATAAAAGAAGATCTGGAAAAGAGGTAGATACTTCAATTGTCCCAAAAATTATAAAAGATATAAGAAAAAATGGGAAAAAGGCTCTTTTAAAGTATGAGAAAAAATTTAGTAAAAATACAGAGATAGTTCCTTCAAAGAATAAAGTAAACAAGTCAATAAGAGCATTAGACCCAAAGATTAAAAAAAGTATCGATTTAGCCTATAATAGAATTTTTAAGTTTCATTCACTGCAAAAACCAAAAGATATTAAGTATGTAGATAATTTAAAAAATAAACTTGAATATAAGCATGTGCCTTTACAGTCAGTGGGAATTTATGTTCCAGCTAATTTACCATCTACATTACTAATGAATGCAGTGCCTGCAAAAATTTCAGGTGTTAAAAGAATTGTTTTAGCTAACCCAAAACTTAATGGAAAACTTAATCCAGCTGTTCTTTATGCAGCTAAAAAAGTTGGAATTAAGGAAATTTATTCAATGGGTGGGGCACAAGCTATAGCAAGTTTAGCATATATTCAAAAAGTAAACAAAATTGTTGGGCCTGGAAATATATATGTTGCAAGAAGCAAACGTGAGGTGTTTGGTGATGTTGGGACAGAAGGAATGGTAGCTGGTCCTAGTGAAATTTGTGTATTAGCAGATGGAAAAACTGATCTAAATGAAGTCATAACATCTATGATTGGTCAAGCAGAGCATGACGTTAACTCACAATGTATTTTAATTACAAAAGATAAAGAATTAGTAAATAAATTTAATCTTGAAATTAAAGGCAGGATACAAAAAGTTCAGAGAAAGACTGTTGTTTTAAAAAGTTTGAAAAATAATGGATTAATTGTATTAGCTCAAACTGATAAGCAAATAATAGAAGCGATTAATGAAGTAGCTCCTGAGCACTTAGAAATTAACGTGTCTAATTATAAAAAGTATCTAAATCAAATTTATAATGCAGGAAGTATTATGATTGGAAAATATTCTCCAATGGCTGTTTCAGATTATAATGTTGGTACTAACCATGTTTTACCAACCTTAGGTTCTGCAAAGTTTTCATCTGGATTAAACTCAAGTGAGTTTTATAAAAAAATTAGCCATATAACTCTTACAAAAAAAGGTATTGAGAAATTAGGAGAATCCGCTACACATCTCGCTGAGTATGAAGATCTAGATAATCATGCTCAAAGTATTAGATCTAGAATGAAAGGTAAATAATTGGGAAAACAAGATACGTTAGAGTTTGAGGGAGTGGTAACCGACTTACTTCCAAACGCTATGTTCAGGGTCAAACTTGATAACGGACATAATGTAACTGCACATACAGCTGGAAAACTTAGAAAAAACCGTATCAGAGTTTTACAAGGAGACAGAGTAAAATTAGAAGTTAGTCCCTACGATTTATCTAAAGGTAGGATAATTTTTAGATCTTAAAATGATGGCTTCGTAGCTCAGGTGGTAGAGCAGAGCCCTGAAAAGGCTTGTGTCGCTGGTTCGAGTCCCGCCGAAGCCACCACATCTTGGTGGTAAAATAAATAAATCCAGACCAAATATAATCTTGCTATATCTGGCAATTTCTTATACTCAGCGACTGCTAATTTAATTAGCGAGTAAATAAACTAATAAGAAAGAGTAAAATATAAGTATGAGTACATTAAAAGGTAAAGTTAAGTGGTTCAACGGTAAGAAGGGCTACGGTTTTATAGAAAGAGAAGACGGTGAAAAGGATTGTTTCGTTCATGCGAGCGCAGTTCGTGAAGCAGGACTTCGTTTTTTGAATGAAAATGATGCAATAGAATTCGAAATTCAGGACGGAGACAAAGGTCCAAGCGCAGTAAATTTAAAGAAAATTTCTTAAAAATTTATTTCATTTAAAACATTTGTATAGGGGTAGATTGCTAAATTAGCATTTTTATTCCTATACAATTCAGTATTGCATTTTAGATTTAAAATGCTAAACCACTCATCGATGATTAAAAAAATTGGAACATTCAGAAGTACACACAGACATCATTTTCATGCTGGCTGCACGCTAGCTATTTAATTATTTATAAATTTAATTTTTTCCACAATTAGTATAAAACAATAAAAAGGAGCACGGGTAGCTCAGTTGGTTAGAGCAGCGGTTTGTGGAACCGAAGGTCGACAGTTCGAATCTGTCCCCGTGTACCAAAAAATGAATAAAGAAAAAAAACTTCAAGCCTCTTTACCTAAAGGTTTCAAAGATCGTTGGGGCGAAGAACTAAATCTTAAGAATAAATTAGTAGATACTATAAAAGACGTATTTATTAATTATAGTTTCGAGCAATTAGAGACCCCAGAATTTGAAAAGAGCGAAAATGTAGGATCATTTCTAGCAGAAGACGAAAACAATCCTATGAGTGATGTTTTTTCATTTGTGAATGAAAAAGAGTCTTTAACATTAAGATATGATTTAAGTGCTCCTTTAGCTCGCTTTTGTGCAGAGAATTTTAGAGATTTAGTATTTCCTTATAAAAGGTTTGCTTATGGAAATGTATTTAGACAAGAAAAGGCAGATAGCGCAAGGTTCCGTTCATTTGCTCAGTTAGATGCAGATATAATTGGAGATGTAAACCCATCACAGGCTGATGCAGAAATATGTAATATTATCAGCGAGTCATTTAAAAAAATTGGACTTACCAAAGATCAATTCACAATAAATGTTTCAAATAAAAAAATCTTACAAGGTTTAATTAATGAACTTAAAATTGAAGAAGATAAGCAATACAAGGTCTTAAAGTCTATAGATAAATTAGATAGGTTAGGAATAAATGGAGTAGAGGAATTATTAAAAACTGGAAGAAAAGATCAATCTGGTGCTTTTACAAAAGGTTGTGAATTATCTGATAACCAAGTTTCAGAAATAATAAACTTTCTTAATTTAAAAGAGATAAAAGATTTAAAATCAAATCTAAAAAATGATTTATCAGCTGAAGGTATTAATGAATTAGAAGAACTATTTGAGATATTGTCTTATGGAAATAATCAAGATTCTATTAGCATTGATGTTACAAAAATCAGGGGACTTAGCTACTATACAGGGTTCTTAGTTGAGACTAATTTAAACTTCAAAGTAACAAATGCAAAAGGTAAAGAAATAAATATTGGTAGTGTTGCAAGTGGTGGACGCTATGACAACTTAATCGCAAGATTTAAAGGTGCCGATTATAAAGGAAGTGGAATGTCTATAGGAATAGACAGACTTTTATACGCTATAAATCAATTAGGAAAAATTAAAGTAAATAAAACTAAACCAGTACTAGTATGTATTTTAGATAAAAATTTTATCAAAAAATATTATGAAATAGTTAATGAATTAAGAAACAATGATATTCCTGCAGAAATATATTTAGATCAAAATAAAAATCTTAAAAAACAACTTCAGTATGCCGATAGAAAAAAATTAGATATAGCAATTATTTGTGGTGAAAATGAACTCAAAGATGAAAAGCTAACAATAAAAAAACTAAATTCTTTAAAAGAAAATGATCAGCTATCAATAAGAAGAGATGAACTTATAAATGAAATCAAAAAACTTATCTGAAAAGATTCTTAAATCTGTAAAATCAAAAGGATTTAATCATATAGAACTTGATTCTGTTATTGAAACTAATCACATAGTTGAAAGATCAGGCGAAAGTTTTAGAAGATTTATATTTTCTTTTAACGATCAAAATGGAAATGAACTTTGTTTAAGACCTGACTTAACAATTGCATCTTGTTTAAAGTATTTAAACGATAAAGCAAAAGGTACCAGAAAAGTATTTTATAATGGTCAAGCATTTAGGAAAACCTTGAATAGAACAGATCCTATAATAAGAAATCAGATCGGATTTGAAATCATTGGTTCTAAAAAAGAAAAAGAAGATGATAAAAAAATTATAGAAACTGCTATTAAATCTTTATCAAAAATTGATTATACTTCAGGAAGTCTCACTATCGGCAATGTAGAGATATTTAAGCTGCTTTTAAATAAATTGGATATACCAAAGAGATGGAGATTAAGACTTCAAAGACATTTTTGGAGAGAAAATTATTTTAATGAATTGTTAAAAAGATTGGAAACAAATTCCGATGTTGATCCAACAATTGTTGAGATTGATAAAAAAAGATATCAACAAATGCTTAAGCAAGCACAATACAAGATGATTGCGGGAAGATCTGTTAATGAAATTTTAGAAAGGTTTAATAATAAAATAAAAGATCCAAGAAGAGCAAAAAAAGGAAAAAATGTTGCAAAAATCATTAAAAAATTTCTCAAAATAAATTGCTCAATAGATCAAGCAGCAAATAAATTAAATTATTTTTTTAAAAAAAATAAAATTAATTTACGAGTTGAGAATAACTATTTTCCAATAACTAAAAACAAAGTCTCAAAATTAAATATTAGATATTCAGCTTCATTTGGAAGGCAACTGGAATACTATACTGGCCTTGTATTTAAAATTGAAATTAAAAAAAAATCTAAAAATATAAATATTATCAATGGTGGTAGGTACGATAATTTAATTGGAGATCTTGGATCAAACAAAAAAATACCAGCGGTAGGAGCTGCAATAAATTTAAATGATTAATATTGGAATACCAAGCAAGGGAAGACTAAGAAAAGATGTTTTAAATGTTTTTTCAAAAAACAAATTAAAACTTTTATCTGAACGGGGAGAGAGAGATTTATTTGGATACATTAAAGGATTTAAAAATATCAATGTTACCCACCTACATGCAAGAGAGATCGTGGAAAGATTAGGAGATGGATCCTTAGATATTGGTTTTTCAGGTTATGATTTATTGAAAGAAAGTGAAATTAATATTCAAAAACAAATCTTAGTTAAAAAAATATATAACTTTGGTGATGCAACACTGGTAATAGCCATACCTAATGATTGGATTGATGTTCAGACATTAGCTGATTTAGAAGAAATAGCTTTTGAGTTTAAAGATAAAAAGAAAAGTAGATTAAGAGTTGCAACTAAATATCCTAACTTAACCAGGGAATTTCTATTTCAAAGAGGTGTAACTCAATTTAAGTTAGTTAAAAGTCTTGGTGCAACGGAAATTTATCCATTTACAGGATCTTCTGAAATCATAACAGACATAACTTCAACTGGTGAAACTTTAAGGGCTAATAATCTTAGAATTCTTAAAGATGGTGAAATTTTAAAATCTCAAGCTTGTTTAATGATATCCAAAAAAAGTGTGAAAATTAAGGGAATTAAAAAAGTTATTAATTTGATTTCAAAATAAAAAACTTTAGTCTTATTATTAATAACTACTTACGAATCATGGATGTAATTTTATTAATTATTCTAGTTTTGATATTTGCTGTTGCTTTAGCAATACTGTTCATAAATTTGAAATCTAACCAAAAAAAAGATGAAAAAAAGGAAGCAGAAGAAATTGCAAATCTAAAATCAGAAATTTCAAGTTTAAAAGATACGCTTAATTCTACTATTAATAGCTCACTTGGTGCAATGTCGACCTCATTTAATAACCTGTCAACTGGTGTTACAAAAGACATGACCGAAGCACTAACAAAAGTGGATGAAAAAGTTGGAAATTTTAACCAGCAAGTACAATTATTAAATCAAAGCCAAGAAGGAATAACTAAAATCTTAGCAGGTGTGAAGAAATATGGAGTTTTGGCAGAATTTAGTTTGGATGCTTTGATAAAAGATTTATTGCCAGCCTCACAATTTATGACAAATGTGAAGATGAAGGAGAGTACTAGCGAGAATGTTGAATTTGCAATTAAACTTCAAGGAGATGTTTTGGTTCCAGTAGATTCCCATTTTCCAGTTGAAAAATATAAAGCAATTACAGATGGTTATGATGCAGATGACAAAAAAGCAGTCGCAGATGCCAAAACAAAACTAGCATCCGCATTTAAAGCAAAAGCAAAAAGTGTGAATGAAAAATATATTGTTCCACCGAAAACAACAGATTTTGCAATTGTATATGCTCCTACCGAAAGTTTGTATAAAGAGTTAACTGAATATCAAGATCCAAGTACTAAAGAGTTATTAACTCAAGAAATAATGAAAAAATATAAAGTTGTAATTTGTGGACCAAATACACTCTCAGCATATCTTCAATCTCTACATATGGGTTTTCAATCTCTTAAAGTTCAAAAGGGTGCAACTGAAATTTATAATCATTTAAAAACAATAAGTACAAGATTTGCTAAACATTTTGATAATATAATCTCACTTAGAAAAAAATTAGAAGAAGCAATGACTGTAGTTGATAAATTTGGAACGGACGCAAGATCAATTACAAGAACACTAGAAAACATTAAAGATCCTGAACAAATAGAAAAAGCTATAAAAACTGAAAATGTTGAAAGACTAGAGAACCATCCAAAACAACTCAAAAATTAATTTCATTTTTAGTTTAAATCCAAATATAAGAAATTAAATGGAGTGGAATAATAAATATACTTACCCAAAGTCATCAAGATCAATAGAGAATGGATATAGAAAATATTTATTTGAAGATGAAAAATTACCAAGTGTAACAACTATTTTAAGTGCTACCAAATCTGAGGAAGAAAAAGCAGCTCTTGCAAATTGGAAAGAAAGAGTAGGTCACAAAGAAGCTAATAGAATAAAAACCGAAGCTTCAACTAGAGGCACATCAATGCATTCATACATTGAAGATTTTTTAAGAGGAAGAATTAACGAAAGTTTTTTTGAGACGAATGAGCAATATAAAAATATGGCAAAAGAAATAATTGAAAAAGGAATCAAAGGAAGATTACATGAAATTTATGGTATGGAGGAAACACTTTATTACCCTGAACAATATGCAGGGACTGCCGACCTTATTGGTTTTTATGAAGGAAAAGATGTTGTTGTAGATTTTAAACAAGCAAATAAACCAAAAAAAGTTGATTATATTCAAGACTATTTTTTACAACTTGGAGCATACACTTTAGCTCACGACGTAGTACATCAAACAAAAATGAAAGCAGGAATAATACTTCTATGTACCAAAGATAATTTATTTCAAGAATTTAAAATTGAAGGTGCCGAATTAGAAATGTATCAAAATTTATTTATGGGAAGGGTTAAAAAATTTTACGAGATGAATAATATATCTTGACTTTAACTTTCCAATTCATAAAAGAGATATTACTAACTAGAAGCTACTTGTTTAGATGCAAATGGTTTAGTTCTAATATAAACTTTCCAAATACCCATCAAAACCTAGCTAATTTAAGGAATAAAATATGAATTTAGCAATTTGGGATATAGAGTCGTCAAGCGCCAGCACTGACTTTGGTAGCATAATTGAAATTGGTGAAGTACTTGTTGATGAAAACTTTAAAGAAAAAGACAGATTTAATTTAAGGTGTCGTTTGCCAGAAGGTGAAATCTTTCAGGCTATGGCATTAATTGTAAATAAAACCTCAATTAAAAAACTTACACAAGCAAACTTAAGTCATTATCAAATGTTGGCCGAGGTTGAGAAAATCTTCAAAAAATGGAGTCCCGCAATCTTTCTTGGTTGGTCAAATATTGGGTTTGATGATGAAATGATCAGAAAAGAATTTTTTAAAGGAATAAGATATCCCTATTTAACCAATGCAGCACCAAATAAAAGACATGATGGAATAAATATTGCACGTGCAGCCTATGCAATAGACCCGAATATTTTAGAAGTAGAATTTAATGAAAAGAATAATGCAGTATTTAAATTAGAGTCCCTTGCACGTATGCAAGGAATAGACTCAAGTGATGCTCACTCAGCACTAGCTGATGCAGAAATGACTGCCAAAGTATTAAGCATTGTTAAAAAAAAACAAGGACATACTTGGAATGAATTTTTAAAGACAGCGAATAAATCTGATACTGAAACTATTATTAAAAAAGGTGATATTTTTACTTTAAACGAATATT
The DNA here is from genome assembly GCA_902574735.1 of uncultured Pelagibacteraceae bacterium. Classification (GTDB taxonomy): domain Bacteria; phylum Pseudomonadota; class Alphaproteobacteria; order Pelagibacterales; family Pelagibacteraceae; genus Pelagibacter. The sequence goes on from CACGOY010000011.1 coordinate 21,668, forward strand.
ATTATGGAAAGTCACGGCTTCATTTAGTAGTTCCACTGCATCCAAAATATTGCATGCATCCGATCTACCAAGGTTGGTATTATTCTGTTGATTTAAGAACAGATGTTGAGCCATTGTTAAATTTATCAATAAATGAATTAAAGGTAGAAATGAAAAAATCACCTAAGTTTTTAAGAACTATTAGATCAAATAAAGCTCCAATTATTGTTGACGCAAAATATGGAATGAAAGCAGAACCCTATAATGCAATGGATAAAAGTTTAATAAAGAAAAGAGCAGAAATTGTTCAAAAAAATGAAAAATTTTCTCAAAATATTCTTGTTGCTTTAAGAGAAGTGGCTGAGGAAAAAGAACACTCAAAATCACAGGAAGATATTTACGCTGAAGAAAGTATTTATACAAAGTTTACTTCAAACAAAGATACCGCATTATTCCCAGCCTGGCATGCTGCATTATGGAAAGATAAATTAAAGTTATTGGACAAATTCGAAGATGATAGATTGGTTGGTTTTGGAAAAAAAATTATTTATCAAGAGGCACCTGAAACATTACCACCCGAGATACTTAAATCTATGAAAAGAGATATCGCTAAAAGAATATTAAGTGAAAGAAAAGAAAAATGGTGGACTATTCCTACTCTTTACACTGAGATAGATACCTTAAGAGAAAAGTATACAAATGAAAATGATGAGGAAAAATTAAATCTGCTTGATGAATTCAATAATTACGCAATGTCAATACAGAAAAAATATGAAAATGTATGATGTGGATAATTTGAACATATCTATATTTAGTATTGAATTAAAAAATTAAATTTATATATAAACCATATGGCAACATTAAAAATTACAGACGAAAATTTTGATACAGAAGTCTTAAAATCATCCAAGCCAATTGTAGTTGATTTTTGGGCAGAATGGTGCGGACCTTGCAAAATGGTCGGACCGATTTTAGAGGAAATTTCAGATGAAATGGCAAACGATGTATCTATTGCAAAACATAACATTGATGAAGAGCCTAATACGCCAACAAAGTACGGTGTTAGAGGTATACCTACAATGTTACTTTTCAAAGATGGAGAGTTAAAATCGACTAAAGTTGGAGCAACACCAAAATCAGATATTGTTTCTTGGATAAAAGAAAATATCTAATTTAAATTTAAAACTTCCCCGGCGAGATAAAGAGATCCTGTGATAAGTATGATGTCATCTTTGTTAGTAGAAATTTTCTTTAAAGCATCTTCAATAGATTTTTCATAATTTAGATTAGGAAATTTATTTAACTTATTTTTCAGATCCTCACCTTTAATTGAGTTAGGTTGATTTGGAATATCAATGGTTGTTAATGAAGAAATATCCTTAAAGTAGCTTATGTATTCTTCATGATCTTTATTAGCCATCATACCTAAAATTATATGTTTTTTACATTTCAGTGTTTGTAAATAATCATTTAATACTTTTGCTCCCAAAGGGTTATGAGATCCATCAACAAATAGTTGATTATTTTTACATAAATTCTTTAATTTACCTGATTTAATTTCTTGAAGTCTTGCAATACTTTTAATTTTTGTAATTCCAGATTTAATATTTTCATCAGTTATATTTAAATTTAGATTTCTAGCAGCTGCAACTGCTGTTGCTGAATTATCAATTTGAAATTGTCCCATTAAATTTGGTTGAGGTAATTTTATTCCTCCGAACTCATCTTCAAAATAAATAAATTCATTTTCATTAATTGAATAACAAAAGTTATCATTAAACATGACCTTTTTTGCATCATTTGAAGATAAGGATTGTTTTATTAATTCTCGTGTATCATCACTACTTTGTTTGGCGACAATAATTTTAGAATTCAATAGAGCTGATGTTTTTTCAAAAATAATTTTTTCAATGGTTTGTTCGTCTTTAGGAAGCCAATCTAAATGATCTAAGCCTATAGCAGTAACAATACTTAATATATTTTTATCAATTATATTAGTTGCATCAAATCTGTGAAATAAACCGCTTTCAATTATATTTATATTTTCCCTATATTTGCTTGCATGAAAAAAATAGGCTGCAGTTAAAATTTCAAAATAAGTAATTTCCTCCCCATTGTTCACTTCCTCAACTTTTACTAATAAATCTGAAAGATCAGAGTCTGAAATTTCCTCATCATTAAATATAAATCTTTCATTAATTCTTTGAATATGGGGGCTAGTATAAATATTACATTTAATGTTGGCTTCTTTTAAGATTGCTCTAAGCGCTTGAATTGTTGAATATTTTCCATTTGTTCCAACAACAGAAATATATTTTAAATCTTTTTGAGGATTGCCAAGTTTTTTACAAAGATTTTTAACTCTATCTAGACTTAAATCTATTTCTTTAGGATGCAGCTTTTGTAAGCGGTTCAATATTGTCTGAAGAGTCATTTAATTTTTCTGAATTTAACTCAGTTTCTCTCTTAAGCAATATTGATAAAAGTGTGCTGATTTCTTTTTTTATGTCTTTCCTTTGAATAACTCTGTCAACAAATCCATGTTTTTCGACGAACTCTGATTTTTGAAAGTCTGAGCTTAATTCCTCTTTAACTGTTGCTTGAATTACTCTTTTACCAGCAAATGCAATTAAGCATCCAGGTTCAGCAAAATGAATATCACCCAACATTGCAAATGATGCTGTGATACCTCCTGCAGTTGGATCAGTAAAACAAACTAAGTAAGGTAAATTATTTTTCTTTAATTCATTAATTGCCAAGGTTGTTCTAGTCATATTTGCTAGTGCAATAGGCGACTCGAACATTCTTTGGCCACCTCCACAAGGAAAGAAAACATATGGAGTTTGATTGTCAATTGCATGTTGAACACCATAAATAATAGCTTCTCCTTCCGCTGCTCCAACTGATCCACCAATAAAATCAAAATTAATTGCACCTGCAGTGATTTCAATTCCATCAACTTTTCCTCTTGCAATCATTACAGCACAGTTCTGATTAGTTTTCTTTCTAGCGGCCTTTAACCTATCTTTATAAGATTTTGTATCGACCCAATTTAAAGGATCTTCAGCTGGTATAGGCGTTTCAAGAATTTCATAAGCATTCTTACCAAATAAAATGTCAAATCTTTGTCTACAACTTATTCGATGGTGTTTACCACAAGAACCACATACCCATAAATTATCTTCAAGTTCTTTTTTTAAAACAGGACCTTTGCAACAACTCGTCCAATCCGAATTCTCAATATCTTCTTTTGAAGGTCTTTTCTTTAAAACCTTTTTTATTTTTTCACCAAATTTAATTGCTTTTGTTAACCAGTTCATGAAATTTTATTTCTTAATTTAGCTACCACTTTACTTACATTTGTGACAGGATTTTGTCTATTGTTTAAACTCCTTGTTATTTCTTTGCAAATAGCACTTCCAACCACCAATCCGTCAGCAGATCTTAACTTTGCAATAGTTTTTTCAGTTATCCCAAAGCCAATTACACAATTCTTTTTTGGATCAATTTTTTTTATTTTATTATAATTATTTAAAATTTGTTTTGGAGATACTTTAAGCTTCCCTCCCGTAGTTGATAACATGCTTATATAGTAAATCATATCATGAGAATCTTTTATTATGTTTTTTAGTCTTTCTTTAGATGTAGTAGGAGATAGTAATTGAACAAAGCTAATAGCTTTAGCTTTACACTTTTTTGCAAATCCTTTATTTTCTGGCCAAGGTAAATCAACAACAATTAATCCATTTACTCCAGAACTTTTACATTTTTTTATAAAATTATTTTCCCCATATTGATAAATCATATTGTAATAACCCATCAATATAACAGGTTTTGAATTTTTTGATTTTTTAAATTCCCTCACTATTTGAAATACATCGGAAATTTTTAATCCATTTTTCAGTGCTCTATATGCACTTGTCTGAATTTGACCTCCATCAGCTATGGGTGTGTTGTGAGGAAATCCAATTTCACAAATATCAACATCCTTAGAAATTGATTTTAATATTTCTAAAGATTTCTCTTTAGTGTTATCGCCTGCAACTGTATAGGTTAATAAAGCTGGTCTTTTTTTTTCTTTTGCATTTTTAAAGGCCAATTTTATTAGGTTAATCATATTCTTTTTCCTAATCTTTTTTTCAAAATATCCCTATCTTTTTTGGCGTCTCCACATGAATTTACAATTATGACCGTATCTTTGTTTAATCTTGGGGCAATCCTAATTGCCTCAGCAAATGCATGACAGGGTTCTAAACTTGGATTAAGTTTTTCGAATTTTGTTACAAGTTTATAAGCATTCAATGCATCTTCATCTGTTGCATATGTGTATCTTGCTCTTTTTGTATCTTTTAGAAAACAATGTATTGGACTTACCCCAGGATAATCCAATCCAGCACTTATCGACTCAGTCTCATTTATTTGTCCTTCATTATTTTGACAAACGTATGAAGCTGCTCCATGCAGCACACCTAATTTTGCACCTCTGCTTAATGGGGCGGCATGCAATTTTGAGTTTTTTGGACCTCCCGCTTCAACCCCTATTAATTCAATTTGTGACTTTGGAAAATCAATAAATTCGCTCCAGAAGCCATAAGCTGAACTCCCACCACCAACACAATTAATCAATTTAATTTTTTTTGGAATTTTTTTAAATTGAATTTCTATTTGTTTTTTTAATTCTCTTGAAATTTGTGCTGTGCTCCAGCCACAAATTTTAACAAATATATTTGGACCGACTGTAGAACCTACACACATATGAGTAGTATCACAATTTGATACCCAGTATCTCATGCATTCACTAACTGCATCCACTAAAGTTTGACTCCCAGTTGTAACTGGAACAATCTCAGCACCATTTTTTTTCATGGCATCACAATTTGGCTTTTGACGTTTAATGTCTTTAGCCCCCATAAATATTTTACATTTAAGTCCAAATTTTTTTGCGGCCATGCTTAACATCTTGCCTGCGTATCCTGCTCCAGTATCACCAACAATATATTTTTTTCCCATACTTTTACAAAGTAAAGCGTGAACAGTAGCATTATATATTTTGTGAGCACCACCATTTGCGTCAGAAACTACTTTAGCCCAAATTTGAGCACCACCTAAATGCCTATAAAGATTTTCTAATTTAATAAAACGAGTAGGTGCACCAATGTAATTATTAAAATAAAAGTCCCTTTTTTTTATGAAGCTTTTGTTTTTTCTTAATTTAGAGAATTCTTTTGTAAGATCATCTACAGGTTTTTTTAATGTTTCAGGAATATAACTTCCACCAAATTTACCGCCCCAGAAACCATATTTATCATGTTGATCAATAAGTGGAATATTTTTTTTAAGTTTCATCATTTAATTTTTTTATGTTATTTAAAAAAATATTAATTTTAGAGATATCTTTTTCTCCAGTGGTTTCCAAGCTCCCTGAAATATCAATAATATCTGCTATTTTAATATATTTATCAAGCTTATCATTATACTTAATGTTACCTGCTAACATTTTATTTATTGATGCAGGCACTTCATTTAGCAGTTCATGATCAAAGCCAACAGATTTTTCATAACCTTTACTATCAAATAAAATTATATCTGAAATTTTCTCATATTGTTTATAAATCAAAACATCATTAATATCTTCTATTGTAAGAGCAGTAATTATTTTTATATTAAATAATTCTTTTATTTTTTTTGTCCTATCTGGTGAAACTTTATAGAGTTGGAGATAATCAAAACTTAACTGATTTATTTTCTCAAGTGTTTCGTCATCAGGTTCCACTAACACACAGACAAAATTGATATTTTTTTTATCAACATTTAAAATTTTTTTTAATTGATTAAATGCTAAATACCTTTTTGATTTTGGGTAATTAGCAATAAATCCAATAAACTTTGGGGGGTAATTATGATTAATTATATAGTCTAAAGTTTTTGGATCTTTTACACCACAAATCTTTGCATCCATTTTAATTTAAGTGTTTTATTAATGTTTGGATATTTTTTTTAATATTTCCTTTTGTGATGGGTCTTCCTAGAACAAGCCAATCACTCCCATTTTTAAATGCTTGTTTTGGAGTTAAGGTTCTTTTTTGATCATTTGTATTTGAATTAAATCTTATCCCCGGAGTTATTATTTCTTTTTTAAATACTTTTTTTACTATTTTTACTTCTTGAGCACTACACACTATGGCATCGAGTTTAGCTTTATTTGCTAATCTTGCTTGATCATGAACTATTTTTTTAACATCCTTATTGAAGCCAATTTCTTTCAAAGCCTTATTATCTAATGAGGTCAAAATTGTTACACCAATTAATTTAATTTTCCCAGATACTTTTTTGGCAGCTTTAAGAGCATCTAAACCAGAACTTATATGAATTGTTAAATAATCAACTCTCAAGTCTTTTATTGCTTTAATAGCAGACACACAGGTATTCGGTATATCATGAAGTTTTAAGTCAACAAAAATAGTTTTATTTTTTACTTTTGAAACAAAAGTTCTCCCATTTTTTGAATTTAAAAACTCAAGACCAAATTTGTATCCAACCTTTAAATCGGAACTTTTAGTTTCAGTAATTATTTTATTAATTTTATTTATATTTGTAGTGTCGCAAGCAACGAATATCTTATTCTTTTTCATTTATTTTTTTGGCCCATTCTTTTGACATCTTAAATAAAACACTTTTTTTTTCTTTAACAAATACTTTCTCCCCTGTTTTTGGGTTTCTTCTTATACCTTCTTTTTGTATTTTTGGATCTAAAGTAAAAATATCTCTTAATTCGACTCTTTCACCACGCTTTAATGAATTTTGCATTTCATAAAGAATTATATCAACTAACTTAGTTAGATCTTTTCTAAAAAAATTTGGGTAATTGTCGGCGAGTTCTTTGATTAAGTCTGATTTTACTACTGACAATTTAGTTTTTATTCAGTTTCCTTTTTCTTTTTATCATCTAATTTCTCAGAAAGCGAAGAAAATGGAAGATTTTTTCCTGAAAGTGGCGAGCTAAATTTGTCAACTGCTTCTTTGTTTTGTAGCTCTTCAAGTAATTTAATACTTAAATTTACTTTTCTTTTATCAAAATTTATTTCTGCAACTGCTGAATCTATTCTTTCGCCACCTACAAATCTTGAAGGTCTCGCATCTGCAGCACTAACTGCGATTTGGGATTTCTTAATTAAGAATTCTAAATCACATCCCTCTGGTTTAACCATTAGACCTTTACTATCCGATGATACAACTTGGACAGTTATAATATCATTAACCTTCTTCCCTTCAAAGAAATCAAATGGGTCTTTCTCTAACTGTTTCAATCCTACCCTTACTTTTTGATCTTCTTTTTTAATCTCTAAAATCCTTACTTTTAATTTATCACCTTTTTTAAATTTCTTTAATTCTTCCTCAGGTTTGCCAGAATAAGAAAGATCATTTGAGTGTAAGAAACCATCAATATCAAGATCGCCAAGTTTTACATAAAGAGCATACTCATTTGCGCTCGTTATAACTCCATCTATATCTGAACCAACAGGATATTTGTTTTCTAGAGTTGTGTATGGATTTTGAATTGTTAACCTATGTGAAATTGCAACTCTTCTTTTATCTTTATCAATTTCAGTAATTACACAATCTATCTGATCGCCAACTTTAAATAATTTTTTAGGTGAAATGTTTTTCTTAGTCCAACTAATCTCACTACTATGTAATAATGTACTTAGGCCTGGTTCTAGCTCGCAGAAACAACCATAATCTGTAATTTTAACAACCTTAACTTTATAAGGTTTTCCAGTTTCATAATTTGAAATATGTTCAAAAGGATCTGGAGATAACTGTTTAATTGAACAACCAATTTGAAGTTTTTCCATGTCTATTGAAATAACTTTTAAATCATGCTTTTCACCTATATTAAATATTTCATCTGGGTGATTTACTCTTGAATAAGAAATTTCTTGAAGATGAACCAATACATCAATTTCATTGTTAACTTCGAAAAAACATCCAAAAGAAGAGTATCCTTTAACCACCGCGTCTTTAATAATGTCACCAACTTTGAACTTTTCTATGATTTTAGCTTTATCCTCTTTTTTGTGAGATGAAACTATTTGTCTTCTAGATACGCATGCATTTCCTCTTACTTTATCTAATTTTATAATCGCGAATTTTTGTTCTACGCCAATTAAGTGATCTATACTTTTCAGTGGTTTATCTGAAATTTGTGAACCAGGACAGAACATCAAAGAACCAGTCTCAATATGCTCAACTATAACTCCACCTTTACATTTTGATGTTATTTTTCCATTAATAGATTGGTTATCTTCATAAGCTTTTTCTAATTCATACCACCCTTTAATCTTCTGTGCTTTTTGAGCAGAAACTACTACATCACCATTTTTATCCTCAATTTTTTCTAGAAGGACAGATACTGTTGAACCTTCAACTACTTTATCCTGCATGCCAATCATTTTCATTTCATTTATATCAATGACAGGCTCACTTTTCAGACCAGGTATGAATAAGAACACATATTTGTCAGTAATCTTAGTGATTTTACCCTCAATAATTTTACCTTCTTCTATTTTATTTTTTGATAATTGGCTGTTTAGTAATTTTTTAAATTGCTGTGATGCTGGTGAGCTAAGATCTTTATAGATTTCCATATTTTTGTTTAATCGAATTCTTCACTAAATTTATAAGTTTTGCCTCCATCTGCTTAATTGTTAATTTAGTGGTGTCGACTAATACAGCATTTTTGGTTATAATCAAGGGACTTATTTTTCTTTTAGTGTCTTCTTTATCCCTTTGAATCAAGGCTTTTTCAACTTTTTTTAAAGATATATTTTTATCTAAATTTTTAAACTCCTTAAGTCTTCTTTTTGCTTTTTC
>CACGOY010000012.1:0-29047 GCA_902574735.1 uncultured Pelagibacteraceae bacterium
TCTCTAAAATTGTCTTAAGAGCGGTTTCAAAAAAACTGATGATATCATTATGATTACAGTGTGTTTTACCTTGCATTTTATTTGAAATATTCATCAATGAAAATGCTATTAATGTTCCAAAACTAGATCCTGACCTTTTGACAAAAGCTTTTGAGCAAATCATAAAATTTTCACCCATATCGTTACTAAAAGATACTTTATTTTTCTGGATTTCTTCTAATCCATGAAGAATGGTAATACCTAAATCTCCGTCTCCAATTTTAGCATCAGCAGAGTTGAAATCATCGTAATATTTTTTAGACTGGTCAAATAATTTATCCAAAATTGTTATTAAATTTTCTTTATTTAACATTTTAATTTGTCCAGAATGGACAATAAGAAGGAGCTAATAAATTTTCTTTAATATTTTTATTAAGTTTTAAAACAGTTACAGACATTCCTGCCATTTCCATTGAAGTTGCATATCTTCCAACATAATTTTTAAAAATTTTTATTTTTTTTTTGTTAAAATTTTCGACAACTCTTCTTGATACAATGTAAAGTTCTTCAAGTGGAGTAGCTCCTAGGCTATTTATCATTAACCCTATTTCTTGATCAGACAAATTGAAATCAGTTAGTATTCGATTACATATATCATCTGTTAAATCATTTGCTGACTTTAATTTTTCTCTTGAAATACCTGGTTCACCATGAATACCCATTCCTATTTCTATTTCATCATCATTAATTTCAAATGTAGGTTTTCCAGCCTCAGGTAATATACAAGGAGAAAGAGCAACGCCTAATGTTCTAATATTTGAATTAGTTTCAAGTGCTAATTCACAAACATCTTGAAGAGATGCCCCTGTTTCAGCTAACGCTCCTGCAACTTTAAAAACAAATATCATACCAGCAATACCTCGTCTTTTTTCTTTTTCTTCAGGTTTTGCACTCGCAATATCATCTGCAACTATAACAGTTTTAGTTTCAATACCTTCGTCTTTTACTATTTCACATGCCATTTCAAAATTCATTACATCTCCACCATAATTACCCAAAAGGCAAAGCACTCCGTTACCATTATTTGCATTACGAATTGCAGATGCTATTTGTTCAACAGATGGTGACGCAAAGACAGATCCTATCGCACAACTATCTAACAATCCTTTTCCAATATAGCCTGTAAAAACTGGCAAATGGCCAGACCCTCCGCCGGTTACTAAACCAACTTTATTTGAGGACTTTATTGCACGAGTAATAACTCTCGAATTATCTGAAGCTAGTGAATAAATATTTGGGTGAGATTTAATAAGTCCATCTATTGTTTCATCAACAAAATTACTTGGATTGTTAATTATTTTTTTCATTAAATTATTGTATATTAATTTTTGTTATATCAATTAAAGAATTTTATATTAATTTTTGATTTAATATGCAGCAACAGAAAAAATCACAAATAATAATAATAAGCATTGTAATTTTACTTATAGTATACGGAATTAACCAAATTTTTCAGAGCAATAAACAAAAAGAGCGAATTATTAAACATGATATGATGATTGGTGTTTGTGCAAAAAATAAAGCAAGTGTTGAGTTAAATAATTATGAAAAACTTAAAACTCATGAAGATATTAAATTAGAACTACAGACTAATGAATCTTTCAATAAATTATTCAAAGAATGTGAAAAAGAATTCAAAAAAGCACCTAAAGATTTCAGAGCTAAATGGAATTATAAGGCAAAATGGGACGGTAACTAAACTATAATTTAAAGTGAAAAAAATATTATTAATTATATTTTACAGTATATCTATTTTTAACTATTCTAGTGTGATGGCTAGCGAGGAAGCAAAATATGATATTATAAAATCAACTGATGTGTATGAAATTCGTAAATACGCAGATCGTTTAGCTGTAGAAGTAGTGAGTACAACTGGAGACAATAGTTTTAGAAAGTTATTTAATTATATTTCAGGTAAAAATAAGAAAAATCAAGAAATTAAAATGACAATCCCAGTAACGCAAACAGAGAAATCTGGAAATATGACGATGCAGTTTTATCTTCCATCAAAATTTAATAAAGATAATGTTCCATATCCTACAAACTCAGATGTAGAAGTAATTATTATTGAAGGCGGGTACTATGCTGTAATTAGATATTCTGGTAGGGCATCAGATAAAAATTTTATTAAACATAAAAGTATTTTAGAAGATCAATTAACTAAAGATAATATTCAAATTCAAAGCTCTCCAATCAAAGCAACTTACAATAGCCCTTTTACTCTACCAATAATGAGGAGAAACGAAGCAATGTTTAGAGTACAATATAAAAATTAATGAAAAAAATTTTTTCAATCTTAATATTTACTTTTTTAATAAGCGAGAGCGCATATTCAGACAGTCTGCCTATTAGTATTTTTGGAATAAAAATAAACAAAGATGCTGCTAAGCATGTTGACATTGATAAAGGAAAGACCTCAAAAGATAGACCGGGTATTATAAGTTACTTCGAAAAAGATGATCTGAAAATTCGCGGCTTAGTAAGAAATGATGATCTAAAACATTATTACATCCGAACAGATGATAAAAATAAAATTAAAATAGTGACTGGTTATCAAATTATTTTAAAGTCGGTAGATTTTTTTTCAAAAAAAAACAGATGCTTAGACGCAAAAAATCAATATATAAAAAAATTATCTAATTTTTATGACGTAGATTCTAGTAATTTTAAGAATAATTTTTATAGAAAAATCACAAAAAAAAATACTGTAGTATTTTATGATAGCTCTGAACTTTATTATAAAAAAGGTTTTTTTGATAAATATGCTTTGCAAATTCTTTGTACTTACATAAATAGAGATAAATCAGTAAATTCTACATTATATATTTCCTTAGCAGATCAAGATTACCTTAATTCCTCAATGCAATTATGGACCAAAATAGAAAAATTAGATAAAGAAATGATACTTTCAAACTTTGAAGGATTTTAATTAAAAAGTTTTTTAAAAAATGAATTTTAAATTATTTTTTCAGGGAAAAGTTTCTTATCCAATGAGTTTTTGGGTTTATTATATGTTTATTGGAACAATTGCATCCTTTCCCTCATTTTTAAGTGATGCTATATGGGCAAAATATGAACTTATCCTAACATTGTATTCATTTGTTCAGATTGCTTTTATTATATTTTTGATGATTGGTGCTTGGAGAAGTGCAAATGTTTATAAAGAAAACCAAAGGAAAAAAAAATTGGGAACTATTTGGGGTACTTTGGGTCAAGTTTATATAGGTTTAAGCCTTATTAGAATTGTTGCTACTTTCATCACTGGTTTTGGTCAACTTTAATTTATATTTAGACATAATCCTTTAATACTAATTATAAAAAAGATTAATCAAAAAAGAGTTATTTTTTATCCAACAATTTTAAGTGAATTATTAGATGCGCTTATAATTTTCTTTATATGGCTGTCTAATTTTTTTAATTCAGCTTGGGGATTTTGAAACCAATCTGTTGACCAAATTCTATAAATTTTCCAACCCATGTCCTCTAAAACAGATTGTCTTAAAATATCCCTATCCCTTGCCGATTTTGTTGAATGATAAGTTTTTCCATCACATTCAACACCTAAAATATATCCATCTGGAAAACTATGGTGCTTTACCCCAATATCAATAAAAAATCCTGAAACGCCTACTTGAGGGTCAACTTCATATCCCATGTTTCTTAAACCATTCATTACAAAAATCTCGAATTCACTCATAGGTTCTTTTTCATGATCAATATTACCGATTTCTAATTTTCCAGTTTTTGCGTACTCTAAATATGATTTAAAGACTTGTCTGCCTAAAGGAGCTCCTTCAGATAAAATATCATTAGGACTCATTGATGTATAGAGGTGCACTTCTTTTTTAGCTCTAGAAAATAAAACATTTAACCTTCTGTGTCCTTTGATAGTATTGTTGATCGGACCAAAAGTTTGATTAACTTTGCCTCCTTTTTCCCTAGGCCCAAATAGAGTTGATATAAAAATAACGTCTCTTTCATCACCTTGAACACTCTCAAGATTTTTAATTGTAAATTCTTCCAATGTATTTTCCCAAGAATTTTTATATTCACTTATAATTGGCTCATTAGTCTCAAGAAATCTTAATTCATCCTCAATTAATTCTGCTTGGTCTTTATTCATAGTAACTATCAAGCAACTTTTAGATTTTTTATCATTATCATTTTTCCTAATATTATTTTTCATAAAATTTATTAAATCTGGAAGCATTTTTTCTATTTCATGATGATTCACTTTACCCTTATAAATTGCTTCAACTTTGTTTGAAAAGATCGCTTTTTTCAGACTTGGAGAAGGGGGTATTATCAATCTGTTGTCATAGAAATGATGGTTAGAGAAATTGATTAACTTTTCATTTCTTGATCTATAATGCCATCTCAATAACCTATGCGGTTGAAATCTTGAAATAGCTTTATCTAAAATAGATTCCTCGTTAACTTCTTCATCTTCAGTATCGTCTACAATATCAAAAAATTCAGTTGGTGCTAACTGTTTTGGATCTCCAACTATAACACATTGTTTTGATCGAGCCATTGCACCGATTGCATCTTCCATCCTCATTTGTGATGCTTCGTCAATGATTAAAATATCAAATAAATCTTCTTGAGGTCTTACTAATTCCGCCAATGTCATAGGAGACATGATAAAACAAGGTTTTAAATCAGCTAATGCTTCAGAAGATCTTTTAATTAATTGCCTCAACGAAATTCTTGGTCTTGTTTGTTTCGTGATTACATCAAGTAAACCTTTTTCTGTTAGATTTTTTGTAGCACCAGTAGTTTTGCCTCTTTTAGCTTTTATGCTTAACAAAGAATTGTATAAATTAGCTTTTTTTAGTTGGAAAGTTTTACTATCTAAATCTTTATATTCCTCACGTAGTACTCTTAGTTTGTCACCACTAAATTCTGAGAGTTCTGGATATATATTATATGCATGCTTTAATAGAAAATTATAATACAAAGATTTAAATACATTATTTATTTTATCATAACTCAACGAATTATTGTCATACAGTTTTATTATTTTATTTTCTAATTCAGAAAAGGAAGATTTTAAATTTAGAAACTCAATCCAATCATTTAACGATTCCTCATCTAGTTTACTATTTTTTTTAATTAAATTATCAAAACTTAAATTATTTGAGAAAAATTCTTCAATATTTAAATTTTTTGAAATTGTTATAAATTTATTCTCAAAATTATTTAAAATTTTCTCAATTTCTTTTGAAGATTTAGAAATAGTTTCAAGCAAAGTTTCATCGTTTAATATTTTTGAAAAAGTTTCTTTATCGAAAGATTTAATAATATTTGAAGTATAGTACTCAATATTTTCTAATAACTCTAAAGACGTGTTTTCATCTTTAAATTTATCACCAAGTATTCTTGTAAATTCTTTATTTGTTTTTATTTCTTTCTTAACTTTCTGTAATTCCTCATATAGTGGAATATATTTTAAATATTCATTTAAATTTTTTATGGCATTTTCTTTTTCAAAAATACCATCCTTTGAAATAGTAATGTAAAAATTTTTTGCATTTCTATAATCAGATGAAAGGAAAGAAAAAAAGTTTGAATGTTTTATTGCATCTCTATATTCATTTATCAATTTAAATTCTGATTTTTTAATTTTAATTTTTTTGTTTAATTCTTTTTCAAATTTTAGGTTACTTAAGTTATTTGAAATTAAATTTTTAAGATTATTTATAACTTCAATATCTTTTTCACTTTTTAAAAATTTTAAAAAAAACTTTGTTTTTTCTAAATTTTCAATTTTTCCAAGTGAAACTATTTTTTTAACGCCATCAACACTATAAATATCTGCTATTTCATTTATTGCAGGTACTTCTTCTTGAATTTTAAAAATTTTATTTTTTAATAACTCCAAAGTTTTGCTGATTTCTTTGAACTCTTGTACTAAGTTGCCTCTTTCATAAGGATTAATTTGATTATTTTTAAATCCATACCAAGGGTGATTTGAAATATTTTTATAATTAGTCGATATAGATTTAGTTTGTAGCTCAAATTTATTTAAATTTTCATCAATTAATTCTAGTTTGGAGGGGTTAATATTTGTAAGATCTTCAGAAATTTCTCTAATATTTTTTTCAAAAATTAATTTAAAAGCTTCATTTTCAAATTCTTTATATTTGGCTATCAAACCATTTAAATCGTATATATTTTTTTCAGATTTTCCTATGAAGCTTGTGATAATATTTGCGTATTGTATTAATCTATCTTTTACTAAATTTTCTTTGCTTATTTGTGCTTCATAATTTTCCGAATTATTGTTTTTCTTTTTGAGCTCTAATCTTTTTTTAATATCATCAATCACTTCTGATTTTTTTTTTCCAGCACTTTCAATTTTTAAACAGAAATTATCCAAACCTGCATCTTTAAGTTTTTTATACACAACATCTAAGGCAGCTTTTTTGTCAGCAAGAAATAATATTTTTTTCTTTTCGCTTAGTGCCGCACCAATTATGTTTGCAATTGTTTGTGATTTTCCTGTCCCCGGAGGGCCTTGAATTGCAAGGTTTTTACCATTCATTACGTCAACAATTGCACTAAATTGGGAAGCATCTGCCTGATTCAAAAGCACAGGAACTTTTTTTGAAATATCTTTATCGTCTATGTCATAATCCTCAGCAGGCGTACCGTCACCTTCGCCAGAACCAGAAAAAAGTTCTGTTAATGTTTCCTGTTCACCTAAATTATTCCACTTGTTAGGATCTAGATCGTAATACATTGCCATTCTTGCAAATTGGAAATGGCCTAATGTTATAAATCTTTTTATATTCCATCTTTCTTTTGATTTGATTTCGTTTTCTAATTTAGAGAAATATTTTTCTGGAGTTTCATCTTCTTCTAAGTCATTTAAAATAATTCCAAAATCTCTTTCGAATTTCGCTTTTAAAGCAATATTTACAATTGGATCACTATCAGCTCCAGAAATTATGAATTTGGATCCTTTTTTTGTCTTTTTTTCCTCAATTTCAACTGGAAGTAATATTAATGGAGATAATATTTTAATATCACTATTTTCACTTTCAACCCATTCAATAAATCCAAAAGTTAAAAATAATGTATTTATCCCTTTTTCATTTAAGGCTGTCTTGGCTAACCTTTTAATACCTGAAATTTTTTTATCTAATTGATCTGGTTTTAATATTGTTTGAATATCTCTATCTTTATGTTTTTCAGATAATTCATTTGTAGATTTTGGTAATTCATAGTTAGGATCTATACCATGTTTCTTTGCATATTCTTCTATTCCTAAAATTTCTACAGTTTGTCTTTGACCTAAGTTTAATTTCTTTCTAATTCTATCTTTAAGTTCTCTTTCGATTACAAGAGATTCTTTATTACTTGAGTCATAAGTTTCTCCAAGCTCTTCTATTTGTTTTAAATAAACTTCGTCTTCTTTTTGTGCAATTTCATATGCTGTTTTAAATTCTATAGTTTTTTCATCCTTTGGTTCTTTCTCTTCCTCTGGCAAAGCTTCAAAAGTATATGATTTCCCCGCAATTAAACCTTTGAATATTTCATCTGGTACTTCATCTACAATTCTTGCTTGACTTCTAAGTTTATCATTATGTTTAAAATTAATTAATTTATTTCTATTGGTTGTAGATCCTTCTAGAATTTTATGCCTTAACTGTTTTATACTATTTTGTGCCAATTGAGTTTTTGCATCGACTTCTTTCATTTAAATCAGTTCCGTTAGTTTTTCTTCATTATAAAAAAATTTATGCATTCGACAACCACAGTCATTAGGAGGTTGAGGTGGTTTTTTTTGGTAAAGCATATCAAGATATTCAGTGATTTTTTTATAAAAATTTTCCATATCTATTTTTACTTCTTTAAATTGATGTGAAAATTTTACATTTATTCCATCTTTAAACATACTTTCTTCAGGATATACAAAGACTAAACCAAATACTTTTGCCTGGTCAACAGATATCTCTCTTATTCTACTAAGAGTTCTATTAACGCCTTCTGTAATTTTAGGTTCTTTTGATCTAGGATATTTGCTTGTATAAATTGATTTTAAAAATTCAAAATCTGTTTCTAGATTTGAATACAATAAATAATAAGCATGTAACTGAGGATCATATTCATTTATTTTATTTTCTAGATCTGAATTTTTAAATGAATCAGATTTTTTTGAAGAGTTTTTTTTAAACTTTGAAGTTTTATAATCTATAATTCCACACGAACCATCTTCAAATTTTACTATTGCATCACCTTTACCTTTAATTCTAAATGGTCTTTTTTTATTATCAAATAAAGTTTTAGAATAAAAAGTAACATTATATGGATCAATTGTTTCACCTTTATCCAAACTCTCATCAATTTTTTTTGAGTCACCTAGAAAATAATCCTTTTCAATTCCATCCAAGGTAGAGGTAATTCCAGCTGAAATTGTTTCATTAGACAAATCAAAGTTCTGTTTTAAATAAGCGCAATGATTACAAAGATAAGATAATGCACTTGGATTAATGATGTATTCTTTATAATTATTTTTACTCATTTAATAAATCTTAGAAACATATCTTGCTAGTATTGGCTTAATGTTACTTTCTCCCATAATTTCTATTTTGCCATCTTCATAATAAAAATAAACTCTAAAAAAATGTTTACCTTCTTCATGATCATGGACCTCCTCAACTCTAATTTCTTCAATATTAGTGTTTTTTTTTGTTATCAAAATATATCTCCTGGTTTTCTACAAAGTGTCTTAGAACTGTAAATTCAGACTCTAAAATTTCTAATCTTTTTTTAGTTTTTATATAGTCGGTCACGAATAAATCTGCTTCAGATAAGCTTTTTTTTCTTAGTAAGTAAAATTCTGTATTTTTCTTTTTTTTCATAATTTTAATCTCCCTAATTTAATAGGGAGATTATTTCTTGGAGGTTAGTTACAAACGTAATTCCCATAAAAATCTGTTCTACAACTCATAGTAGATCCATCACTAAAAGTAGTATTATCATTTCCATAGAAATCTGTTCTTGTGTCAGAATAGTTTCCTGTATTGCTGTCTACACAACGAGTGTTTCCATAAAAATCTGTTGTGCAGGTTATTTGAGCTTCAGATTTAGTTGGTGCAAGTATTTGCATACCAATCAAAACTGTTAGTGCAGTTGCTAAAAGTGTCATTTTTTTCATTTTTTTCTCCTTTGTTTTCATGAAATAGATTTATGAATTATTGAATTAAATTTCTTGTGTAATGAGACTTAAAATTTTGGACAAATCTATTAAAAACTTGATATCCTTTGTCCAATTTGAAACATTTTTTTGGATGAATGATATAATTAAAAAAATTCTTATTTCTATTACTCTAACACTAATTTTTATTAATAATTCTCATGCGATTCCAATTGGACCTTTTAAAAGACTGTTCCAAGAGGCAGCAGAATTCTTTTCTAAGAGCTCAGATGAGGTAATAAAAAAGGGTAATAAAGCCGACGAAATGATGTCAGGCAGTGCTTCAAAAAATATAGATGATATTACTATTGCAACGAAAGATCAGGAATTAATTATTAATAAAATTGGAGATGATGTTCATTCCTCACATTACGAGGGATCAATAAATCAACCTGCAGAGAATATTTCAATAAACCATGGTGTTAAATTAGGAAAATACGGAAAAAAAGGATTTGAAACTAGTGATAAATTATATGATTTGTATGAATTTGTCTTTGATCACGGTGACGAGGAAATAAGAATATCAGAATACATCTTAAAATCATGGATTGGAAGAATCTATAGGGTTTCAAATTATTTTAGTAGACCAAATAGAGACGATAGAATGCTTTTAATATGTAAAAATAGTGTTGAAATATTTTATTTTACTATAGTATTAAATAATGAAAATGACATTAATCGAGCTTATTTAACAGATCATCAATATTTTCAATCTTCTATAGAAACATTACAAAAACAAGAGTTATTAATTTTAATGGATGATGAAAATGTAAAAGTAATGGCAACAAAACCTTCAAGCAAAGATAGTTTTCCTTTTCATTATTTTACAATTTATCCCGACCAATATTTTGTACACAATATATATAGCGATCCACAATTGATCTTAAAAAAAGCAACAGAAAAAGGATTAAACAAATATATCGATAATAAATGTTATAAGGCCAACAAGAGTGGAATAGAAATTAATTAGTTAACAAAAATAAAAAAAGCTGAAGCAGCGTAAATTACTATTCCATATAATCGTGATTTTTGATTAAGTATCATTGCGATTTTATGTTGTTTCTTGTTTAAACGACTAAAATATATGCTTAAAAATGTTGGTATGGCACAAAATAGATAAGATAATAAAATATACCTATCTAAGCTTGTAAGATAAGATAATTTTGGAAGCTCATCATTGAGTACAAAATTATAAGCAATTAATGCTAGCAATGCTACTATAGAAGTTGTAAGTCTCGACTCTAGTTCTTTTGTGGGGATCCACATAACTGACCAAGCAATAGCTAAAATAACAAATACAGGAATTATAATTTTAAAAATAAAGTAATTTTTATTTCTAATTATTGTTACATTTATTTTTATAACATCTTCTAGTGTAGTAATTTCAGTTGTTTTATCGAATGAAGAGATTGCTTTTGTGCTTTTTATATCATTTTTTAACTTAATATCATCAATGGTCCACTCTTTTAGCAAATTATTTTTAAGATAGTCCTCTAAATCCATATAAACCCCTTTACTTGGAATAAAAGAAGTTACAAATGGCTTTGGATAATTGTTTTCTTCATTACGTTGTATTTCATAAGGTGGATATAATTTTATTTCTAATTCTTGTTTATCAAATGGAAATTCTTTAAAGTCAAAATTTGATTTAATTTTACCAACCCCGTCTATTGCAGTTTGTGAAAAAGTTTTATCAAAATTTTTAAAATATACTTGTGTATAATAAAAACTTGTTTTTTCTTCATCAAGTTCAGATAGATCTAAAAAGGTTGTTTCATTAGTTACTGGTGAATATATTTTGGAATTTTCTGTGAGTTGACCAATATTACAGATTGTTAAATCTCCAATTTTTCTTCCTGCTTCAATCCAATCTGGTCTTTCATGAGAGACCTGAAATTTATAATTAAGTTTAAATTCTCCTTTTTTTGTATCTATATCGTCTATAGCTCTGATAACAAAATATTCCAAGTTAAACGGATAAAAATCATAATCAATTGCTTTTATATTAAATTCATTTTTTAATGACTGAACTTTTGCATTACTTAGCAAACTAAGTTCTTGTATTAAGTTGTCATCAATTTCAGATAAATCTTGATCATTAATTTTTTTTATAACATCTCCAGGATTGATTTTTTTTTCAATTAAAGAAAATTTGATAATTGGATAATTTTTATTGTTTCTTTTAATAATTATTTTTTTATTTTGGTAATCATATTCTTGGTCAAAAAATAAACCCAGATCATACCTTGGTTGTTGACCATCCGTTACATAGCCGTTTTCAGGATATGGAATTGATAAAACTTTATCTTCAAAGTTTTGACATTCATCTCCAAATAAAGAGGAATTAAATAATACTGTAATAATAAATAGATTTATTAAAAATCTTAAAAAATTCATATTTAAAATCTAATTGAATTTTAAACAAAAAAAAACCCCCTCTCTTGGAGGGGGTCTACGGAGGTAGATTGTAAACTTATAAATTACTTAGGGTAGGACCAAGTATTATTAAAGTTATTATATTTAATATTAGCTTTAGCGGTTGAAACAAATGTTGCACTGATCAGCATTAAAGTCACAATTGTAAATATTCTTCTTATGATTTTTTTCTTTTCTTTATTATTTTTTTTTATATTCATAAAACTGATAATTCACATAAAAACTAAATTTTCTTGTGTAATTGATAGATAAATTTTGGACAAACGTAAGTTAATAAAGTAAATTTTTGAATAAAAATTTATTTAATTTTAAGCAAAATTTCTAATGGCTAAAATAAGAAAAATAGATTCAATTGAAAATGGATTATCAGAAGTAATTAAAATTCTCTCTGAGGACGAAGTAGAAGAGGCAATAGGTAAAAGTGTTTCCTTTTTAAGAAAGTGTAGCGATCCAGATCAACCTCAACAAATAGATCATAATGATAGTTTAAAATTAGATTTAGCTTGCATTAAAAAGAAAAAAGCACCTCCTTTATTAAATTCACATGAGTATATGATCTCAAGAAATTCTGATCTATCAGATATTAAATCTCATGATGATATGGATAGTATCCTTGTAAAATTTACAGTTCTTCATGGAAAACTAGTTGAAACTATTATCGCTGCACAAGATCCTGAAAGTGATAAAGGCGAGGAGATTAGCTCAATTGAAAAAAAAGAAATTTTTGAATCTATTAAATTAATTGAAGATAAAATTTTAAAGATCAAACTTACTATAGATAAAAAAAACTAAAAATAGATACTAAATAAATAATTAATAAATAATAATATTAATAATACTGTTGAAGAAGCTTGTATAAAATTTGTTATATCAATTCTATAATATTTTTTGTTAAAAATAATAGATGCTTTTTGTTTCTTCTTTAAAGAATTAAATAAAAATATTGCTCGAATTATAAAAACAATAACAATTATAAAAGCCATGTGTTGGCTTATCAAAGAACTTGTTAAGCTAAAATTATATAGCCCGTGTATCCCAACAGGAATTAAAAGTGAAAGAATAAGATTTAAGTAATTATGTTCTTTTTCAAAAATTGCTTGAGTAATTAAAAAACCCATCATAACTCCACATATTGCATGCAAAGGTACTGCGGAAAATGCCCTTATTAATGCAATTGAGTATGAGGGTTGTTCATAAGAATATAATACATATTCTATATTTTCATATGCAGCAAAGCCAAGAGAAGCTGCAACACCATATACCAGTCCATCCATTGGTTCATCAAATTCATCTTTTCTTGTGCAGAAAAAAACTATAACTATCATTTTAAAGAATTCTTCTAAGAATGCTGCTCTTATAAAATTATCAAAAAAGTTGAATGTTTCTCCTTTAAAATAAGTTAACGCATATTTATCTACATCACCTAAGATTAGATTTAATGCCAAAACTATAGCCGCACCAAAAATAAAAGTTTTAAAAACAATCCTTTTTGGTTCAGGAAATTGATCCTGCTTGAATACATAAAAAATAATTATTATAACTGGAATAAGTGCAGCAACAATGTACCAGAAATTGCTGAATAACATTTAATCAGATTTTTCTTGTGAATTTTTTTTTTTTCTAAAGAAGCCTAAAGCCGCTATTGGAGCAAGTATTATCCACCAAAATTTTGCAAGCAATGGAATAAATTTTGCAAAAACCCCCGCCTTTGCTAAAGTTTTTACACCCAATGTGCCAGCCACAAGTCCACCAATACCTACAGCTGCAACTTTATCTCCTTTTTTATAATCAGCATGTCTGAAATTTTCGTCAAAAGAAATATACTCTGCAAAATTTTTTGCATATTCTGCAGTCTCTTTAAAATTAGTGTTTTCGTCTACTGCGCTTACGTACTGACTTAATAAGTACCCTTTTTTACCTAATTTCAAATTTTTAGATTCCATATTAACATTTCCATCATTCCAAGTTACTTTATATGAATAGCTAACGACTTTTTTTTCATCATTAAGTGTGGGTTCAAAAATCCATTCAATTTTAGTAACGTAACTTGTATTATTTTTAATAGAATCTTCTTTAAAACTATTTTGAGTAGAAATCATATCATCCATAAAAGCTTTTGGATTAACATCTTTCCAATCATCAAGTTTTATATAACCCTCATCTTTCCAATATACATAAATTGAGTAATCATCACCTACAATCATCGCAACTAAATCACTTTCAATTCCATATCCCCAAGTCCACCACGAAAATTGATTGATATCCTCCCAGTTATCTAGGTAATATTCATTTTTTAAAATATCAATTGAGGCTTTTGCTTCCTCTATTTGAAGGTAGTGTTGCTTAGGGTCATCAAAATTTTTCCAATTCAATTCATCTAATTTTTTTTTTAGTATTGTAGTATCATCGTATCTTTTTTGTTCTACAGAGTTAGCTATATTAAAATTAAAAAAAATTATGAGAAAAAAAATGAAGAAAATTTTTCTACTTTTTAAACTTGAAAATACCATTCTGATATTTTACACATTTTTGAAAGATTATAGAACTATTAAATCTAATTTTTGTTTACCTAATCTTTCATTGCCATTTTCTGTCACAAGATAAGTTTCTCCCAAATTCATTGCTAAATTATTTTCTGAGTCCATCAAGATCATATGCATGAAGAACACGTTTCCGGGTTGAATTCTATATGGATTTCCAGTGTATAGCATTGGCCAATCCATCCAGTTGGGAGAAAAAGTTGCTCCTAGCGAATAACCGCAAGCATTCATTCTTGCATTTTTAAATCCATGATCATCAAGTGTTTTTGCATGGATATCAAAAACTTCACCAATTTTGTTTCCAGGTTTTAATTTATTCTCACAATTTGTTAATGCTTCAACACAAGCTTCATGCATCTTAAAATGTTTTTGATTTGCTTTACCGATCGGAATAGTTCTAAACATCGCCGAATGGTAGTGTCTATAAGTACCTGCCCACTCAATAGTTAGCTGATCTTCTTTGTTTAAAATTTGTTTTTCAGCTTGATATCGACAGAGTAGGGCATTTTTTCCTGAACCAATAATAAATTCATTAGCTGGATAGTCACCACCACCTTCAAAGATAACTCTATTCATTTCAGCTAAAATTTTAGCTTCGCTCGCACCTGATTTTGCATATTTCCAAACTTCATCAAGTGCCAAATCAGCTAGTTTCGCAGCCTTTCTAACATATGTTATTTCTTCTTCAGATTTTACCACTCTTAGTTTTGTAATTAATTCTGATTTATCCTCAATTGAACAGTAATCTTCCAAAGATTGATTTAATTTAATTGCATTTCTACCAGTCAATCCATAGGCCTCATATTCAATTCCAATTTTTTTACCTTTTAAATTTAACTCATCTAAAATAATTTTTAGATCATCAGTTGGATTTGAACCATCTTTATCAACCCAAATTCTTATATCATTAATATTTGATGTGTTTTGTGCTTGCCTTAGATCTGGCGCTCTTGTTAATAAAATTAAATTACCTTTTTGATCTAAGACTAAAGTTTGGAAAAAAACGTAGCCAAATGTATCATAACCAGTTAACCAATACATAGACTCTTGTCTAAACATCAACAGAGCATCGATGTTTTGCTCCTTCATTGAATTTAAAATATTTGATTTTCTAGATTTAAATTCCTCTTTAGAAAAGTGAAGTGCCATTACCTGATATTAACACTAACAGAGCCAATTTTATCAATAGTACCTTTGTATAATCCTTTTCCTTTGAAGGGCACAACACCTACAGTGGAACCCGTAAAAACATAAAAGTCTTTATTTAAGTTTATTTTTTCTTTTTTAACTTTATTTAAAACAAATCTTAAACAATTTAATGGATTGATATAAACAATATTTGTATTACCATTAACTTTCAAACCATTTTTTTTACTTTCTAATGAAGTTTTTAAATTATTTAAGTTAAGTTTTTTAAATTTGATTTTTTTTCCAACTATAAACTTAATATTAAATCCAAAATCACTACAAATATCTCCAAGGTAATTAAATTGCTTATTTCTTTGTCTAAATCCAACAATTTCAAAACAAGGCCCCATAAATTTTATAAATTTAGAAATATTATTTTTTGTAACTTTACCTTTAAAATCGAAGAAAGATTTCTTTATTAAATAATAAACCTCAACCTCAATACCTTTGGTATTTTTATATATCTTTACGTTTTGACCTGATTTAAGGAATCTTTTTTTAAAAATTTTTGCAATAAAAGGCTCTTTTTCTCCTAGTTTTTTAAGAGCTTGAATTCCTGTTCCACCTGCTTTTATACCTATGGTTTCATCACTAACTTTATCTTCACATAGTTTCCTAACTTTATTAGCTAAATTAATATTTTTACAATATTTTACTGGGATTGGATTTATAAACGTATTTGTATTATAAGCTTTTACTAATTTATTAGCTATTTGATTAATTTCACTTTTCATAATTTGAGCTTATTGAAGAATGCTCATAGGATCAAGTCTCGTTTGAAACCAATTTATTCTAAAATCAAGATGTGGACCTGTTGATCTACCAGTTGAACCAACTGTTCCAATAATATCGCCCTGTTTAATCTCATCACCAACATTCACCATTATGTCCTCTAAGTGTGAATATATGGTAGATATACCATGACCATGATCCATTATTATTGTCCCACCTGTATAATAAAGGTCATCCTCAGCCATAGTAACAATTCCAGAGCCTGATGATTTTATTTTCGTGCCTTTTTTTGCTGCTATATCAATTCCATAATGAGGCCACTTTGGTTTTCCATTGAGAATTCTTTGACTTCCATACACTCCACTTATTATACCTTTTACAGGCATAATAAATTGATTGGTAAAAAATGTTAAATCTGAATTAATTGCTCTTGCTTTTCCAATCCTACCATTTTCCTCTTTAATTCTTTTATAAACAGACTCAGGTGGAGTAACTTTATTTTCAGGTAAACCATCTATTCTTTGAATGTTATATTTTCTTTTAAAGACTTTTTTAATTACATTATTTTTTTTTCCATTATTAACTTCTGTAATTTCCAAATCAAATTTTCTATCTCTATCAATTCCAAATACAAAATATCCATCTTTGGATACTTTAACCTGCTTTTTATCAATAAATACTTTTGAACCTATTTTCGCTTTACCTAAAATGAAATGTCCCTGTAAAAACTTACCTTGAAACTCAAGTGCTTGTGTATGAGTAGAGAATATAATTGCTATAAAAAGCAATATTTTCTTCATTATTTAGCTGTCCATCCTCCATCTATAAGAATAGATGTTCCTGTAATCATTGCAGCAGCATCAGATGCTAAAAAACATACAGCAGTTGCAACATCGCTTTCT
The DNA here is from genome assembly GCA_902574735.1 of uncultured Pelagibacteraceae bacterium. Lineage (GTDB taxonomy): Bacteria > Pseudomonadota > Alphaproteobacteria > Pelagibacterales > Pelagibacteraceae > Pelagibacter. The sequence goes on from CACGOY010000012.1 coordinate 17,043, forward strand.
TTAGCAGCTTTTCCCATTGGTATTCCATCAAGAGCAAGTTTTTTAAATTTCTTGTTTTTAAAAAATTTTTTAACCATTGGTGTTTCAACAAAAGTAGGGGCAACAGTATTCACTCTTATATTTCTATTTGCTAATTCAACACCCATACCTTTAGTTAGACCTTCTATACCAAATTTAGTCATATTATAAACATTTCGGCCGGACATTCCCACATGTCCAAGCTGTGAAGACATGTTAATGATAGATCCGCCTCTTTTTTTATTCTTAAGCATTTTCTTCACAACTAATTGCGCAACGTTAAAAGCAGACTTAAGATTAAGATCAACAAGATAATTCATACTCTGTTGTTTTACCTTTTCAAATGGTTCTGGTAAATTTGTTCCTGCATTATTAACCAAAACGTCGATAAATTTAACTTTTTTTAACTTCTCACTTAGATCGCTATAATCCATTACGTCACAGTGAATTTTAATTAGTTTGCTTTTTGCTTTTTTTATATCTTTTTCTAATTTGTCTAAATCTGATTTTGTTCTACTTAATCCTATTATTATTGCCCCAGCTTCAGCTAATCCTATGGCGCACGCTCTGCCTAAACCTTTACCCGCTCCAGTAACAAGAGCATATTTATTTTTTAAATTGATCCTTTTAAAATACATTAAATAAGTAATTTTATATCAGTATAAATCAGATCTAAAGCCACAATTAATATTGCAAATAAACCTAACCACGCAATCCATTTGTATTTTTTAATCCAATTTGAAATTAACGTTGCAGCAGTAGCCATTAATATGATCGATAAAACAAGGCCAAACACTAACAAACCATAGTGATCTTTCGCAGCTCCTGCAACGCCTAAAACATTATCTAAACTCATTGTAAAATCTGCAAGTAAAACGGTAAAAATTGCTTTAAAAAAACTTGAGTTATCAACTTTTATATTACTTTCTTCATTACCACTATTTTTTATGACATCGGTATAAAGTTTGTAAACAATATAAAGTAATAACAATCCTCCGATTAATCGTAGTCCAGTGATTTGAAGCAAGTAGGCGGTAATCAAAGTTAAAATAATTCTTAAAATTACAGCACCTCCAATTCCCCAAAATATTATTTTCTTTCTTTGACCTGGAGGAAATTGAGATGCAACCATTCCAATAATGATCGCATTATCACCAGCTAATACCAAATCTATAAATATTATTTGTAAAAGGATTGTAATTTGTTCAGGTGAAAACATTTATGAGTTCAATATCATATCTGCACCTTTCTCAGCAATCATTATAGTGGGTGCATTAGTGTTTCCAGATGTAATGTTAGGCATTATAGATGCATCAATAACTCTTAAGTTTCGTATTCCATGGACTGATAATTTATCATTAACGACCGCGCTATCATCATTTCCCATTTTACAAGTTCCAACTGGGTGAAATATTGTTTGAGTAAAATCACTACCAGCTTTAACTAATTCTTCATCATCAGTGATATGTACTCCCGGCCTATATTCTTCAGGTTGATATTTTTTAAAAGTTTCAGTCTCTAGCATAATTTTTCTTACAAGCTTTAAGCTTTTGGCAGCAACTATCCTGTCATCTTCTGTAGAAAGATAGTTCATCTTAATTTTTGGATTATCTCTACTATCATTACTAGTTATATTAATTTCACCTCTGCTTGTAGGTCTGATGTTTGCGACAGTTGGTGTAATACCTTCAAAATTGTGCATTGGAGTTACCCCCAATATATCTGTACTTAGTGGCTGAACGTGAAATTGTAAGTTTGGTGTAGCTCGTGATGGATCGCTTTTAGTAAAAGCACATACTTGACTTGCACCCATTGTTATAGGACCACTTTGTTTTAAAATATATTGAAGACCCATTAAAAACTTGGAATATAAACTTTCAACATCCCTATTTAGCGATTTAATTTTTTTTAATTTATAAACTGGCCTAAACATTAAATGGTCTTGTAAATTTTTACCCACACCCTTTAGTTCATGCACAATATCTATTCCTTGATTTTTAATTTTTTCACTGTCTCCAATTCCTGATATTTGTAATAGATGTGGCGATCCTATTGCTCCAGCAGATAAAATAACTTCCTTATTTGCTTTTGCATGATTTAATTTATCACCTGTAAAAAAACTTACACTTTCTACAGACTTATTATTAAAATTAAGTTTTTGAACATGTGCATTAACTATAATTTTTAAATTTTTTCTTTTTTTTATAGGATTCAAGTAACCTTTCGCAGCGCTACATCTTAATTTAAGACCAAATTTGCTATGACTGGTAGTAAATTGAAAGAAACCAACTCCAAAATTATCCCCTTTATTAAAATCAATTGTTTTTGGAATTCCAACTTCCTCAGCAGCATTTTGAAACTCATCAAGTAATTTTAAATTTATTTTTTTATTTGCAACAGTTATTGGTCCACTATCATTATGAAATTCACTTTTTCCTAATTCGTTGTTCTCGGATTTTAAAAAATATGGCAAAACATCATTCCAACCCCAACCTGCATTACCGAGTTGGCGCCACACATCATAATCCTCTTTTTGACCACGTATCCAAAGTAATCCATTGATGGATGAGCTTCCACCTAGAGTTTTTCCTCTTGGATATCTAATAGATCTATTATTCATTGTTTCGTCGGGCTCAGTTTTAAAACACCAATCAACTTTTGGATTATGCATAGTTTTATAGTAACCAACTGGAATATGGATCCATGGATAAGTATCTTTTCCACCAGCCTCGAGTAGTAAAACTTTATTTTTTGGGTCTGCAGACAATCTATTAGCTAAAACACATCCTGCCGATCCAGCTCCTACAATTATGTAGTCAAAAGTTTCCATAGATTAGAATATTTATAAAAAATAATAACTTAATTTAAATTTTTTATACATTTTTTATTAAATAATGTCGAATTCATGCTTGTGTATCCTTATTATTTTTGAAAGTATGCTGCACTTTAAATTTAACTGAGAGGGATAAATAATGAGAAAAATCATTTCAATGTTGTTTGCTTCTTTTTTAGTGTTTGGATTTATTTCGAATGCTAGTGCAGCAAAAACATTAAAGTGTCAGACAGTTATTAGCGCCAAAGGTGATGAGGCGGTGATGTTGAAAGACTTTACTGACAACGTAACAAAACTAACTAATGGGTCTCTTAAATTTGAGATTATGCCAGCAGGAACAGTTGTAGGTGTTAAAGAAACACTTGATGCTGTAGACAAAGGATTAATTGACTGTGGGTTTGCATGGACACACTATTGGTCTGGTGAACACCCAGCAGCAATGTTATTTGGTTCTCCTGTTGCTGGTGGTGGAGTTGGAATAGACAACATAGCGTTTTTATCATGGTTCTTATACGGTGGTGGTGAGCAATTATATGACCGTCTATGGGGAGAGATGAATAGAAATATTAAAGGTTTCATGTTGCAACCAGTTGGTCCAGAGGCTTTAGGATGGTTTCCAAGACAAATCAAAAACATGGACGATTTCAGAACGTTTAAGTTCAGAACTCCTCCAGGAATTCCAGGTCAAACTTATAAAGATATTGGTATAGCATCTGTTGCAATGGGCGGGGGTGATATACTTCCAGCTCTTGAAGCAGGAACTATTGATGCTGCAGAATGGTGTTGTCCACAACCTGATAAAGTGTTTGGTATTCACAAAGTGCTAAAACATTATTACTTACAAGGTTTACACCAAGTAGTTGTTAATGCTGACTTTTATATTACTGGAACAACATATGAGAAGTTCACAGATCATGAAAAATTTTCTTTGAAAATGGCTGCTGATGCTTCTTTAATGAGAGCTCTTGCTTACAGAATTAATACTAACGGTTTAGCTTTGAAAGACTTGACTGAAAACCATGGTGTAATTCTTGAAGATACTCCAGCTGATTACTTCCCAGCTTACATGGCTGCTGCAAAAGCAACTCTTGAAAAGAATGCTGCTAAAAATCCATTCTTTAAAGAAGTTTATGACTCGATGATAAACTTTGCTAACACTGCAGTACCATTTTGGTCTGGTGCACAAACATCAAATGCTAAGCTTGGAATGGCTTATGCAAATGAGTTAAAGAAAAAGTAAATTAATCAATTACAGCGGGCCCTAGGGCCCGCTCTTCTATCTTTACATGAACGACAAAAGTCCAAAACTTGATATTTCAGATGAAATGATTGCAGAGAGAAGGGGTGGCTCTGGCAAGATGCCGGAGGATATGCCTTCTTGGATGGCTAATACAATAATTAATATTGATAAATTTAGTAAGGTCATTGGTAATATTGTTTGCTGGATTACAATTCCTCTGATGCTTGGAATGGTTTATGAAGTATTAGCTCGTAAATTATTTTTAGCACCAACCATTTGGGCATATGACATGAGTAGATTTTTTTATGGTGCACTCTTCATGTTAGGCGCTGGTTATGCTTTATCAAAAGGTGTTCATATAAGAGCAGATTTTTTATATAGAAATTTTAAAACCAAAACTCAAGGAACAATTGATTTTTGGCTTTATTTATTATTTTATTTTCCAGGTTTAATTGTATTTCTCTATATGACCACTGGATTTGTACAAGAGTCTATAATGAGAAATGAACGTGGAATGGATACAACGTGGATGCCAATTATGTGGCCCATTAAATCATGTCTTTGGTTTGGCATTGTATTTTTATTAATACAAGGAGTTTCAGAAATTTTAAAAAGTTATTACGCAGCTACCAAAGGAAAGTGGCCTGGAGAAGAATGATTTCACATTTAATTGATCCAGCTATTTTAGGTTTTGTATTAATTGGAGTAATGCTATTTGCTATATTTATTGGATTTCCAATTTCATTCACTTTAATTTTTTTAGGTTTCGTTTTTGGATACTTGGGTTTTGGAAAATTAGTTTTTTATTTAATGACACTTCAATTTTCTATGGTTATGACAGAGCAGACCCTAGCCGCCGTCCCCTTGTTTGTTTTTATGGGCATAATGATGGAGCAAGCGGGTTTAATGGAAAGACTTTTTTCAGCATTTCAAATGATGTTAGCGAGGGTTAAGGGTTCATTATATTATGCTGTATTATTTGTTTCTGTAATTTTTGCAGCAGCTACAGGAATTGTGGGAGCCTCAGTAACTATCCTAGGAATTATGGCTGCAAAGTCTATGAACAGATCTGGTTATGATGTTAAGTTAGCAGCAGGCACAATAACAGCTGGTGGAACTCTAGGAATATTAATTCCGCCAAGTATTATGCTAGTTGTAATGGGTCCAATAATGGAAATACCTGTAACAGATCTTTTTGCTGCAGCAATTGTCCCAGGAATTTTATTAGCTTGTTTATACGCTGCTTACACAACACTTAGATGCTTTTTAAATCCAAAGCTGGGACCTCCCATTCCAGAAGAATTAAGAACTACTGATTTAAAAAAACTTTGGCTAGAATTTTTTTTAGGCTTAGTCCCACCTGCTGCTTTAGTTTTTGCAGCTTTAGGAAGTATTTTGTTTGGTTTTGCTACTCCTACTGAGGCTGCTGGATGTGGTGCTGGCGGTGCTTTATTATTATCTTTGGCATACAAAAAACTTACGTTCAAAAAACTTCAAGATGCATTAGTTAAAACTTTAGAAATTTCTGCATTAATTATGGTGCTTGTCGCTGCCTCTAATTTTTTTGGTGCAGTATTCGCTAGATTAGGAACACCGATGGTTCTTACTGATTTTTTACTGTCACTTGAGATGAATAAGTATCTGATTTTAGGAATGATAATGGTTATGATTTTTTTACTTGGCTGGCCTTTAGAATGGGTTCCTATTGTAATGATCGTTGTTCCAATAATTTTACCTCTTGTTGAGGCTTTAGAATTTAATTTAACTTGGTTTGCTATTTTAGTTGCAGTTAATCTTCAAACTGCCTGGCTTTCCCCACCTGTTGCCTTATCAGCATATTTTTTAAAAGGTGTAGTTCCAAGTTGGGATCTAAAAGATATTTACTTAGGTATGATGCAATTTATGGTCATACAAGTTATAGGTTTAGTTATTATAATATTATATCCTAAAATTGTTCTGTGGTTGCCTACACTCCTATATGGACAGTAATTTATATTGGTTTAATATATCTTTGTGATTCCAGTAAAAGACAAATATCAACTTAGAAATTGGGAACTTGTATCAATAAATCCAAATAATAGAGACTGGGGTTGGTTTGATTTTTTTAACTTTTGGGCCGTATCAACTCAAAGTATTATTGGTTTTTCATTAATTGCATCATTATATCTTTTGTACGATTTAAATAGTTTAGTTGTATTAAGTGGTACGTTATTTGCGGGCCTAATAGTATTTTTTTTAACAAATTTAATAGGAAGTATCTCACAAAGTAGTGGTTTACCATTTCCAGTAATTCTTAGACTTTCAATGGGCTTTAGTGGTGCAAGATATCTTGGATTGATAAGAGGATTGATTGGAATATTTATGTTTGGAGTTCAAACATTTTTTATCTCAAAATCTCTAGGATATATTTTTAGGATTATTTTATTTAAAATTGATAGCCAGTTACTTAATCATGAAATTTTATTAATTTTTTTCTTTGGTTTGAACGCAATTGATTTTTTATCTTTAATACTTTGTTTAATTATACAATTTATTCTTTTTACTAAAACAGCTGGTTTTAATAAAAATTTTATTAAATTCTCATCAATAATTATTTATGTTGGTCTTATAATATTTCTAATAATTATTATTTCTGAAAACTACGTTGCATTAATCAGCTCTCTAATATTGAGCACAAATACTGAAAATTTTATTTCTAGAAATAATATTTTTCCATTTATTTCAGTTGTGGGAACTATGTTTGCCTATTTTTCAATTCTTTTGTTAAACTTTGGTGATTTTGCACGCTACGCTAAGAGTAAGAGTGAAATGAATAAAGGAAATTTTGCTTTACTATTAAATTTAGTATTATTTTCCGTTATTGCATTATTAATTTGTTTAGGATCTGATATTATTCTTGCACAAAATTCTATTACTGTTGAAAGATTATTAACAAATCCAAATGATATAATTGGTAAAATCAACAACAATTATCTTACAATAATATCTTTAATACTTATTTTAATTTCATCTATTTCATCAAATCTAATTGCTAATTATATACCTTCTCAAAATACTTTAATTAATTTTTTACCCAATTCTTTAAATTTAAAAAGCTCTGGAGCTGTAATTATTTTATTAGCGCTGTTTGTATCTTCTTTTTGGCTATCAATATTTAGCCAAAGATTATCTTTAAGTGTGTTTGATACGCTAGCGTCATTCCTGGGTCCAATATTTGGCGTTATTATTGCAGATTTTTTCTTAGTCCAGAATAAAAAAATTAATCATAAGGAATTATTTTATCCGGAAGAGACAACTTTATATATTTATAATAGTGGTTGGAATTTAAAGGCACTATATTCTGTATTAATTGGTTTTATTTTCTCAGCCTCGACTATCTGGAATATAAACTTGTTAAACATACAATCTTTTGGATGGCTAATAGGTGCGCTTGTGTCTTATATTTTATATCTACTTTTAAAAAAATAATGAATAATTTTGATCTTAAAAATAAATTTGCAATTATAACTGGAGGAGCCCAAGGATTTGGTTTGGATATTGCAAAAAGGTTTATTAAGTCAGGTTGTGAAGTTCGAATTTGGGATATAGATGAAGCAGAATTACAAAAAGCATCTAAAGAAATTAATAGTGATAAATTAAGTTATGATGTTGTAGATGTATCAAATTTTATTCAAGTTAAAAATACAGTAGATAAAATATCTGAAAATTCAAAGATAGATATTTTAGTTAATAGCGCAGGTATAACTGGACCCACTTCAACACTATGGAATTATAAAATTGAAGATTGGTCCAAAATAATGGAGATTAATTTAAATGGTATCTTCTATTGTTGTAAAGCAGTTGTTCCTTACATGATTAAAAATAACTATGGAAGAATAGTTAATATTGCATCAGTTTCTGGTAAAGATGGCAATGCTAACGCTAGCGCTTATAGTTCTTCAAAAGCTGGAGTAATTGGTTTAACAAAATCTTTAGGAAAAGAGCTGGCTTTAAATAATATTGCTGTAAATGCTGTAACACCCGCTGGAGCAAACACAAGAATTTTAAAACAAATGTCAAAAGAACATGTACAAAGAATGCTTTCAAAAGTTCCAAAAGGCAGGTTTTTGGAAGTTCATGAATTAACTTCAATGGTTTGCTGGTTATCATCTGAGGAAAACTCTTTCTCAACAGCTGCAGTGTTTGATATTAGTGGTGGAAGATCTACTTACTAGGTTTAGATAAAGGCACAATAACTTCATCTATTTTAGCTATTTTTAAATCTTTTGAAATTACGGGTGATAATATAATGATTGACCAATAAATTAAGAGGCTAAAAATTGTAAATGATTTCACAATTTTTTAAATACTCTTAAATTTTGTATAATGAATGTTCAAATATTGACAATTTTTTGACTTTTTAAAAAAATATTGTATTCAAAAATTTCTAGTTTATAGCAAAGACGTGTCCAAGATTTTTTTAAAAATTTTATTATTTTCGTTTTTTTCGATCAGTCTTGTAAATGCTGAAAACATAAATGTATTTAATTTTACAGAAAATGAAATTCAATCCTTAGAGGTTAGAAAAGTTAGAGGAGCCGATAATAAAACTGAATATTTGCTTGGCTCAAATGAGAATGGCAACTACCTTAAGGCGGTTGCTGATAATGCAGCTTCAGGACTTGGAAAAAAGGTAATTATCGATCTAAATTCTACACCTTTCATTAACATTACATGGAAAATTGAGAAAGATTTAAAAGGAATAAATGAGAAAAGTAAAAAAGGACATGATTTTGCAGCAAGAGTTTTTGTAATAAAAAAAACTGGTGCTACAGCTTTGTCAAATAGGGCCATAAACTATGTTTTTTCAAGTAATGAAAATATAGGAGATAATTGGCCTAGTCCTTATACAAAAAAATCTATTGATAATGTTTTATCAACAACTAATGAAAATTTTAACGAATGGGTCACTGTAAAAGCCAATGTTAAAGAGGATTTTAAAAAATTTCATGATTTAGACGTGAATGAAATAGATGGAGTTGCAATTATGGCTGATACCGACAACTCAAAAAATAAGTCTATAAGTTATTATCAAAGTATCTATTTTTCTTCAGACTAAATTAAAAAATTCAATTTATCACTAGTAATAATTAATTAATAAAAAATAATGTATAGTTTTTTGGTGCTTGTAATATTTATTTTTCCCATTCAAATCTTGGAAATGAGTCGAACACTTTAAAAATACCCTCTGACCATTGATTACAAACTTTAGAATAAGTATCATCTGATATATTTAGACACTCAAGAGAAGCAAGTTTATTTTGATCCTTTTTAAGTATTGCAAAATCTATTGGTGGTCCAACTGTTAAATCACTTTTTAATGTCGAGTCCATTGAAATCAAAGCACATCTAGCAGCATCACCAATTGAAACGTTGGGTTTTATTACTCTATCAAGAATTGGTTTTCCATATTTTACCTCTCCGATAACAAGATAAGGTTTGCTATCAGCTGGTCTAATATAATTGCCTTGAGGATAAACTAAATAGAGTTCATGTTTTTGACCTTGAATTTGACCACCTACAACAAATGTCGAACCTAACAACACATTGTCAGTATTTATCCCTTGTGGCGATGAATGTTCAATATTTAAGGATCCGATGTAAGATGCTATTTGGTCAAAATCTTTACAAGTGTTAAGATTCATTATTCCACTAGAATTGTTTAAATCTTTCTCTAAAGATTTGTAAACAGCTTGTGAAGTACCTAAATTTCCTGATGTTACAATTACTATTGTTCTATCCCCAACATCGTGAGTCATCATTTTTGAGTAAATATTTACATTATCTAAGCCAGCATTTGTTCTTGAGTCTGATGCAAAGACTAATCCATCATCAGTTTTAATTCCTATACAATATGTCATAAGATTAATTAATAACGTTTATTTAACTGTCATATATTTGAAATCGAACATATCTGTTATAACTATTACGCATTTGAAAGTTTATCTTAATTATTAAAGAATTGTCAAATGGTAGGTAAACTTTGGAATAATTACAATGCTAGTAAAGCATACGATGGATACTTTACTAATGAAAATAAACTTAGAAAGCATGCAGTAATAATCTCAAGCATACTAGAAAAATATGGAAAAGAAAAACTTCAGGAAATAGAAAAAAATTGTCAGAGTACAATAAGTGCAAGAGGTATAAATTTTAGAGTCTATGCAGCAAACAACAGGGCCGAAGAAAAAAAATGGCCATTAGATATTATTCCAAGAATAATTCCGAAATCACAATGGAATAAAGTAACAAGAGGACTTAAACAAAGAGTAAAAGCACTAAATCTATTTATAGATGATGCTTATAACCAAAAAAAGATTTTTAAAGATAATATTATACCAAAAGAAATTATTTTTAATTCACCTTATTATGTAAAAGAATGTGAAGGTTTCTCTCCAAAATATAAATCTTGGGCAAACATATCTGGTGTTGATTTAATTAGAAATAAAAATGGTGACTATTTGGTCCTAGAAGATAATTTAAGAGTACCTTCAGGTGTCTCTTACATGCTTGAAAATAGGATGGTTATGAGAGATGTTTTTCCTGAATTATTCACTAGATATAAAGTTTCATCAATTCATCAATATACAAATAAACTCTTTAACTGCATGAATGAATGTATACCAAAAAAAAATAATAATCCTCATATGGTTGTTCTTACTCCTGGAATTTATAATTCCGCGTATTTTGAGCATTCTTTTTTAGCTCAACAAATGGGTATAGCTTTAGTGGAGGGAAAAGATCTGTTTGTTGAAAATGATCATGTTTATATGAAAACTGTGAAAGGACCTTTAAGAGTTGATTGTATATATAGAAGACTTGATGATAATTTTTTAGATCCAAAAGCATTCAATAAACACTCGCTCATAGGTGTTCCTGGATTATTTAAATGTTGGTTAAAAAAAAATGTTGGTATTATAAATGCAATAGGAACTGGTATTGCTGATGACAAAGTAGTTTATTCATATGTTAATAAAATGATTGTTTATTATTTAGGAGAACAACCAATTCTCAATCAAGTTGAAACTTATTTATGCCACGATGAAAAACAAAGAGAATATGTTTTAGAAAATTTATCTAAGCTAGTTGTCAAACCAGCTAACGCTTCTGGTGGATACGGAATAATGATAGGTCCCAAAGCATCTGATAAAGAAAGAGGAGAAGTAGCAGAAAAAATAAGACAAAATCCCAGGGAATATATTGCCCAACCTCTAGAAGTTTTATCAACTGCCCCAACTATTACTGACAAAAATATAGAACCTAGACATTTGGATTTAAGACCATTTATTTTAAGTGGTAAAACTAATTATGTTACAACTGGCGGATTGACTAGAGTTGCTCTTCGTAAAGGAAGTACAATTGTTAACAGTTCTCAAGGTGGAGGATCTAAAGATACATTAATAGTAGATTAATAAATTTCTTATGAGTGTTGATAAAATTAATAACAAAATTAGAATAGATACATGTCTAAATATTTTAAATACAAGTTTAAGATTTACTATGAAGACACAGATTCAGGTGGCATAGTTTATTATGCAAATTATTTAAAATATCTAGAGAGAGCTCGATCTGAAGCTATATATTCTTTAGGATTAACAAATACTAATCTTCAAAAAGATCATGATACATTAATAATCGTAAAGTCTTGCAATATTGAATATAAAAAACCTGCAAAATTTGAAGATGAACTAGAAATAATATCTTCAATATTATCAAAAACCAGAACTTCTTTTACAATGTTACAAATAATAAAAAAGAATGAAGAAATAATATCTGAAGCTACTGTTCAATTAGTAACTGTAAATAAAGAGGGTAAACCAATTAAAATACCTGAAATTTTAAATAACTTATTAAACTAATTTCAATACCCTGTTG
>CACGOY010000013.1:0-29020 GCA_902574735.1 uncultured Pelagibacteraceae bacterium
TATTACAAATATATAGGCTGTAGCTAAAAGTATTAAAGATTTTATAAAGTTTGAAAAATAAATATAACCAGAATCGTCATTTTGAAAAACTTTTTCAAGCCGAAACATTATTAGCTTTTGTTATAATATTCTGGTGAATAACTGTAATAATAACTATAATAACTGTCTTTTGATGTATCTAGATCATTAATAACTATTCCATTAATTTTGGCACCAACATTTTGAACTTTTTTAATTGATGACATAAACGCAGCTGTTCTTGTTTCCTCAGATCTTATAACGAATAAATTATAATCAGATGCTTGAGTTAAAATTAACGTATCAGAAACAGGTTGAACTGGAGGTGAGTCTACTATTACATAATCATATTCCATTTTTAAAATATCTAAAAATTTTTTAATTTGTTCCTTATTAACAATATCAGACATATCAAATCTTTTTTCACCGGATGTAATAATTTCTAAATCTGTACCTGGAACTTTAAAAATAGCTTCATTTAATTGTGCACTACCGGTAATTATTTCTCCCAAACCTAAAATTTCTCTATCAAATTGATAAAATCCGTTAAGAACTGAAGGTCTTCTTATATCTGCCTCAATAAATAACACTTTATTTGATTTTTCTAATGATAAAGCTAAATTAAACGCAAATGTAGTTTTTCCTTCAGATGGATTAGATGAAGTTACAATATAGCTTTTATTTTTATCAAATTTAGACTCTACAGTTGCTCTAGAAGATCTTATTGCTTCAGCAAAGCTTGAGGCACCATCTTCGACAAACATCTGTAATATATGATATCCCCTTTTTAATTTTTCTACTCTAGGAAGTATACCAATTTGTGGTATGTTCAATGAGTCTATGGCTTCTGGACTTTTAATTACAGATGAATTCATTTCTCTAAAATATAATAATCCGTAAATACCAAAAAAAGAAATTAGAAAAGCCAAAATAAAATTTTTTGCTGGTTGTGGTGAGAAAGGACTTAATGGTAAGTTTGGTGTCTCAATTACTTTTAGTTTTGATACTTGTAGGTTTTGCGCTTCATTAGTTTCTTTAACTCTTTGCAAAAACGTCTCGTATAATTTTCTGCTACTTTCAACTTCTCTTGAAAATTTTAGCATACCAGCTTCTTTTTCCTCAATAATCCTTAGTTCATCTGTTGCTTTTTGAAGCTCCTCTTCAGATAATTTTATAAAATTATCCAAATTACTTAATTCAAAAGCTTTTTGTTGAATATTTTCATCTAATATATCTTTTAATTGTGACTGCAAATTTTCGTTTAAATTGTTTGCTTGAATTATTTTCGGATGTTTATCTGTATATATTAAAGACAAAGATTGAATATTGCTCTCATTGGCATTTAAACTCGATTTAATATTTGATATTTCATCTCTTGATCTCAAATCTTTAATTGCCAACAAAGCATCTACATCGCCATCTGCAACTTTAATAGATAACAAATCATTTTGTTGTTCTTGATAATTTTTTTTGGCATCCACTATCCTTGAGGATATTGACTGTATTTCTTTTATTTTTAGTTCTTTTACATTTCCAGTATCGACTAAGTTATTTTCTCTCTTATAGTTAGATAACTTTTTTTGGGCTACATCCATTTGTGCAACTAATTCTTTTAATCGTTCAGTTATTTTTTGATTTGCATAATTTGTTATTTGAATTTTACTGTCAATTTCATATCTTTGATAAGAGTCTATAATAGAAATTAAGGCAAGTTGAGAAATTTTTGGATTTGTAGATACAAAAGACAATTCAAGAACGTCACTTCTAGGTATATTTCTAACTGAAAAATTTTCAGTGAGAATTGATTTTAAAAAATCTTCGTCAATATTTTTTTTTTTTGTTAAAATCCTTTGAAAAAAATTCTGTTTATTCCCAGAATATAAGTTTTTAAATTTCATTGAATTTTTTTTATCTTTAACAATATACTCTTGAACTTCATCACTCTTTAGAATTGCCATTTGATTGTTAATTCTATTGCTTTGGGCTTCGATTGAGTAAACCTCTTCAATATTAACAATTTTATTATCATCAGGTTCGATAACTATAGTAGCCTTACTCAGAAATTTTTTTTCTTGGTTCGATGAAATTAAAAAAACTAATAGTGAGAATACTAAAGATAAAGTTATAAGATTTTTTATATTTTTTTTTGCAACTAAGAAGAAAAATTTTAGGTCGCCAACATCAAAGATGTTTATTAATGTATTAATTCTATTAATCATGATTAATTGGGTTTTATTTCTTTTATTCAATAAATTCAATAATTTGCTATATATCTGGTAAAAATGTCCATAATTTAACTAATTTTTATTAGTCAAATTATTTGAAGGTTTGATTGTTTATTATATTACTATGAATATGCCTCTTGTAAAAAATTTATTAAAATTTTGTTTCATAGTTTTATTTTTTTTAAATAGCTGTGTATCATTACCAGGTATTAATCAATCTCCTGTTAAAAAAAAACCAAATCAAAATATTATTGAAAGTGAATACTCAATTAAAGATGTTGAGATTAATATTGTGAAAATTAATAAATTATCAGATACAGATATTGATTTTTATAATAAAAGAAAAGTTGAAGAGGCTGATTATAAAGTTAAAAAATTTTCCAACATATATAATTACAAATATGAATATATTTTAGGGCCAGCAGATTCTATTTCAATAAATTTAACCGATACAGATGATTTAGATAATTCATACCTTATAGATCAAGATGGTATGATAGATCTTCCATTTATAGGAAAAGTAAAATTAAGTAACCTAACTTTAAATCAAGCCCAAAATATTTTGATAGATGTAATCAAAGATTTTTACAAAAACCCAGATCTTCAAATAAATATTGAGGACTTCAATAGTAGTAAAGTTTATATTGTTGGAGCGGTGAGAAATCAAAAAACAATTAAATTAGATCAAAAACCAGTGAAACTTATTGAGGCTGCAATTGAAGCAAATTTTAATCCTAGTGCAGAAGATAAGATTTTCGGTACAAAAGGATTTTTAAGAAGAGACAACAAAGTATATAAAATAAATTTAGCAAATGCTTTTAGTGGAACGGATGAGAAGGAAAATTTTTTTTTAAAGAAAAATGATGTTATATTCATCGATAAAAATTCTGACGCAATACACGTATTTGGTGAAGTCAGTAAACCTGGCGTTTATTTTCCAAATATAGGTTATTCTCTTACGGAATTAATTTCAACTAGTGGTTTAAACCAAATAACTGCAAATGCTAAAAAGGTTTATGTAATAAGAGAAAAGTTTGACACTTTTTTAAAGGTAGATGTTTTTCAATTGGATATAGGCAACCCTATAAATTTAATTGCAGGGAGAAAATTTATGCTTCAATCTAAGGACATAGTTTTTATTCCACCTACAGAAATTGTGAAATGGAATAGAACTATAAGTCTACTTCTTCCACAAACTGATTTATTTAATTCCTATAATCCTATAATTCAAAATGGATTAAAGGATGGATCAAATATTAATTTAACTGAATAATTTTTTATTTAGAATAAAAAAAATAACAAATAAAATTTGTATGGCTGGTATGTGCAAGGTAAAATCAAAAGGTAAAATTATAAGTAAGTAAATTATTAACAAAACGTTTACAAAACTATAACTTTGTTTTTCTAAAAAGAATTTAAAAAAACTACTTATAAGTATAAAAGTACCAATTAAACCAAATTCACCAAGAAATTCAATAATATCAGCGTGAGTGTGATTTGCAAATTGGCTTGATGTGTTAGCAAATTTTAATTTAAATAAGTTTTCGAATCCACCTGTTCCATAACCAAAAAAAATAAAATTGTTTAATTCTGAAATTCCAAATTTAATTATATCAAATCTTTTAATACCACTAATTGCTCCAGATGTTGTAATGAATTCTTCTTTTAAAAGGTGAAATCTATTTATAATTTCAGAGCTCCCAAAGTAAATACCTAAAATAAATACATCAAAAATAATGATTAAAAGAATTATTATTTTAAAAGAATAGTTTTTTCTTTTAACAAAAAAAATTTCATTCAACAAATAAAACAATATAGTTATTAATAGTAAGAAATTTCCAATTCTTGAAAAAGATGTGATAATACCAATTGAGATAAATGCTATGAATAATCGTATATATAACTTTTGGGTAAAATAACTACTTTTTTCAATATTTTTTTTTTCTTCATAGTTCTTTAGTAATTCAAAACTTGCTATTAAACAAAAAATGAGAAAAACCGCTAAAGCTGTCCTATTAAAAAAAAAACCAGTTGAAGAATTTTTATAATAAGAATTTTTAAAAATGAGGATATCTGGATTTCCATATAGGTAAAATAATATAGCAATAAACGAAGTAATAAATCCGATTAATGATAAATAGTAATAAAATCTATATTTATGTCTTTCGGTATAAAAAATCATTTTGCATATAAATATTGTCAATAATAAAGATATATAATTTAATAATTGAAAGTAAGAATTTGAAGGAGCAAAGCTTATTGGGGAATGTGAATTATTTCCAAGTAGTACTATATATTTATATTTTTCTGGAGAAAAAAATTTTAATAAATTTAAAGGAAACGGTATAATTTGCAAAATTAAATAAACTAAGAATACAATATATAATAAGATTGACCATTTATTATTTATAAAAAAATTTTTGAGATGAAGGCTGTAATTTTTATCTTTTAAACAAACTAAAAAAAATAAGCTTAAGAAAATAAAGTTTAATTGGATAAATAAGTTTGTATTTCCCCCATTAAAAATTATTAAAATAGAGAAAATTAAAAAAAATAAATACTGATACTTTTTATTTTTCGATAGATGCATTATTAGTTAGGAGAAACATTTGTATCAAATACATCTTCAAAATCTTCAAATGTAACAGCTTCATCATTTTCAATTTTTGTTTTAATTGTTTCGGAAACAGTTGTAGTGTTTTCATTTTTTTCAATAATTTCAACTGCCTTTTCGGGATTTTCTTCAACAATATCTACTATTACCTCAGTAATCTTTTTCTTACTCTCTTCATTTTTATTAGCACTGTCTATTAATTTACTCGATAATGTGCCTTTGCTATTTTCTACAATATTTTTAACTTTCTCGATGTCGTTTTCAGTTTCAGCTTGTTCAACTGCTTTTTCCATCATTTTACTAATACTTTCGTCCACAACAGTTGATGTTACAGACAATATCTCTATTTTTTCCTCATAATTTTCCTTCTTTGTTAAATTTTCAACAACACTTAAAGAAAGCTTGGAATCTGTATCTTCTGATGCTTCATTTAAAGTTTCTAAAACTTTTGCAGCTGTATCATTATCTGCTTTGGTAACAATATCAGCAACAACATTAGTTAAGTCTTCCTCATTGGACAAAGTTTGTCCTTCAGTTAAGTTTTCCTGTTGATCTTTTGCTGCGTCAATTGCTTGTTCAATAACTTTTTCTTTAATCTCCTCATCAA
The DNA here is from genome assembly GCA_902574735.1 of uncultured Pelagibacteraceae bacterium. Lineage (GTDB taxonomy): Bacteria > Pseudomonadota > Alphaproteobacteria > Pelagibacterales > Pelagibacteraceae > Pelagibacter. The sequence goes on from CACGOY010000013.1 coordinate 5,465, forward strand.
GTGTTTCAATTTTACTTGGTTCTGTATCAACAATTGCTTTTAATACTTTTGCTGATAAATCTTGTTTTTCATCAGTTGATGTCTTGCTAACCTCTTCAACAACTTTATTTGCAATTTCATCACTTGCAACCGAAACTACCTTTGCAATTAATTCGCTATCTTCATCTGAACTTGTAGCTGATTGAACTGCTTTTTCAGTTAATTTATCAATATTTTCTTTATTATTTTCTGCAAGTTCGTTAATTTTATCAGCGTCTTTTTCTGAAATTCCCGACATAACTTTTAGAGATAAAGAAGTTTCTGTCTCTGTATTGTTAACTTCTTCAATAATTTTTGATGCAGTATCAACATCTGTTTTAACTACAATATCTGCAACGACATCTGAAAGATTTTCTTCATCTAAAATCTGACCTTCTTCCTGATTTTTGGCTGCTTCTAAAGTTTGTTTGATAATAGTTGTTTTTGTCTCTTCATTTATATTTTCTATTTTACTTGGCTCTGTATCTACAATCGCTTTTAAAACCTTAGCTGATAAAGTTTGCTTCTCATCAGTTGAAGTTTTACTAACTTCTTCTACTACTTTATTAACCAAATCGTCATTTACAACTGCAACAACATTCGCAATTAATTGACTGTCTTCCGAGGTATTTTCTGCTTTTTGAACCGCCTCTGTTGTTAATTGATCCATTTGCTCTTTGTTATTATCTGAAAGTTCATTTAATTTTCCAGAGTCTTTTTCTGAAATTCCAGAAATTACCTCTAAAGAAAGGTTTGTCTCTGTATCAATTTCGTTTATTTCATCTATGACTTTGCTAGCAGTTTCAGTGTTAGTATTAACTATAATTTCAGATACAATGTCAGTAAAATTCTCTTCCTCTAGGATACCTATTCCCTCTTTTTGATTTTTAGCTGATTCAACGGTCTGTTTAATCATAACATCTTTTACTTCTTCACTGATAATTTCCATTTTATCAGGCTCTGTTTCAACTATTTTTTGAAGTACCTTTGCAGATAAGGTTTGTTTTTCATCAATTGAAACTTTACTTACTTCTTCAATCATAATGTTCACTAAAGCATCATTTGCAACGGCAACAACGTTAGCAATTAATTCACTATCTTCAGATGTATTTTCAGCTTTTTGAACTGCGTCTATTGTTAATTCATCCATTTGTTCTTTATCAAATTCAGATAGTGTATCTATTATTTCAGAATTTTTTTCTGATATAGCTGAAATAACCTCTAAAGATAAATTGGTCTCAGTATCAATATCATTGATTTCTTCGATCACTTTTGCAGCTGTAGTAGTATCTGTTTTCACAATTATTTCTGATACTGCATCAGTGAGATCTTCTTCCTCTATAAGGTTACCTTCTTGTTGATCTTTGGTGGCTTCGATTGCTTGCTCAATTAAATCCTCTTTAATTTCTTCATTAATAATTTCAATTTTTTCTGGTTCTGTATCTATAATTGCTTTTAGAACTTTGACAGATAAAGATTGTTTTTCATCAACGGCTGTTTTGCTTACTTCTTCTACAACTTTATTGGCTAATTCTTCACTTGCTGCTGCCACTACGTTTGCAATTAATTGACTATCCTCATTAGTATTTTCTGCTTTTTGAATTGCTGATATGGTTAGCTTTTCAACTTGATCTTTGTTTGTTTCAGAAAGTTCTGTAAATTTTTCTTCGTCTTTTTCTGATATTCCCGCTATTACTTTTAAAGATAAATTTGTATCTGTTTCAATGTTTGAAACCTCTTCAATTAATTTTGATGCCGTATCATTGTCAGTACTTACAATAATTGCTGCAACTGCATCTGTTAAATCATCCTCTAAAGCAATATTTGTCTCGGTTTCTTGTTGTGTTTTTACAGCTTCAACAGTTTGTTTAATAACCACCTCCTTTATTTCATCATTAATTATTTCAATTTTATTTGGCTGTGTTTCTACTATTGCTTTAAGAACCTTTGCTGACAAATCTTGTTTTTCAGATGTATTATTTTTACTTACTTCCTCAACAACTTTATTTGCTAATTCATCACTTGCTACTGATACAACTTTAGCAATTAAATTTGCATCCTCATTTGAAGTTGATGCTTTTTCAACTGCTGAAACAGCTAATTTATCAATTTGATCTTTATTTGTTTCAGACAAAGTTTGAAGTTTTTCCGGAGATTTTTCTGAAAAATCCGCCATTACTTTTAATGATAATTTCGATTCTTCGTTTGTATTTTTTTCAGTAATATTGTTTATAACTGAATTTATCGTTGCTTCATCTGACTTAGCCATGACTTTACTTAAAACCTCTGCAGATTTGTCCGTTTCTTTTGCTACAATTGTCTCAAATATTTTTTCTTTAATTAAACCAGCACCTTCCGAAGAAGAAGTTGTTATAAATTCATTATCTTTGTCTGATAAATTTTCTACTACTCCTTCAACCAAAGTGTCTTTTGTCTCGATAATTTTTTCAATTGTTTCACCAATATTTTGATCGTCTGATTGATCAATTACATCAGATAAAAAGGTAGTGTTTTCGTCATTACTGTTTTCAACAATAAAATCTATTTTTTGTTTTTTTTCCTGTTTTATGATTTCTTTAGCAGCTTCAATATCACTTTCATCAACAACCCCATCATTATTAGCATCTTGAAGATTTCCTTTAGCAAGTTTTTGCTCAAGTTGTTGTGTTAATTCATTTTCATCAATTTTTGAAACTTTGACTAAAGTTTCATTTACTGATTTAAATTCTTGTTTTTCTTCCTCAGATTGCTCTCTTTGTGCAATCTCATTTGTTTCTGTAACTTCTATCACTTGATCTGTTGAAGTTAGACTTGTTGTCTGGCCTTCTGATGAAATTTCAATTTGTCCCACAGTTCCAAAGCTATCTTCTGCAAGTGCTACTTCGGAATTTCCATTAGGTTTTATATTTGCATTAAATCTTGTACCTCTAATACCTAGAGACATGTTTGATAAATCTACTAACATTTCACCGCTTGAGTTTTTTGCAATTGCTCCCGACTCTATTATAATTTTTCCTTTACCAACTTTAGCTTGAAAAGTTTTTCGTGCTGGTGAATTTTCAAATTCACTTACATTAAGAGAAGTTAATTCTTTCATAACTATAGTTGTGTTATCGTTAAATTGTAAAGTTGCAGAAGAACTTTCTCCAATTAAAACTTCATCTTTAAGAAATATTTCATCAAATACATCCAAAACTCTTTCATCTCCTTCTTCGGTTATTGCAATAACTTCTCCCGTGAGCTCTGTGATTGAACCAATTTTTGTTCCCTCTGAATATGCCAAATTATACAAAAAAAATGAGATAAAAATTGTTTTGATTAAGAAGACACAATATTTTATTGTATTAGATCGATGACTAACTCTCATGGTTTTAAATTTTTGAAATACTTACTTATAACATTAATTGTTTATAATATTATTTCATTATTAATACTCTTTTCACCCTTTAAAACCTTAAAATATAGTTTTTGGAATTTAATGCCTTATGATTATAAATATTTATTTAGTTACCCAACAAATATTGAGAGATTATCATTACTAAATTCAACAAACAGAAATGAAGTTAAAAAGGCACTTAATAAAAATGTGTCTAAGAACGCTTTAGATATCAATTTTTGGAACTACAACTTAATTATTGATAACTATTCTAAAGAAACAAACAAAAACTTTGAAAATTCATTTGTAAAATTATTTTTTTTAACAAAAAACAATCAAAATAAAAATTTTGACCTAAAAAAATATTTTGTCACTAATTACGAATTATTTTCTGAAAAAAATAAAAAATTAATTTTAAATAATTATTAAATGTAACTTTCAATTAATTGCTATTTAGGTAATGTAGAATTTAAACACTTTTTATAAATGAAAAAGGCACTTATTACAGGAATTACAGGTCAAGATGGTTATTATTTAACAAAGTTATTACTTAAAAAAGGATACGAAGTTCATGGGATAAAAAGAAGAACCTCTTTAATCAATACTCAAAGAGTTGATGAGTTTTTTAATGATAAGAATTTGCATAATAAAAAATTTACTCTTTATCATGGAGACATGACAGATAGCTCAAGCTTAATAAGTATTTTAAATAAAGTTAAACCAAGTGAAATTTATAATTTAGCAGCACAAAGCCATGTTCAAGTATCATTTGAGATACCTGAGTACACTGCAAACTCTGATGCAATAGGAGTTCTAAGGTTATTAGAAGCAGTAAGATCTGCAAATCTAATAAATAAAACAAAAATTTATCAAGCATCGACATCTGAACTATATGGAAAAGTTAGAGAAGTACCTCAAAGTGAAAATACGCCCTTCTATCCCAGAAGTCCTTATGCTATTGCGAAACAATATGCTTATTGGATTGTAGTAAATTACAGAGAGGCTTATAACTTTTTTGCTTGTAATGGAATTTTATTTAATCACGAGTCTCCTTTAAGAGGAGAAACTTTTGTTACAAGAAAAATAACAATTGGATTATCCAGAATAAAATTAGGTTTACAAAAAGATTTAGTACTAGGAAATTTAAACGCAAAAAGAGATTGGGGTCATGCTGAAGATTATGCTGAAGCCATGTGGAAAATGATGCAACTAAAAAACCCTGATGATTTTGTTATTGCCACAGGAAAACAATATAGTGTCAGAGATTTTGTTAATATTTCTGCAAAAAATTTAGGAATTAGCATTAAATGGCTTGGTAAAGGAATTAATGAAAAAGGAATAGATAAAAAAACTGGTAAAACAATTATTAAAGTTGGAAAAAGATACTTTAGACCTACAGAAGTAGATACTCTTTTAGGAGATGCTAGAAAAGCTAAAAGAATCCTTAAATGGAAACCAAAAATTACTTTTAATCAAATGGTAAAAGAAATGGTTGAAAGTGATTTTAAAGAGCAAAAAAAATTAATTTCATAATTTAATGAAGAAAATATTTATTGCAGGCCACAAAGGTATGGTTGGATCTGCAATATTTAGAAAGCTTAAAAATATCTCTAACAACATAGTTATAGCTGATAAAAAAAAACTTAATCTTCTTAATCAAAAATCTGTATTAAGTTTTTTTAAAAGAAATAAATTCGATGAAGTATATATATGTGCAGCTAAAGTTGGCGGAATTCATGCAAATAATACATATGTAGCTGATTTTATTTATCAAAATTTAGAGATACAGAACAATCTTATACACTCTGCATATTTGACAAGAGTTAAAAAATTAATGTTTTTAGGTTCTTCATGCGTATATCCAAAAAAGCCGAGGATACCAATCAAGGAAGAATATCTATTAACTAGCGAACTTGAAAATACAAATGAGATGTATGCCATTGCAAAAATAGCAGGTCTTAAAATGTGCAAAGCTTATAATTCCCAATTTAAAACAGACTTTAGAGCTGTAATGCCAACAAACCTTTATGGTCAAAATGATAATTACGATAGTTTAAATAGTCATGTACTGGCAGCTTTAATTAAGAAAATAGTTTTGGCAAAAAAACAAAATAAACAATCTTTTATAGTTTGGGGCACAGGAAAACCAAAAAGAGAATTTTTACATGTTGATGATTTAGCCGATGCAACTGTAAAAATAATGAATTTAAGTAAAAAAAAATATAATAAAGTAGCTGGAGATAAATTTCCTTTTATCAATGTCGGTAGTGGATTAGATATTTCAATCAAAGATCTTGCTGAATTAATATCTAGAACAGTTGGATTTAGAGGGAAAATGATATTCGATAAATCTAAACCAGACGGAACATATAGAAAACTAATGGATAATACAAAATTAAGAAAAATTAAATGGAAACCAAAAATTTCTCTTAATTCTGGAATAAAAAAAACAATAGAAGATTTTAAAGCTACTATTTAGTTTTTTCTTTTTCATCATCTTTTGGTGGAGAGGGTCTTTTCTTTTTCTTCTCTATTTCATTTGGATTATCAAAATTAATTGCCATGCAAGTGATATCATCCCTTAATTTTGGTATGCCCCAATTCAAAGTAGATGTTACTTTTTCAACTAGATCTTTAGGAGTTATAGTCTCCATTTCTTTTACAACATTTTCAACTCCTTCAGCTCCAAATTCCTCACCATTTGGAAGATATCCCTCTGTTACTCCATCTGTGTAAACAACGAATGTTTTATCTTTAATATTTATAGTATTTGATTTGACCATTGACTCTGCAAAATATTTCATAATTCCAATTGGGGGAAGATCAGATTGAATAAATTCAAATTTTTTCGATTTATCAAATAACATTATGCTTTCATGACCTGCATTTATAAATGTAAGATCTCCTGTTTTTGGATTAAATTTTCCAAATACTGCAGTTACAAACATTCCTTTAAATTTTGCCTCAATAATTTCGTTATTAACTCCAAATACTACTCTTTCGAGTGGAAATTTTAGATTTGAGAGTGTTCTAAAAATAGAAGAAGCTTTAGCCATGTACATGCCGGCCTTAACTCCTTTTCCTGATACATCTGCTAATGTAAAATAATATTCTTCAGGTCCTACTTTCATTACATCAAAATAATCACCGGATACATCTCGCGCTGGAATATTTTTTGCATAAACAAAATTTTCAAAAGCTGAAATATCTGGGAACAAGCTTTTTTGAACTCCTCCAGCAAGTTCTCTTTCTCTTAAAAGTTTTGCTTCTTTTTGGAGATTTTGAAGCGCAATTTTATTTTCCTCTAAAAACCTAAAATAAAGACCAATTAAAAATGTTATAGAGATCATTATCATTGGATAACTGACATCGATTAATTCTGATCTAAATCTATAAATAGATAATCCAATTACAAAAATAATTATTAATCCCGCAAAAATTATACTTAAACTATATTTTGGCTTTATTTTTTGAGAAATTATAAATGCAGCAATAGAGATTATTATTGAAAGTAATAATTCAAAAACAAATATTCCATCATTTCTTTTTAAAAAACTGTTATTCAATAAATTATCAATTACATTTGCATGTACCTGGACACCTGGAACTGTTTCACCTGTGGGAATTTTTACTGTATCAAAAAGACCTTTTGCTGAAGCTCCAATTAAAACATATTTATCTTTAAAAAAATTCTCATCAAAGTTTTTATCAAATACTTTTTTAGCAGAAATGTAGTTATTGTTAATTGACCTATTATATTTAACCCAAATTAGTGAATTTTTATCAGTTTTAAAATTATATGGTCTAATTGTTATATTTTTAATTCCGTTCTCATTCAGATTTGTAATGATAGTCTTTTTTTTCTCACCTACTCTAATCATTTCTAATCCAAAAGTAGGGAATAATTTATTATTGAAAACCATAATTAAAGGAAGCGATCTTACAACTGCATCGCTTTGAGTTATGTAATTAATAGAACCTAATCCTTTAGAATTTTTTTCTAATATTGGTATTGATCCTAAAGAATATTTATAATTATAAACAAAATTTTTTACATTACCTCCTTTTGCAAAAATTCTTGCTTTTCCTTTTCGATCATAAGTACCTTTTGTAGGAACTAAGCTTCCAAAAACTGCTAATACTGATTTTGTTTCTTTTAAAGTTTTTTGAAATTTTTTATCATGACCTTCAATAGAATTTAGAAGATTTAAAGTATTAATGTCTTTTATTGAATAAGTTTTAATAATCTCCTCTGGGGATTGTTTATCTTTTTCAGAAAAAAAAATATCAAGACCCACTGCTTTTGGTTTATTTTGATTTATATTGTCTAAAATTTCTGCAAATACATTTCTGCTCCATGGAAATTGACCAAATTTTGCAAGACTTGTTTCATCTATATCAACAATTACAATATCATCTCTTCTTTCATCAAATTTGAAAATTTTTTGGTAAGAGTCGAAACTTATATTTGTAATTGATTTAACAAATTCAGGATTTTGTATTCTTACAAAAATTAAAATTAATAAAATAACTGAAAATGAAATATAATTTATATATTTCTCAACGAATGGATGATGTGTTAATTTATTTGAAGCTTCTTTAAATTTCTCAAAAGCTAAATAAAATTTATTTGCTTTTTTTTTATTTTTTTCTTCTATTTTTTTTTCTTCACTCACTAATAAACAATAACATCTGATGAGAGATTAAAAAATTATTAATATTCAATAAATATAAAAATAACCCAGTATGAACCGTGAGTTAAAAGCAAACTATGTGATCAATGTTTATTGGTCTTTTAATACCAAATTTTTCATCTACCTCATGCTGGTGGATATGATGTGAATGAACAAAAACTGGAATCAGTAAATTGGAATTGGTTTTCAAAGTATAAATAAAGTTTGTTCCTCTAAATTTTCTATCGACAACCTCTAATTTTAAGTTGCTTTGATCATCATGTTCTAAATCTTCTGGTTGTAATAACAGTTGAACATCAGATCCATTGGGATAATGTTTTATAAAATTACCCTTTATTGTTCCAAGATCTTTATTTTCTAAACTATTTTCACCTGTAACTTTAGCTGGAATTAATATTCCTCTATTTAAAAAGTTTACCACCTCAATTGAATTTGGAAAGTGGTATACATTGTAAGGATCATCATACTGCTTTAGCTGACCATTTAAAATAATCCCACATTTATTTCCTAAATAAAAAGCCTCATAAGAGTCATGTGTAACAATAATAGTTGTTATTTTTGAATTATTTAATATTTGCTTTAATTCCACTTGTATTTCCTCTTTAAAACTTTGATCAACGTTAGATAAAGGTTCATCTAACAACAATAAATCTGGTTGTGAAATTAAAGACCTAGCTAGAGATGCTCTTTGAGCTTCACCAGCGCTTATTTCATGGGGATATTTATTTAATATATTTTTAAGATTTAAAAATTTGATTACATCCTTTTGGTTTATTTTTTTCTTTTTTCCTATTTTTCGATTTGATCCTAGCTCAATATTTTTCTCAACATTAAAATGTGGAAATAAAGAATTTTCTTGGAATGATAAAGCTATGTTACGGTACTCAGGTTCTATATGTTTGTCTTTTGATGATAGAATTTTATTTTTTAATTTGATCTGCCCTGATTTAATTTTTTCAAGGCCAGCTATTGTTCGTAATATTGTAGTTTTACCTATTCCTGAGGGACCAAGAAGACAAATAATATCACCTTCGTTTTCTATTGATAGATTTACATTATTAACTTTATTTTTTCCTCCGGCTGTAAAAGATACATTTTCAATTTCAAAAAAATTTTCAGGCATCAGTCTTTCAGTATATATCTAGATGTAATCAAAATAAAAGTACTTGCAATTAAAATTAGAAATAAAGATGGCACAGCTGCTGCTTCTAATAAGTCTTGAGAAGCATATATATAAGCGGTGGTAGCAAAAGTTTCAAAATTAAAAGGTCTTAATATTAAGGTAATAGGTAATTCTTTAATTATCTCGATAGATATAAGTATACCAATTAAAAATATGGAGTTTCTTAAATATGGCACATGAATACCTAAAAATGTTTTTATTTTTGAATAACCTAGTAAATAAGAACTTTCATCAATAGATCTATTAATTCTCTCATACCCAGATTTTAAACCATTATATGCTAAAGAATAAAATCTAATAAAGTATACAATTACCAAACCTATTATAGACCCAATGAATATTTTTTTTATTGAGCTTAATTCATAATGTTTAATTATGTTGTTATCAAACCAAGCAACAAAAGTTATAAAGGCTACAGCTAAAATTACACCTGGAATTGCATAACCGGTAATTGAAAACATTGTGAGAAAATTTAGAAATTTACTTCTGGTCACTCTATTTCCATAATTTGCAATAAATGAAAATATGATAAGCACAGCACTGGATAAAAATACGAGATAAATTGTATTTAATAAAAGTTGTAAAATATTTAAATCTAATAAATTTTTAGGAAAAATAATTGTCCAGTAAAGCATTTGCAAAACTGGAAATAAAAAACTTATGAAAAATACTAGAAAACAAACTGAGAAAGCAAAAATAGATTTTGAACCTTTGAGATTAAGTTTTTTCTTTTGTTTTACTCCCCCTCTTGATGGAGAGTGATACTGTGCTTTTCTTCTTGAAATATGTTCAATGAAAAATAATCCTAAAATAAATAGTAACAGAAAAAACGACAATTGATTTGCAAAAGCTAAATCATCAAATGATATCCATGAATCATAAATTCCGGTTGTTAGAGTAGAAATTCCAAAGAAGGATACCGCTCCAAATTCAGATAGTGTTTCCATAGCAACCAATGCTAATCCAGCAACTATTGCTGGTCTTGCTGAAGGTAGTATTATTGAGAAAAAAACTTTTGATCTCGAAAAACCAAGATTTTGTCCCAATTCTAAAAGATTTTGAGATTGATAGTGAAAGGATGCTCTTGTTAAAACATAGACATATCCAAATAAAGAGAAGGATATTGATAAAATAGCACCAAGCATACCATCAAATTTTGGAATTAATTTATTATATTCTCCTGGTCCTAGAATAGATTTTATTATCGAATACAAAGTTCCAAAGTTTTCAAAAAAAGCTGTTAATGAGTAAGCATATATATAAGCTGGAACTGCAAAAGATAATATTAGAGCCCATTTAAAAAATTTAACACCAGGAAAATTATAGAAGGAGACTAAATATGCACACCCAACTCCTATTATTAGTGTAAATATTAAAACTCCAAATAAAAGTATAAATGAATTGATTATATATTCGTATAAAAAAGTACTTTTAAGTATTTCAAAGTAATTTGAAGTATCTTCAAAAAAACTTGAGAAAACAGTTAATATTGGAATAGATACAACTATTGAAACTAATAAAGATGAAATGTACCAAGTGTTTATTCTCATATTATAATCCGCCTTATAATCATGAAAACTAAATGTGTCCATGCGAAAGGAGAAACCTTAGCATGGACACATATCTAGAAAATCAAAAATTAAATACTTTTAGGATGTGCGGAACCTCCTTGTTTTTAATTTCTGTTAGTTTTCTATTATTTATTCTTTTACTGATTTTTTTACACTCCATAGAACATGTAGGACATCCTGTAGAAGATTTATTATAATCAATATTAGACATAAATTTTTTGTTCATGTTTTCTTATTTCCATCCAGCTGCAAGCATAACCTCTAAAGCGTCGGCTTGTTTAGCTCCATAAGTTTTGACTGAAGTTTTATTATCTTGTTTAAAACTCATATCGTTTCCTGGAACTAAGTCATTTGCTGAAACCCCTGAAATCATTGGATACTCAAAAGTATTATTAACAATATGGTTTTGTGCTTCGGCGGTTAATAAAAACTCAACAAGTTTTACAGCATTAGATTTATTTGGAGCATGCTTCAACATTCCAGCTCCACTAATATTCATATGTGTTCCTCTATCTTGTTGATTAGGAAAAAAAGGCATTACTTTTTTTGCTGCTTCTTGTTGCTCAGCACCCTTTTTACCAGAAAGCATTAATGCATGATAATAAGTATTAGCTACAGCAATATCTGCTTCTCCTGCTGCTACTGCCATAATTTGAGCTCTATCATTTCCTTTAGGTGTTCTTGCCATGTTAGCAACAACTAATTTAGCCCATTTGGCTGTACTATTTTTTCCATTATTTTTTACTAAAGATGCAACTAAAGATTGGTTATAAATATTATTTGATTTTCTTATAACTAGTCTACCTTTCCATTTTGAATCAGCTAGACCTTCATAAGTCATACCATTTAACTCATTTGCACTTACTCTTTCTGGTGAATAATAAATTATCCTTGCTCTCTTAGCTATTCCAGTCCACTGAGCACTTCTAAATTGACTCGGTACAACATTTTTTATTGCCTTTGACCACCCAGCCTTTTGGAGCATTCCCTTAGCTTGAAATGCACCTAATCTTCCAGCGTCAGCAGTGATGTATAAATCTCCTACACAATCAGCTCCCTCTTCCATTATTCTTTTTTGAAGAGCTTTATCTTTTCCTGATACAACATTAACTTTAATTCCAGTTTTAGACGTAAACTTCTCATAAAGTTGAATGTCTGAGTCGTAATGTCTTGCACTAAAAACGTTAACCTCCGCAGAAAATACGAAAGATGAAATGAATGCAAAAAGTATTCCAATTATTGTTATTTTTCTCATTTTTCTCCCTTTTCCCGCACTGTTTATAATGAAATTAGTAACTATTCGCAATGATAATGATTATCAATTGCATTATTGACGCATTTTATCCTAAAATTTCCACTCTGAGATTTTACTATATAAAAAGTTTCTGAATGTGGACACCCTTGCTACATTTTTAAGAGATTGAGGATATACAAAATGTGCTTCGGTTATTGGTCCCTCTACTTTTGGTAATACTTTAATTAGGTTTGAGGACTGAAATACTAAGTAATCTGGTAAAGCTGCTAAACCTACTCCGCTCTCAACTGCCAACAGTAAGCCCATAACGCTATTTACCTTCATTACTGATTTTCTTTTTTTATTATCTTTCACGCCAATTTTTAAAGCCCAATCAGGGTTATAAACTGGTGAAGGTGCACCTTTTCCAAATGAGATAAACTTATGTTTATTTAAATCATTAATAGTTTTTGGTATTCCATATTTTTCTAAATATCTATTAGATCCATAAATATGATAGTTAATATCTATCAATTTCTTTTGGATATAATTCAATTGCTTAGGCCTTCTCATAAAAATTCCAATATCCGCCTGTCTAGTGCTTAAATCTAACTCTTTATCATCAAATATAAGCTCAATTTCTATTTCAGGATTTAGTTGCATAAACTCTTGAATTCTTGGAGTTAACCAGTGCGTTCCAAAGCTTCTAACTGTTGTAATTGTCAATTTTCCTGATGTTTTGTGTTTTTGATCCCCTAAAGAGGTTTCAACCTCTTTTAATTTACTAATAACTTCATGAGCTGTTTTATAAACATATTCACCATTTTCAGTTAAAGTTAAGCCTCTTGCATGTCTTTCGAACAATTTAACCTTTAAATCCTCCTCTAAAGATTGAATTTGTCTACTTATTGCAGATTGGCTTAAATTTAATATCACTGTTGCACTAGTGAAACTTCCAGCTTCTGCAACTGCATGAAAAATTTTTAATTTATCCCAATCCATTATTTATTTAAATCGATTAATACTCTTCCTGCAATTTCTCCTTTTAAAATTTTTGGATAAGTTTCAACTAATTCCTCTAAACTTAAGATTTGAACAGATTTCTCTAATAATTCAAAATCAATTAAGTCAGTTGCTGCTTGCCAAACAAATTCTCTTCTTTTGATACTTGCTCCAGCAGAATCCATTCCCCAAATTTTTATACCTCTTAACATAAATGGTAACAAGTTCGTATTTAATTCATTGCTATTTGCATTACCACAAACAGCAATAATACCATTTGATTTAGTTTGAGCGATAGCATTTGCGAGTATTTTTCCACCAACTGTATCAACTACACCATCCCATAAACCTTTATCAATTGGCCTTGGATCTTTATCAAATTCACTGCGATCAATAACGTTTTTTGCACCTAAAGACTCTAAATAGTTTTTTTTATCATTTTTGCCAGTTACTGCAGTTACGTTATATCCCATCTTATTTAAGATCATGACTGCAACACTTCCTACACCGCCCGTTGCTCCAGTAACAAGAACGTCATTTACTTTTGCACCAAGCAACAATTCTTCTCTTGCTTTAATCGCAAAAGCACTCATTAAAGAGGTAAAACCAGCAGTGCCTAGCATCATTGCTTGTTTTGATGATAAATTTTTTGGTCTTTTAACTAAAAAATTACCATCAACTTTTGCAATTTGAGAATATCCACCGTAATAAATTTCACCTACTCTAAAACCTGTTAAAATAATTTCATCACCTTCTTTAAATTTGTCATTTTCACTTTCTATTACTGTTCCAGAAAAATCTATTCCTGGAATATGAGGAAATTCTTTAACTAACCTTCCTCCATTTTTTAAGATCATTCCATCTTTGAAATTTAAATCTGAATAATCAACTTTAACAGTAACATCGCCATGCTTTAAAAAACTTTTATCAACTGATTTCACTTTTCTAGTAAAAGTTTCACCATCTTGATTAAGCACTAAAGCTTTGAAATTTTCTGACATGAAATTAATTAATATTATTTTGCGATAAACCGCAAATATCTATTCTGATAACTTAAATCGTCCTTGAATTGACCTAAATAAAAATTCGTAACTGTTGTTGCTTGCTCTTTTTTAATCCCTCTCATAGTCATACACTGGTGAGTTGAATCTATAGTCACCGCAACACCTTTTGCATCTAAAGATTCCATTAAAGTATTTGCTATTTGAACTGTAAGTCTTTCCTGCGTTTGTAATCTTTTAGAAAATACTTCAACTACTCTTGCAATTTTGCTTAATCCTACAACTCTTTGATTTGGAATATATGCAACATGAGCAATTCCAATAATTGGTGCCATATGGTGTTCACAATGACTTTGTACTGAAATGTTTTTTTGAACAACCATATCACTGTAACCTTCTACATCTCCAAAAGTTTTATCAAGAACGGCTTTTGGATCTTCATGGTAACCTTTAAAATATTCTTTAAAGGCCTTCATTACTCTTTTTGGAGTTTCTAATAGACCTTCTCTAGATGGATCTTCACCTATCCATTTCAAAATTTTAATAAAAGCCTCTTGGGCTTCTTTATCAGAAATTTCTTCTTTATTTTTATTGTTTTCGTTTTTTACTAATTTCATGAACGGTTTTTATATATATATTTATTTAATTTTAAAATATTTAATATATTAGTGAATGTGCTAGATAATGCACTTTATATGTTTAAAAAAAGAGAAAATGTCGCTGAAATAGAGGAAGGTAAGTTACTTTCCCCAAAATTCGACAATGATGGATTGATTCCAGTAATTACTACATGTTCAAAAACTAAAGAAATTTTAATGCATGGTTACATGAATGTTGAGGCGTTTAAATTAACAATTGAAACAAAAGAGGCTCATTATTTTAGTAGATCAAGAAAACAAATTTGGCACAAAGGTAAAACGAGTGGTTTTGTTCAAAAGGTTAAAGAAATAAGAATTGATGATGATCAAGATGCTGTTTGGATAACAGTTGATATTGGTGAGGGAGCGAGTTGTCATGTTGGATATAGATCCTGTTTTTATCGTTCTGTTCCAATGGGAAAAATTGATAACGCAAGAAATATAGAAATGAAATTTGAAGAAGATAAAAAAAAATTTGATCCAGAAGTAATTTACAAAGGTCAGCCAAATCCAACTAAAATATAGATAAGTGGAGATACAGTACAAAAATCTTAAAATTTTTGGACCTGCGGTCTTAAAGGTAAGAATTCCAGATGAAATTACAAAAAAATTAAATGATTATATTGATGAAGTTGTGAAAGATAAGGAAAAGAGCAAAAATTTAAATTTGGGTGAGTCTCTTGCTGGTGACGTTACGCAAGAATTTTTTTTAGAAAATGAGTTTGCTAAATCATGTGGATGGTTAGATTTTATAGCAAATTGCACAAAAATATTTATCGAACTTAATGAAGGAAAAAAAATTAAAAATTTTAATTTGATGAGATCGTGGGTGGTGAGACAATTTCAAAATGAGTATAATCCTGTTCATTGGCACAGCGGCCATGTTTCTGGCGCAGGCTTTTTAAAACTACCCCAGACATTTGGTAAACACACACAAGATAAACAAAATAAACAGTATCACGGTGGAAAATTGGAGCTAATTCATGGTACAAAACAATTTTTATCAGAAAGTGTTTTTAAAATTACACCTGAGGTTGGAGATTTTTATTTATTCCCTCATTATATGATGCACACTGTTTATCCATTTAAAAATACTAAAGAGGAAAGAAGGTCAATTTCATTTAATGCTAAAGTTGATGAGGAAGCATTTAACGTTTATTAAAAGATAAAAGTAATAACATTATGAAATTAATTAATCCGTTTGGTCCAAAAATTGCTGTTCTTAAAATACCAAAAAATCTCATTAAAAAAATAAATAATGAATTTGAACAGATTTTATTAAGTAAAAAATTAATTAAAAAAAGAGATTATTCAAAAAAACTTGTCGGACAAGTTAGTCAAGAGATAGAATTATCAAATAAGTTTATAGAAAAAAATTTAAAGAAATATGTAAAAAAAAGTATTAACCAGTACTTATTAAAAAGTTTAAATAAAAAGACAGAAAAAATTAAAATTAAAAACCTTTGGATTGTAAGGCAATTTAAAAATGACTATAACCCTATCCATTTTCATAATGGTGATATTTCAGGGGTTGGATATTTAAAAATCCCAAAAAATTTAACAAAAGGAGATAAAAAAATAAAAACTCACGGCACGATCGATTTTATCTATGGTTCAAAATCCTTCCTAAATAATAGTATTTATAATCATATTCCTAAAGTAGGAGATCTCTTATTATTTCCAAATTATTTGATGCATACCGCATATCCATTTAAAATAAATGGTGAAAGAAGGTCATTTTCTTTTAATTTAGAAATAGATAAGAAAGTATCGAGTATATTTAATGAATAAAGTTCAAAAAAATGTTTTAGGTGAAAACCTAGAAAACTGTTCAAATAATCCTTTGACAGGCTGGTATAGAGATGGATGTTGTAATACAGATGAAAATGATCACGGCATACATACTGTATGTGCTAAAGTGAATAATGAATTCTTAGAATGGTGTAAAGAGGCAGGAAATGATTTAATCACTCCGCATCCAGAATTTGGATTTCCAGGATTGAAAGATGGTGATAGTTGGTGTGTGTGTGCTGGTTGGTATGCAAAAGCTGTTGAGGCTGGAAAAGGATGTCCAATATTTTTAAAAAAAACTCATGAAAAAACTTTAAAACTTATACCGATTGAAATATTAAAAAAATTTGCAATAGATTTATCCTAATTACATATTTCCGTACTTTGGTCCACCCCCTCCCTCAGGGGTAACCCAAGTAATATTCTGTGAAGGCTCTTTGATATCACAAGTTTTACAATGAATACAATTCTGTGCGTTAATAACAAATTTATTAATATTATTTTCTTGCTGAACTTCATAAACCCCTGCTGGACAATATCTTTGTGCTGGCTCATCAAATTTTTCTAAGTTGTAACTTATAGGTAAATTTGGATCTTTTAACTTTAAGTGTACCGGTTGATTATCTGCATGATTTGTACCTGTTAGATAAACTGAACTTGTTTTATCAAATGTTATTACATTATCAGGTTTAGGATACTCGATTTTTGGCATAGAATTTGCTGGTTTTAGAGTTTCGTGATCAGCATGCTTGTGTTTTAGAGTAAAAGGTAATTTTCCTCTAAATATTATCTGATCTATACCAGTAAATATTATTCCAAGAATTAGCCCCCAAGAAAAGCTTGGTTTAACATTTCTTGCTTCATGTAATTCTTTATAAACCCAACTATTTTTAAATTTTTCTTCGTATAAGGATAAAGTTTTCTTTAAATTAAAATGATCAACAATAGTTTCGGCCGCAATCATTCCACTTTTCATTGCAGTATGTGAACCTTTAATTTTTGGCATATTTAATGTACCTGCATCGCAGCCAACCAGAAGAGCACCAGGCATATACATTTTAGGTAAACTTTGAATTCCTCCTTCAATAAGAGCTCTTGCACCATATGAAATTCTTTTTCCACCTTCTATTATTTTTTTTATAGCTGGATGAGTTTTAAATCTTTGAAATTCATCAAAAGGTGAAAGGTGAGGATTTTTATAATCTAAACCAATTACATAACCTAAAAATATTTGTTTATTTTCAGCGTGATACATAAAACTTCCACCATACGTATTGTTGTCTAAAGGCCATCCTGCTGTATGCATAACCAGACCTTCTGTATGATTTTTTTCATCTATCTCCCAAATCTCTTTAAATCCAATTCCATATTGTTGTGGGTCTTTACCTTCATTAAGATTAAATTTTTTTATTAATTCTTTACCTAAATGTCCTCTACAACCTTCTGCAAATACAGTTACTTTTGCATGTAATTCCATACCAGGTTCGTAACTGTCTTTCTTATTGCCCTCTTTATCTAAACCCATATCTTGAGTGGCGATACCTTTAACTGATCCATCTTCATTGTACAAAACTTCACTTGCGGGAAAACCGGGAAAAATTTCAACACCTAGTGCCTCTGCTTGTTCTCCCAGCCATCTGCACAGATTTGCAAGACTTATGATATAATTTTTATGATTTTGTTGAACTTTAGGAAGTAACCAAGTTGGCCAACTTAAAGATTTTTCTTTTCCTAAAAATAAAAATTTTTCTTTAGTAACTTTTGTTTTAATTGGTGAATTTAATTCTTTCCAATTTGGCAACAGCTCATCTAAGGCACGTGTTTCAAACACATTGCCTGATAAAATATGGGCACCAATTTCGGATGCTTTCTCGAGTAAGCAGACATTTATATCTGGATTTAACTGCTTTAACTTTATTGCAGTTGAAAGTCCTGATGGTCCGCCCCCTACGATTACCACATCGTATTCCATCACTTCTCTGGACATAATGATATTTTATTACAGTATTTGTTATTTTTGTATAGTGTTTAATTTGTTCAGTTCCGAAAGAAACTGTGGAAGAGCTTCGAATAAATCTGCCTCTAATCCATAATCTGCAACACTAAAAATTGGAGCTTCACCATCTTTATTTATAGCAACAATAACTTTGCTCTCTTTCATTCCAGCTAGATGTTGAATAGCGCCAGATATACCAACTGCAATATATAAGTCTGGTACAACTACTTTTCCAGTTTGTCCTACTTGATGGTCGTTAGTAATATAACCAGCATCAACTGCAGCACGTGATGCACCTATTGCAGCATTGAGTTTGTCAGCAACTTGTTGAATAAGTTTGAAATTTTCTCCACTTTGCATACCTCTTCCACCTGATACTACCACTCTAGCTGTTCCTAGCTCAGGTCTATCAGATTTAATCTCTTCTCTTTTTACGAATTGAGTTGTCTCTGTTTTATCGGCTGCATCAGCTTTTACTATTTCAGCAGAACCACCTGTTGAGGGCGCAGGATCAAAGGAAGTTGGTCTTATTGTTACGCATTTCTTTGGATCATTGCTTTTAACAGTTGCAAAAGCATTTCCAGCATAAATCGGTCTTAAAAATGTATCTGACGATATGACTTTAATAATGTCGCTTACTTGTGATGTATCAAGCAAAGCTGCAACTCTTGGCATTAAATTTTTCCCAAAAGTATTTGCAGAACAAACTATATGTGAATAGTTATCTGCTTGTTTAATGATTGCAGATGTAAAATTTTCTGCAATATAATTTTCATAAATTTCATTATCAACTTGAATTACTTTTTTTACACTTGGAACTTGTGAAATAGATTTTGCAACTTCATCTGCATTATATCCAATCACCAAAACATGAAGATCTTGATCAATTTGTGAAGCTGCAGTTATAGCATTGTAAGTAAAAGGTTTAACCTCTTTATTGTTATGTTCTGCAATTAATAAAACTGACATTATATTACCTTAGCCTCATTTTTTAATTTTTGAACTAATTCTTCAACATTTGCGACTTTAATGCCCGCTTTTCTTTTAGGAGGTTCTTCTACCTTTATTTGTTCAATTCTTGGACTTGTATCAATACCTAAATCTGATGCATTAATTTGTTCTATTGGTTTTTTTTTTGCTTTCATAATGTTTGGTAAAGATGCGTATCTAGGCTCATTTAATCTTAGATCGCATGTTACAATAGCAGGCACATTTACTTCTATTGTTTCTAAACCTTCATCCACTTCTCTAGTAACTTCCAAAGATTTTTCTTTGACTTCAATTTTAGATGCGAATGTTGCTTGTGGCCAATTTAAAAGAGCGGCAAGCATTTGCCCTGTTTGATTACAATCATCATCGATTGCTTGTTTTCCCATAAAAACTAAATCGGGCTTTTCTTTCTCAACAACTTTCTGTAAAATTTTTGAAACTGCTAAAGGCTCAATTATTCCATCAACTTTTACATGAATTCCTCTATCTGCTCCTACTGCTAAAGCTTTTCTAACTGTCTCTTGTGCTTTCTCCTCACCTACTGTTATTGCAACTATTTCTGTAGCTTTGCCAGCCTCTTTTATTTTAACAGCCTCTTCTACCGCATTATCATCAGGTGGATTAGTTGACATTTTTACGTTATCAGTAACGACACCACTGCCATCCTCTTTAACCCTGATTTGAACGTTGTAATCAATTACTCTTTTTACAGCGACTAATATTTTCATTATGCTCTTAATAAATTATTTTCAGGATCATAAGGACTTTCTTCAAGAACAGTTGCTTCATGCATTTTTCCTAAAATATCTATTTTTAGTTTTTGTCCTACATTTCCAAGTTCTGGCTTCACCATCGCTAAAGCAATAGACTTATCCAATCTAAATCCAAAGTCACCACCAGTTGCTCTTCCAATAACACTACCATTTTCATAGACAGGGTTGTTACCTAAAACATCTGCATCTGTTGTATTGTGAACTTCCATTGTTATCAATTTATTATTAAAACCTTTTTCTCTCCATTGGTTTAAAGCCTCTAAACCGATAAACTTTCCTTTATTTGGATGAACAAAACGATCCAAACCACTTTCGTAAGGTGAATATTCAATGGACAGTTCTGTTCCAACCAATTTATAAGATTTTTCAACTCTTAAACTATTCATTGCCCTTATTCCGTATGGTTTAATACCTAAATCTTGTCCTGCCTCCATTAATTTATCAAAGATGTGATTTTGATACTCAATTGGATGATGTAGTTCCCAACCAAGTTCACCTACAAAATTTACCCTCATTGCATTAACCGGCGCATAACCAATATCAACCATCTTCGCACTTAGCCATTTAAAATTTTCATTTGAAAAATCATCAGTTGAAACTCTTTGCATTAGCTCTCTTGCTTTTGGACCAGAGACCACAAGAACTCCATTACTGTTAGTTAAATTTTCAAACTGTACTGATCCATCTTTCGGCATCCATCTATGTATCCAGTCATGATCTAATCTTTGAAAGGCTCCTGCAGATACAAGATAAAAACTGTCTTCAGCCTCCCTCATGATTGTAAACTCAGAGTGTACTCCGCCTTTAGTATTTAGTGCGTGACAAAGATTTATTCTTCCTATTTTTTTTGGAAGCTTATTAGCAACTAAATTATCTAAAAATTCCTCAGCTCCAGGGCCTTTAATTCTACATTTTGCAAAGGCAGTCATGTCTAATAAACCAACATTTTGCTTTACATTTTTGCACTCTTTCTTGATTGCTTCAAACCACTTTGATCTTCTAAAAGACCAATCATCTTTTTGTTCCATACCATCAGTTGCAAAAAAGTTTGGTCTTTCCCATCCAAATTTTTGACCAAATACTGCTCCTAAATTTTTCATTCTGTCATAACACGGTGCAGTTCTTAGAGGTCTTGCTGCGCCTCTTTCTTCATCAGGATAATGAATAATAAATACATTTCTATATGCTTCTTCATTCTTTTCTTTAAGATATGATTTTGAACAATAATCCCCGTATCTTCTTGGTTCCACTCCAAGCATATCAATAGTTGGTTCGCCGTCTACAATCCATTCTGCTAATTGCCAGCCAGCACCACCTGCTGCTGTTATTCCAAAACTATGACCTTCATTAATCCAGAAATTTTTTAGTCCCCAAGCAGGTCCTACAATTGGATTTCCATCTGGAGTATAACAAATTGCGCCGTTATAAACTTTTTTTACTCCAACTTCACCAAAAGCTGGAACCCTATGAATTGCACCTTCAATATGTGGTGCTAGTCTATCCAAATCTTCTTGAAAAAGTTCGTACTCAGAATCTTTTGTAGGTCCATCTACATAACAACATGGTGCACCATCTTCGTAAGGACCTAGAATTAATCCTCCAGCTTCTTCTCTCATATACCATCTGCTATCACTATCTCTTAAAACTCCCATTTCTGGAAGTCCTTCTTTTTTTCTTTTTTGAATTTCAGGATGTGGTTCTGTAACAATGTATTGATGTTCAACTGGTATAACAGGAATATCTAAACCTACCATTTTTCCAGTTTGTCTTGCAAAATTTCCTGAACAAGAAATAATATGTTCACATTCAATAGTTCCTTTATCAGTTTCAACAACCCATCCATCTTGTGTTTGTTTCATTCCAACTACACTTGTGTTTCTATAAATTTCTGCACCTCTATTTCTCGCGCCTGTTGCTAAAGCTTGAGTTAGATCTGCTGGTTGAATGTATCCATCTTCTGGGTGTTGTATTGCTCCAACTAAATCTGAAGTATTACACAATGGCCAAATATCTTTTACTTGATCTGGAGTTAAAAATTTTACATCAACTCCGATTGTTTGAGCTACTCCTGCATATTGATGATACTCGTCCATTCTATCTTTTGTGCTAGCTAATCTAATATTTGAAACAACGCTGAAACCAACGTTCTTTCCTGTTTCTTCTTCTAATGTTTTATAAAGATTGACAGCATATTTGTGTAACTGTCCAACTGAATAACTCATGTTGAATAAAGGAAGAAGACCTGCTGCATGCCATGTTGAACCTGAGGTTAATTCTTTCCTCTCGATTAAGACTACGTCTGACCAACCTTTTTTTGCTAAATGATAAAGTGCACTTACTCCTACTACACCACCACCAACAATAACAACTTTTGCTTTTGATTTCATTTAGCGATTCCTACTAAATTTTCAAATTGAACGAAACAAAATTCTATTCATCATCATCTGCGTCACGCCATCCCAATATATACATCAAGTATGCGGCCACAGACACAGAAATCACTCCAACAACCATACCTATATTGATGCCGACCTCACTCCCAAAAAAGTACCAACCTAATTGAGTTGATGATATTGGCGGAAAACACAAAACAAACATCACAATTGCGTATTTTATGTACATTGGAAGCTTTTTCATTTTATTAAATGGACGATCCTAAATTATAAGGTTGTGAAACAGCGGTAGTTAACCAACAATCTTTAGTAGGGCCATCGATGGTATTTTTTTCAACCTGCCATTTAAACTTAAAGTAATTCTTATCTGAACCTAAAATGGTGACTTCAAATGTTGCTACCTCATCATTTTTAAATATTTCAACAACTTTATTTTCTTTATGATTTAGCATCATTGAGAACGAATCCCCTTTTAGCATTGTTTTAAATCTTTCTATTGGACCTGTGTATCTCTGGTTATTTGGATGAGCAAATTCCCAAGTTTGTAAAATTCCTCTATCTTTATAAGGACTGTCATTTTTCATTAAAGCGTTAAGCTGAATTTTAACAACTTCTTTAGGAGAAATATTTATATTTGGTTTTAATACATCACTATGTGAATTGCTTAAAATAATAAAGTTAAAAAAAATAAAAAATAAAAATATCTTTAAATAATTTTTGTTCATTAAATTTTTCTAAATAAACTTTCATATTCTACTTTGATACATTTGTTAGAGATATAATAAATTTTATTTTCAGAAATTAATTTTGCCGCACTTTCATTATGAATGCCTAATTGGCACCAAAATACATTTGCACCAATCTTTATTGACTGTTTTGCAATTTCAATTGTTTCC
>CACGOY010000014.1:0-27610 GCA_902574735.1 uncultured Pelagibacteraceae bacterium
GAATTTTAAAATTATTGCAATTAATATGAATACTTTTTGAGTAGGTAGTTATTACAGATTTATTTTTTGATAAATCTCCATAAATAATTATTAAAATTATATAATATATTAGTTTTAGCCTAGTTAAATCTTTAAAGACATAAGTTATTAATCTGTCATCAAAAATGTTTGACTTATTTATCTTATGATGGCCAGCATAAAATTTGGTATTAGAAGATAGTATCCAATCAGCTTGATGTTTTTGACCATCAAAAGAAACATTTAATTTATTGTTATTCATAAATAAGAAATGCTGAAATCCCTTTAAACCAAATATTATCTTTCCAAGTATTTTTTTTATACGTGTATCAATCGAGTGAACAATTTTAGCATCCCAACCAATACCGGCCATTAAAAAAAAATAATTTTCATTTATTTTTATTAAATTGGATTGTTTATAATTATTTGAAATTAATACTTTACAAACATCTTCTACATTTCTAGTTATTGATAACTCTGCTTGAAGCAAATTGGCTGTTCCAGCTGGTATATATCCAATTGCAAAATTTTCATCAAAGTCAAAGTCATTTTTGATCAATTCATTAATAGCGAATGATACAGATCCGTCTCCACCTGCAACTATCAATCGATCATAATTCTTATTTTTAAATTCAAGAAATATTTCTTTCGCTTCTTTTTCAGATTTTGTTTTGAAATAATCAACAGTGTTGTTGATCTTTAATTTTTTATAAATCTTATTTATCAGTTTTACTTTTCTCCCAGATGAAGAATTAAGATTATAGATTAAACAAAAATGCATAATTTTTCCGTAACTAATTTTTAACAAAACTTTAACATTACAATGACATAAGAAATAGATGATTCGAGTTACAGTTGTGTTACAAAATAGGTTTTTTTAGTGCCACCTATATTAAAATATAAGAGTATTTTTATATCAGATGTGCATCTTGGTACCAAAGGTTGTCAGGCTAATAAGCTTTTAGAATTTTTTAAGAATTCAAGATCTGAAAATCTTTATCTGGTTGGAGATATAATTGATGTTTGGGCTATGCAAAAAACTTTTTATTGGCCTCAACAACATAATGATGTCATTCAAAAAATATTGAGAAAAGCAAGACATGGAACAAAAGTATTTTATATAATTGGAAATCACGATGAGGTATTTAGAAAATTTATACCTTTGCATTTTGGTGATATCAAAATTGTAAATAGAGTTATTCATGAGACGCAGTTAGGCAAAAAATATTTAGTTGTTCATGGTGATGCATGGGATGGAGTAATGAAGTATGCAAAATGGCTATCTAAATTAGGAGCGATCGCTTACGAGATATTACTCAAAATAAATATTGTTATTAATTTCTTTAGAAAAATGAGAGGTAAAGATTATTGGTCTTTAGCCAAATTTTTAAAATATAAAGTGAAGAATGCAGTAAAATATATAGGTGAATATGAAAAGACACTAACAGATTATGCAAAGAGAAAAAAATTTGATGGAATAATTTGTGGTCACATACATCATGCAGAGAATTTAAATCTTGATGGTGTTAATTATTTAAACTGTGGTGATTGGGTTGAATCTTGCACTGCGTTAGCTGAAAAATACGATGGAACTTTTGAAATTATTTACTGGGACAAAACAAGACAAAACTATATTTTTGAAAATTTAGAGACTAAAAAAGTTAGCGATTTTAAAAGAGCATCATAAAATATGAAAATATTAATAGTGACAGATGCTTACTTTCCTCAAGTAAATGGTGTTGTTAGAACACTTCATGAAACAGGCGAAGTTCTAAAATCTCAAGGTCACACATTAGAATATATTACTCCTCAACAATTTCTTACTGTACCTATGCCCAAATATAATGAAATTAGATTGTCTATAAATATTTGGCCACGTGTAAGTAATTTAATCAACTCAATTAAGCCTAATGCAATACATATTGCAACAGAAGGACCTTTAGGTTTTATGGCAAGAAGACATTGTATTAAAAAAGGATTAAAATTTACAACAAGTTTTCATACAAGGTTTGATAAATATATAAAGCTTTATATGCCCATAATTCCAGCTAAATGGTCAGAAAAATTTTTGTGTAATTTCCATAATAAAGCAGAAAGAATTTTAATTACAACAGAGTCTATGCGTGAAGAACTCATTGCTTTAGGTGTTGATAACAGCAAAATGGTTACGTGGTCTAGAGGAGGTAATCATGGTGCATTTAAAAATCCCATTAAGAGAGACTTACCTTATAAAAGACCAATATGGATTTATGTTGGAAGGGTTGCTGTTGAAAAAAATATTAAAGCATTTTTAGATTTAGATCTTGAAGGTACTAAAATTATAATTGGAAAGGGTCCTAACTTGAGCATTTTAAAAAAAAAATATCCAAATGATATTTTTTTAGGCGAGAAAACTAATGGAGAATTAGCATCACATTTTGCATCTTCTGATGTTTTTGTATTTCCAAGTAAAACAGACACTTTTGGAATAGTCGTTTTAGAATCTTTAAATTGTGGAACACCAGTTGCAGCTTACCCTGTACCAGGACCCAAAGATATATTGGGTGGAACTAAAATTGATACATTAGATGTGGACCTTAAAAACTCAGCACTTAAAGCTTTAAAAATAAATCGAGATGATTGTTTAGAATTTGCTAAAAAATATAGTTGGGAAGAAACAGCAAAGATATTTTATAACAATATATCACCTAATTAATATTTAATACTATTGATCTAAGTTTCTGAACCATTTGTTTATTATTTAATTTTTCTTTTTGCAGCAAAGTAATTTTTTTTCCAATACTTAGGTTAAATTTTTTGTTTTTTTTATTAAAAAGCTCTCTAATAAATAAAACTCTTCTTAAGTTATTATTTATAAAACCTATTGTATGAAAAAATAAACTATTTTTTCCAAAAAAACGAACAGGGATAATATCTGCATTTGTTTTATTAATTATAGAACCTATTAAAGGTTTCCACTCTCTTTCATTGGCCTCATTAAATATTAATGAGGAGGTAGCGACTTCTCCAGACGGAAAAGTAATCAAAATTCCGTTTGAATTTAAATGTTCAATTGCTTTTTTTTTAGTAATTATGTTTTTTTTTATATCTGATGTAAGTCTAGAAAACTTTATTGGAAGCAAATATTCTCTTATTTGGTCAATTTGCGATACCTCTTCATTGATTAAAATTTTATAATCTTTCCTGATATCACAAATTATAGAACAAATTATTAATCCATCTAATAATCCAAAAGGATGATTTGCCACAACTATAGTTGAACCTGTTTTTGGGATATTATTAATATTTTCTGCGTAGTAATCTATATTTAAAATGTTTAATGTTTTTTTCCAAAAATTTGATGATTTTTTTAAGTCCTCATAGTTCCTCTTATATAAAGATTTTATTTCATCAGCTTTAGATATTTTATTAATAATTTTTTCCATCAATCTATAATTTTATTAACATAATCTTTATTTATTTCTTTAATTGGCAAAAAAACAAAAACATCAGTTGTCTTAAACTTACTATCAATTACGGCACCTTCACCAATTGATGCGTTAAATTTTAAATAAGCTTTAATTAAAGTAGGCAACTTTGAAATTAATTTGAAATTCATATTAATTTTTTTCTGATAATCAATTTTTATATTATAGTTTGGCAATGCCTTAACTTTTACATTATCTGGCATTTTGTGGTTATTATTTAGATAAATTATCTGATCCTCAATGTTATTAACATTAGTGTCTAAAAAACTAGCAGTGCCAAATAAAGCATCTATATTATTTAAATTTATGTATCGATATATTTCATTCCACATTAACTTTAATACATTTTTATTTCTAAATTTTTGAGATATGCACGATCGGCTTAACTCTAACATATTGTTATAAATTTTTGAGTTTAGTAGATTATCCAAATTAAATTCATCAGAACTATAAAATCCTGATTTTTTTTCTGCCACAGATTGTTTAAGTAAACGATAAGTACCTATTACTTTAGTTTTTGAAAATTTTGATTTTCTGAATTTAACAATTATGTGATCTGCATAATTATCAAATTTATCAGAATCTCTTCTAAAGTTTCCAATATTTAATATAGGACTATGGATCCTTTCTGAAAAAAAAACATTGTATCTAAGTTTTTGAGCAAGTTTTATTTCACTTCTGCTTTCTGCTAATTTGACATTAAAAATAGGTTTAAAAAAATCATGAGTATTTATATTAAATTTTTTTGTAATATTATTTTTTCTTAATATGTTGTTTAAAGTCATTAATATCTGATAAGAGATTCACATGTATTTAAAGTTAAAGAATTATTTCAGATTTGTTACATTAAAATAAGATGGATTTTAAAATTTTTTGTTTGTTAATCATAATAGTAATACTGATTTACTTTTTATTTAAAAAAAATATTAAACCTGAAAACATTGCTCCTACTATTAATAAGACAAATAAAGAAGACTTAGGTAAAAGAATAATAATAGAGGAATTAGAAGATCAATTTTTTGCTTTAGATAAATACAACTTAATTAAATATCTCAACAAAAGTGCAAAACAGCGTTTTGGCGAAAATTTAATTGATAAAAATATTTCAAGTGTAATAAGAGATACAAAGTTATTGGAAACAATCGAAAATGCAATTAAAGATCAAACTACAAAAAATGTAAATGTAGAAATAAATTTACCATCTTATCAACTTTACAAAATCTATGTTATACCCGGCCCCACTAATTTGTTTCCAGAATCAGATTCTGTCGTTTTGTTTCTAAAAGATTTTACAGAAATAACAAAAGCACAAAAATTAAAAACTGATTTTGTTGCTAACGTAAGTCATGAGTTAAGAACCCCTTTAGTATCAATCAAAGGTTCTTTAGAAACTATTCTTGGACCAGCTTCAAATGATCAAGAAGCGCAAAAAAAATTTATGTCGATTATGTCTGATCAAGTATTAAGAATGGAAAATCTTATCAACGATTTATTGATTTTAAGTAGAATTGAACTAGAAGAACACATTAAGCCTAATAAAATAATCAACTTAAATGATATTTTTACAAATATAAAAAGTAATTTTGAAATAATATTAAAAAAAAAAAGTATTAATTTGCATCTAGATCTTATGGAACCAACCTTAGTGTTTGGTGATAATGATAAATTGTTAACTGTGTTTTCAAATTTAATTGATAATTCAATAAAATACTCTCAAAATGGCAAAAATATATATGTAAATAGTCAAAATAGCGAAGGTAAATTAATTGATAAAAATATTGTAATTAGCATTAAAGATGAAGGTGTTGGAATACCTCAACAATTAATTCCAAGAATAACCGAAAGATTTTTTAGAGTAGATGAAGAAAAAAGTAAAAAGGCTGGTGGTACAGGTTTAGGTTTAGCTATCATGAAACATATTATATCTCAACATAGAGGTGATTATGAGATTCTCAGTAAAGTAGATAAAGGTACTGAAGTAAAGATATATCTTCCAACAAAATAATAAATTTAAAAACTTGTTTAAAATTAACACTTATTCAATCAATTTTTAACAAATCTTTTGTTGATTAGTATCTTAGTTAAATTAAAATTTTTATATGACTAAGTTGTTAAATGGTATTTTGATTATTATATATTTTTCAATATCAATGATTGCGAAAAGTAATGCATCTGATATTTCTACAATTTTAAAAAACCAGCAATTAACCGTTTTTGATATTGGTATTTTTAGATTGCACGAAGACTTAAAGAGTGCATATCCTGAAATTAAAAAACATAAAGATGTACCATACGAAGATATATATATAGATGTTCTTAGTTCCTATTGGAGAAATACAGTAGATTTAATTGTTTCAATTCCAGTAAATGAAAATTTAAAAAAAGAGAACTACATGTCAGATTCATTGAGATGTCGAAACATATTTAATTCTGTTAGAGATCATTTACTGAGAAATGAAAATATGAGTAATTATAGATTTACTATGGCGACAAGCTATTTAACAACTATCTTTTCTACTCCATCTAGTTGGCCAAAATGGCGTTTTGATCAAAGCGTGCTTGAAGAATTGGTTAATTTGGTAAAACTGGAAGTTGTTTTAAGACCTACTCCAGATCTTGCTTTTAAGGATAATGTTAATCCAGTCTCATGCAAAGGTGGTTTGGAAACCGAAAATAACGAGATTATTTTCTCAATGAAATACAACTAAAAGGTTATGTTTTTAACAAAACTGTAACAATTCCGTAATATTTAAGATTCAATTAATTTATAGGAGTTTAAAATCTTTTAATAAATTATGAAAGGATTAAAGATAATGAAAAAACTAACTATAATAATTGCTTCGCTTGTTGCTTTAACGGTCGCAACAGTTGCTCAAGCAAGAGATCAAATTAAAATAGTTGGTTCATCTACAGTATTCCCTTACGCAACTGTTGTTGCTGAAAGATTCGGTGGTTCAGGATTTAAAACTCCTGTAATCGAGTCTACTGGTACTGGTGGAGGAGCTAAACTATTCTGTGCTGGTGTTGGTGAGCAACATCCAGATATTACAAATGCATCAAGAGCCATGAAAGATAAAGAGAAAGCTCTATGTAAGAAAAACGGTGTAAATGAAATTGTTGAGATTGTGATTGGTAACGATGGTATTACACTAGCTTACAGCAAAGATGCAAAACCAGTAAATTTTACCAAAGAACAATTATATTTAGCATTAGCTGCTCATACAGTTGTTGATGGTAAATTAGTTCCAAATATTTATAAAACTTGGGACCAAATTGACCCTAGCTTACCAAAACAAAAAATTTCAGTGATGATCCCGCCAGGAACATCAGGAACTAGAGATGCTTGGAATTCTTTAGTAATGAAAAAAGGTATGACTAAAGAAGCTAAAGCTCTTTATAAAGCTGGTTTTGAAGCTGGAAATAAAAAATATAAAAAACCTCAAAAACTTTACAGAGAAGATGGTGCTGCTATTGAAGTAGGAGAAAACGATAGTTTAATCATCCAAAAGTTAACTCAAGATAAAGATATGTTTGGTTTCTTTGGTTTTAGTTATTTCTTGGCTGCTAAAGATAAATTACAAGCTGCTAGCATAGATGGTGGACAACCCTCTCTTGCGAGTATTCAAGACTACAGTTATGCAGTTGCAAGACCATTATTTTTCTATGTGAAAAAAGCTCACGTTGGCGTTATTCCAGGATTACATGAGTTTGTGAAAGAATTCACAACAAAGAAAGCTATTGGAAAAGGTGGTTATCTAGCAGACATTGGTTTAGTGCCATTAGATAAAACGTTGTATAAAACAACCAGAACTAATGCCACCAAACTAGTTGCTATGGGAGATTAATTATTTCTTTAATAACAAATGAAAAAAAAGGGGTCTTTTTAGGCCCCTTTTTTTTATAAACAGAGTAAAGTCTTTATTAGTGGAGATTCTTTGAACTTAATATTATTTACATTTATTGTTCTTCTTGGTTTCACAAGTTATTATTTTGGACGAAAAAAAGCATACACAATTCAATATACAAAAAAAAGATTAACTGCATTACCTCAATTTTATGGTTATTATCTTGCGATTTGGTGTGCAATACCGGCTTTTATAATTTTTTCTTTATGGGCAATTTTTGAGCCTACAATTGTAAAATTGCTTATCTTAAGTGATTATTCAAATCAAGGTTATCTTGATAATGAATTAAATTTAATTTATGAAAAAACAAAATCATTGTCTCGAGGTCAATTTACTGGAGAAATTACACCCTTCATTGAAGCTTCAGCTAAAAAATACATTAATCTTCGATCAATAGCCCAAAGTTCAAAAGTTGTTATAGTGTTATCAGCAATTATTGCGTCTGGGGCCTACGCTTATAAAAGAATTTCATCTAATTCTAGAACAAGAGAGCCAGTTGAAAAATTTTTGAAAGCAGTTTTATTTACAGCTTCTTTAGCTGCAATATTAACTACTGTTGGAATAATTTTCTCACTTATATTTCAAACTATAGATTTTTTTAAAGTAATCCCATTATTTGATTTTGTCTTTGGAACTCATTGGTATCCTGCAAAAGCTTTTGTTAGAGATTCATCTGAGGCTTTAGATCCGTCAATGTACTCCGATACTTTTGGAGCAGTCCCTATTTTTGCGGGAACTTTTTTTATTGCTTTCATAGCTATGTGTGTTGCTATTCCTATTGGATTAATGAGTGGAATTTATTTGGCTGAGTATGCATCAGTTAAAGTTAGACAATACGCAAAACCTTTAATTGAAATTTTAGCAGGTATACCAACAGTTGTTTATGGATTTTTTGCTGCTCTAACAGTTGGACCTTTTTTAAAGGAAATAGGTAATAGCATGGGTTTAGACGTTTCAGCTGAAAGCGCTTTAGCGGCAGGCGGAGTAATGGGCATTATGATTATACCATTCATTTCAAGTTTAAGTGACGATGTGATTACAAGTGTACCTCAAAGTTTAAGAGATGGAAGTTATGCCATGGGAGCAACCAAATCAGAAACAATAAAAAAAGTTATTTTTCCTGCAGCATTACCAGGTATTGTTGGTTCTATTTTATTAGGTGTTTCAAGAGCTATTGGAGAAACAATGATAGTTGTTATGGCCTCTGGTTTAGCTGCTAATTTAACTTTAAATCCATTAGAATCTACTTCAACAATTACAGCGCAAATTGTTGTAATATTAATTGGAGATCAAGCTTTTGGCGACCCAAAAACGCAAGCTGCATTTGCTTTAGGTATGTCATTATTTTTAGTAACGCTCTGTTTGAATATTGTGGCCTTACGAGTAGTTAAAAAATATAGAGAAAAATATGAATAAAAATAAAGAACAATTATTAAATAAAAGATATAAAGCTGAAAAGAGATTTCAATTATACGGTCAAAGTGCAATTTTTATGGCACTTTTATTTTTAATAATCTTTATTTTTAAAATTTTTTCGACAGGCTATTCAGCCTTTCAAAAAACTTGGCTTATTGTTCCAGTTACTTTTGATGCTGAATTAATGATGTTAGAGCAAAATCCTTCTAAAGAGGATTTAAAAGATGCTGATTATTACGATATAGCATTAAAATCAATGGCTGATTTAGATCCAAATGCTAATGAGAATCAAGAAAATGAGCTGAAGAGAATGGTTTCTTACTTTTTCGAAAGAGAGATTAAAAGAGAACTTTTAAATGACCCTTCATTAATTGGAAAAACTAAAGATGTTTATTTAACTGCCTCAGATGATTTAGATCAAGTATTCAAAGGCAATTATCCAAGAGATTTACCTGAAGATCAAAGAAGAGTTACGGATTATCAATTAAAGATTTTCGATCAACTTGTAGAACTAGGAAAAGTTGAAAGTAAATTCAATTTAAGTTTTTTTACATATCCTGATTCAAGAGAAGCTGAATTAGCTGGTATAGCAAGCTCATTTATGGGATCAATATTTTCTATACTTGTTTGTTTAATGATAGCGTTTCCTGTAGCAGTTCTAGCAGCTATTTATTTAGAGGAATTTGCTCCTAAAAACAGATTTACTGATTTTATTGAGGTAAATATAAATAATTTAGCAGCAGTACCTTCAATTGTTTTTGGTCTTTTAGGACTGGGTATTTTACTTGCTGTATTTCAATTACCTAGGTCAACACCTTTAGTCGGTGGAATAACTTTATCGTTGATGACTTTACCAACAATTATTATTGCTTGTAGAGCATCTTTAAAAGCAGTTCCTCCAAGTATAAGAGAGGCAGCACTTGCAATGGGTGCTAGTAAAATGCAAACTACAATGCATCATACAGTTCCGTTATCTATGCCAGGGACTTTATCCGGTACAATAATTGGTTTGGCCCAAGCATTAGGCGAAACGGCACCTTTGATATTGATTGGCATGGTGGCTTTTGTAAATACAATACCAGGATCTCCTTTAGATCCAGCTGCAAGTTTGCCAGTGCAAATTTATATTTGGGCAGAGAGTGCTGAAAGAGGTTTTGTCGAGAAAGTTTCTGCCTGTATTATGGTTCTATTAGGATTTTTAATTATAATGAACTTATTTGCACAAATAATTAGACATAAATTTGAAAAAAAATGGAGTTAAGATGATAAAGATAAGTTCAAAAAATGTAGATGTTTTCTATGGAAAAAAACAAGCTCTATTTAATATAAATTTAGATATTGAAGAAAATCAAGTTACAGCACTAATTGGGCCTTCAGGTTGTGGTAAATCTACTTTTTTAAGATGTCTAAACCGAATGAATGACGTAATTGATATATGCAGAGTAAAAGGGCAGATTATAATCAATGATTTTGATATCAATGACAAAAGTTGTGATGTTGTTAGATTAAGAGAAAAAATTGGGATGGTTTTTCAAAAACCAAATCCTTTTCCCAAAACTATTTATGAAAATATTTCTTATGGTCCAACAATTCATGGTATGGCTCAATCAAAGAATGAAATGGATGAAATAGTTGAAACTAGCTTAAAAAAGGCAGCATTATGGGAAGAGGTTCAAGATAGACTTCATGAGCCGGGCACAGGGTTATCAGGAGGTCAACAGCAAAGATTATGTATAGCAAGAGCTATTTCAGTTAAACCTGAAGTTATTCTCATGGATGAGCCTTGCTCTGCTTTAGATCCCATTGCTACAGCTCAAATTGAAGAATTAATTGATGAACTAAAAAAAGACCATACTATCATAATAGTCACTCACTCAATGGCACAAGCTGCAAGGGTCTCTCAAAATACTGGTTTTTTTCACTTAGGAGAATTGATTGAACATGGCTCTACTGATAAAATATTTAAGAATCCTGAAAATAAAAAAACTCAGGATTATATCACTGGGAGGTTTGGATAATGACCGAAGCACCGCATACTGTAAAGTCTTACGAAGAAGAGCTTAAAAATTTAAATAGCAATATAATTAAAATGGGTGGTTTTTGTGAAAAGTCTTTAGGGAAGGCTATTCAAGCTATTACCACTAGAAACAGTGATAATGCGGAAGCTGTTATAAAGGATGACGAAAAAATAGATAAGTTTGAAACTTTAATAGAGCAACAGGTAGTAAATCTTATTGCTTTAAGACAGCCAATGGCTATAGATCTTAGAGAAACAGTTACTGCTTTAAAAATATCTTCTGATCTTGAGAGAATAGGTGATTTAGCAAAAAATATTTCCAAAAGAACCCTTTTGTTAAATGAGAATTTACCAAAAAATTTAGTAGATGCTATCATAAGAGTCTCTTCTGATGTTCAAAAACAATTAAAATCAATATTGGATGCATACCTAGAAAGATCTTCGGCTATGGCAATTAATGTATGGGAAAGCGACGAACAAATTGATGATTTAACCAATTTATGCATGCAAGAAGTGATTAAATATTTAAAAGAAAATGAAAAAAACTTAAGTGATGGAACGCACTTATTATTTGTAACTAAAAATATAGAGAGGATAGGTGACCATACAACTAACATTGCAGAGCAAATATACTATTTAGTTAAGGGAGAATATCTTGAGGGTGATCGACCTAAAGGTACAGAACCTATTGTTACAGGAGAAAAGTAAAATATGCCGGCTCACATTTTTATAGCTGAGGACGAAACTTCGATAATAACCCTTCTAAAGTATAACCTTGAAAAAGAGAGTTACAAAGTAAGTTTCTGTGAAAATGGTGAACAAGCGCTTAAACAAATTAAAGATAAGCATCCTGACTTAATTTTAATGGATTGGATGTTGCCTGATTTATCGGGTGTTGAAGTATGTAAGAATTTAAAGAAAGACAATAAGTATAACGACATACCAATAATAATGTTGACAGCAAAAGGTGAGGAAGAGGACAAATTAAGAGCCTTTGACACAGGTGCTGATGATTATGTTACAAAGCCGTTTAGTCAAAAAGAACTTAATGCAAGAATTAAATCACTACTTAGAAGATCAAAACCATATTCTTCAGTTGATGTTGTTGAGTTTACAGATCTAAAAATAGATAGAATAACAAAAAGAGTTTATAGAAATAACGTTGAAATCTCTTTGGGTCCTACAGAATTTAAATTATTAGATTTTTTTATTAAAAATCCAAAAAGGGTGTACTCACGAGAACAGCTTTTAAATAATGTTTGGGGTGAAAATATTTATGTAGAAACTAGAACCGTTGATGTACATATTAGAAGATTAAGACGGGCTATTAATATAGATAAAACTAAGCCTTTAATAAGAACCGTAAGATCAGCAGGTTATTCTTTAGAAACTTGAAGGTCTTTAGGTCTCATAAATTCCTTAATTAAACCATTTCCATCTATTTTATTCCATTCATTAAAATCAAAATAAATTTTTGCAAAAGCAGATGTTGGAAATTTAAAGTTTAATAACTTAAAATGGTTGTTGTTATGATTTTTTGTCAGTGACTGGACTAGATTTCTAACAGCAGGCTCGTGATTAATTAAAAGCACAGATTTAAATTTTTTAGGTATTTTTTTTATTATATCTATAATTTTATCTTCACTTGTTAAGTATAATTTTTTTGAGGAAGTAATTTTTTTCGGTTTTTCAATTTTTTTTAATAAAATTTTTAATGTTTTCTTTGTTCTTTTTGATGATGAAAGTAATATATAATCAAATTTATATTTTTTTTTAACAAAAAATTCACAAATTTTTTTTGCATTTTTCTTGCCACGCTTACTTAAGGTTCTTTCATGATCGTCAAGATTTGGATGGTCCCAGCTAGATTTTGCATGACGCATAACGTATAATTTGAGCATAAAGTTTAAATATATGACTGCATTAAAAAAACAAGATAAAGAAATACTTAAATCTAAATATATAAATAGAGAATTATCTTGGCTTAAATTCAATGACAGAGTTCTTCTAGAGGCTCAAAATATAGAAAATCCTCTTTACGAAAGAATTAAATTTTTATCTATAGCTGGATCAAATTTAGATGAATTTTTCATGGTACGTGTTGCAGGTTTATATAGTCAAATCAAGCAAGACGTAGACTCTCTTAGTTCTGATGGTCTTACTCCTGATGAACAAATGAATGAAGTTATTTTGGAAACTAACAATCTTCTTAATAAACAAAATAAAATATATAAAGATTTAATTCTTCAATTAAAAAAAGTAAATATAAGTATAGTAAAACCTGAAAATTTAAGTAAATCGGATCAGAAAAAATTATTTAAAGTTTTTAACGAAGAAATTTACCCCTTACTAACACCATCAGCAATAGACCCAGCTCATCCATTTCCATTTATTGTCAATCAAGGAAGAGCATTAGTTATGAGATTAAATAAGAAAAATAAAAAAAGAGTTTTAAATGCAATAATAGTAATTCCAAAAGCTTTATCAAGATTTATTGAAATAGATGGAAACAAAAGTTTTAAAAAATTTTTAATTATTGATGATGTTATAAGTTTTTTTGCTTCTGAAATTTTTCCCGATCATGATTTAGATAAAAAAATGTTATTTAGAGTTATAAGGGATAGTGACGTAGAAATACAAGAGGAAGCTGAAGATTTAGTAAGATCTTTTGAATTGGCATTAAAAAGAAGAAGAACAGGTGACATAGTACGTTTAGAAATTTTAAAAAATAGTAATAATGACTTAATTAAGTTTATAACAAATAAGTTAAACGTAAATTCTGAATATATCTATGAAACCGAAGGTATTGTTGGAATTCAAGATATCGATCAAGTTTGTAAAATTAAAAATTCTAAATTAAGATTTAAAAATTTTAATCCCAGGGAGGTTGAGAGATTAAAGGAATTTAATAATAATTTTTTTGATACTATAAAAAAAAAAGATTTAATAGTTCATCATCCTTTTGAAACATTTGATGCTGTAATTGAGTTTTTAAATCAAGCTGCATATGATAAAAAAGTTATAGCAATTAAACAAACTCTATACAGAACAACGTTAGACTCTCCAATTGTTAAAGCCTTAATAACAGCAGCTGAAAACGGAAAGACAGTGACTGCTTTAATAGAGATCAAAGCAAGATTTGATGAAGAAGCAAATATTCAACTTTCCAGAAGTTTAGAAAAGGCAGGAATTCAAATACTTTATGGTTTTGCAAAATATAAAACACATGCAAAATCATCTTTAATATTAAGAAAAGAGCAAGGAAAAATTCAAACCTATATACATCTGGGAACTGGCAATTATCACCCAGTTAATGCAAAAATTTATACTGACTTATCTTTATTTAGCTCTGACAAAAAAATAGCAACTGATGTGGAAAAATTTTTTAATTATGTAACTGGTTATTCAAAACCGCGAAACCTTAATAAAATATCCATATCACCAATAAATCTTAGGGAAACTTTAAACAAATGTATTGCTAATGAGATAGCAAATGTCAAAAAAGGAAAAAAGGGTGAAATATGGGCAAAAATGAATTCCCTAGTAGACCCAGTGATAATTGATAAATTTTATGAAGCTTCAAATGCTGGAGTGAAGATATTTTTATTTGTAAGAGGTGTTTGTTGTTTAAGACCTGGAGTTAAAGATAAATCAGAAAATATAATAGTTAAAAGCATGATTGGAAGATTTTTGGAACACTCAAGAATTTATTGTTTTGCAAATGGAAAAACAATGCCTAGTAGAGATGCAAAAGTTTTTATTTCATCAGCAGATTTAATGCCAAGAAATTTAAATCGAAGAGTAGAACTTCTAGTTCCAATTGAAAACCAAACAGTCCACGAACAAGTTCTTGATCAAATTATGTTAGCTAATTATTTAGATAAAAAACAAAGTTGGGAACTCGATGCGAGTGGAAATTATAAAAAAATTAAATATATTGAAAATGATTCTTTTTCAGCTCACGATTATTTTATGAATAATCCAAGTTTATCTGGAAGAGGTAAAGCTAAATTAAAAATGAAACCAAAAAAATTAAACTTAAAATTAATTAAAAGTGGAAATTAAAGTTTATAAAAATAAACAAAATTTAAAGTTAAAACCTGCTAAATTAGCAGTTATAGATATAGGATCTAATTCAATTAGGATGCTGATTTATGAAGATTTTAGCTCTTCACGTGTACCATTTTTTAATGAAAAAGCTGTTTGTGAACTTGGTAAAAATTTAGATAAATCAAGAAGGCTTAATAAGTCAGGCGTTGATTATGCTCAAAAAGTTTTAAAAAGATTTTCGGAGATTTTAAATGTTTCTAAAATTAATAATTTAAAAATAATAGCAACTGCTGTATTACGTGAGGCAACAGATGCAAAACCTTTTGTAGAGTATGTAGAGAGCCTTTTTAAAAAAAAAATTGAAATTTTAAGTGGTGAGGAAGAAGCAATTTGTTCAGCAGAAGGAGTAAAAATTGGATTTGATAATGTTGATGGGTTAGTTGCAGATCTCGGTGGAGGTAGTTTAGAATTATCTAGAGTTGAAAACGGTATGATCACCAATAAAACATCTCTACCCTTAGGTGTTTTAAGATTAATTAATAATCCAATTGTAAAAAAGAGAAACCTTTACAAATATGTAAAAAAACTTTTGAGAGAGGAGAAATGGTTATCTAAAAAAAAATTTCAAAATCTTTATTTAGTTGGCGGAACATGGCGAGCTTTATTTAAACTTCATCTTTTTCAAAACAAACACCCTGTCCACATAATCCATCAATATTCAGTAAATTATGAAGATTTATCATTATTTGTGGAAAAAATTTCTTCATTCAATAAAGCAAAATTAAAAACAGTTGAATATATATCTAAATCTAGAACTCCCTATCTACCTTATAGCTCCATTATTTTAAATGAGATCATGACAGTAACAAATCCAAAAAACATAATATGCTCTATAAGTGGTATCAGAGAGGGGTCTCTCGCAAAAGATTACTTTAAAAATATTGATAACTCTCAAGTTTTTGAAAAATCATTAGAATACATTTCAAAAAAAAGAGGTGATTTGGGACTAACATACAAAAAATATCACGAATTTATCAAACCTGTTTTTGATGGTAATGAACATTTTGATGAAAAATTGCTTAACTTGGCTTGTGTTTTAAGTCATATGGATTGGGGACTTGGTGCTTTTCAAAAGGCAGAATTAGTTTTTCAAGAAACATTAAATACTCCTTTATTGAGACTTTCACATAAAGAAAGAATTCAAATAGCTCTTTCATGTTATTGGAGGTATTGCAGTATTAAATACAATCCTAAAATAGAATATTTGACTTTTTTAAATAATAATGAAATTTTTTCTAGCAAACAAGTTGGTGCAGCTTTAAGATTTGCTCACTCCCTAACATCTATTTCAACTATTTTTTTAGAGGAATTTAAATTATATAAAAGAGGCAACTCTGTATTTTTAAAAATTCCAGCACAACATCAAGAAATAATTTCTAAACAAGTTACAAAAAGATTTAAAGCTCTGGCGAGAGAATTATTTTTAGAACCAAGAGTAATTTATTCAAATAATTAATATATAATTTAATTTATTACAACTTACACGTTAGTGATTTTTCTTCTTTAATATATTTTTAATTTTATTGAAACATATCTTTAATCCAAATGTAATATTCTTCTGTGATTAAATTATAAACATTAAACCCCTGAAATACCCTCGGTATTATTATTGAGCGTATTTCTTTTTATAAAACAAATACATTCCTATATGAGATGCATTGTTAAATTTACCATTCTCAATTAATTTAATTATTTGATGATCTGAAACTATGTGGATTTTAATTCCTTTTTCAGGCTTTGAAATTTTAATAAGATTATTACAAAAAAAACCAGTAATTTTAGTGGTGAGTCGACCTGGTTCAGAATAAAACGAGGTAATTTTTCTCAATTTATTTCTTGATTTATATCCCGTTTCTTCAATTAATTCTTTTTTAGCAGATATTAAGGCTGTTTCATGTTTTTCAATGATACCAGATGGAAACTCAAAATTAATTTGATTTATAGGAATTCTTTTTTGTGAAACCAAAATATACTTGTTTTTAATTTTAGGTATTACAATTGAAAGATTTGGAGTTTTAAAAAAATGATAAAATTCATTTTTTTTAAATTTTTTATTAATTAATTTAATATTGTTTGTTAGTCTTAAATTTTTCAATTTTTTTCTAAGAATAATTTTTTTGCAATATAAACAGCAATTACCATACCAATTAGTTCTGCAACTATATAAAAAGGAGTGTTTAAATAACTTATACCAGTAAAGGACTCTGTGAATGTTCTTGCTATTGCAACAGCAGGATTTGCAAAAGAAGTTGAAGAGGTAAACCAATAACCAGCTGTAATATATAACCCAACAGATGCAGCTACAGTAATTTTACCTGACTTCATAGATCCAAAAATAATGATTATTAGTCCTAATGTTGCAACAATTTCTGATACAAAAATATAGATACCATCTCTTGATTTTGTCGATATTTCAAAAATCTGATGTTCAAAAAAGAAATTAGCTAATGCTACACCTAGTAAACATCCAAGTATCTGAGCGGAAATATAAAAGGGTAGAAGTTTTTTTTTTAACTTTCCTGTAATTGTCATAGCAATACTTACAAATGGATTGAAATGAGCCCCGGATACATCAGCAAATACTGTTATTAGCACAAACAAACCAGCTCCAGTTGCTATAGTATTTGCAATTAGCATTACCGCTGTATCATTGGTCATATTTTCTGCCATTAAACCTGATCCAACTATGATCATTACGAGAAAGCAACTTCCAATGAACTCTGAAAGAAAATATTTATTTTTATTTTTCATCTAGCCAATCTTTAATTTTATTACTTATAACATTGAAAGTGTTTCTAATGATTATTTGCTTTTCTTCATCATTTGCATTTTGAAGTTTTTTTACTGGATCTTCAATATCCCAGTGTATAATTTGATTTTTATCAGGCCAAATAGGACATACCTCATTATTTGCGTTGTTGCATACTGTTATTACATGATCCATTTTTAATTCTTTATTGATAAATTCTTCAAAGTTTTTAGAACTATAATTAGTTAGATCATAACTTTTATTTTTCTCTAAAAAACTTTTAACATCTTCATTGATTTTTCCAGATGGATTACTACCAGCACTGAAAGCATTAAATTTATTTGAGTATTCGTTATTAATAATACTCTCAGCAATAATGCTTCTCGCTGAATTTCCTGTGCATACAAATAAAATATTTTTCATTAAAAAATAATTTTATAAATACCGATTACAAATAATGGAATTTGCAATCCAAAGTTGGTTAAAATAGCCTTATCTTTTGATAAAAATCCTGCGACAGTCCAACCGACAACTCCTAAACCATGAAAATATATATTTATCGGATAGATATTTAAATTAGTTAAGAATATTCCTGTTAAAACAAGAGCTGTACTAATCCATTTTAGATATTTTTTTATAAACATAATTATCCTTTCTTAGTGTTTATGACTTTTATGTTAAAGATTTGTTAAATATGTTGACTTTATAAGAAATTAGCTATGTATCTATGGATAAAATATCCACCGATTAGAAACATTAAATCTGCAATATAAATTATGAAAAAATTCATATTAAAAGATTTTGCAAAAAAGAAGGGCACAAAGAATAAGTAACTTGCTGGTACTGCAATAAATATACTTTTCGTAAACATTACTGTTTTTTCTGTATCATTGTGCTCATAATACGAAAACAGTATCGCTAATAGTGATACCAAAGGTAATGCTATAATAAATCCAGCCAGCTTAGGATTTTGACCAGCCAACCAGCTCAAAAAGCAACAATTAAACCTGCACCAACAACTTTTAACAAAAAAAATAACATTAATAATCCTTATTTAATTTAATATAGAAATATGAAATAATATTAGCAACCTTAAAATTTTGCTGAAATATTTCTAAGCAAAGTGAAATATAATTATTTTTTTAATGCATCTTCAAGATAATCTAACCTATCTTGACCCCAAAAAATCTCATTATTAAAGACATAAGTTGGGGCACCAAATACATCATTATCAACTGCATCTTTTGAATTTTTTTGGTACATTAAGTTAACATCCTCACTTAACGCTACTTCTTTTATTTCTTCAAAATTTAAAGATAGTTTTTCACAAATTTCTTTGAGGGTGTTGTGATCAGAAATATCTTTTTCCAAAGACCATAAACTTTTTTGACATTCAATTCCAAAATTAAGTTTATTTCCTTTTAAGTTTGAGGCTATCACAAATTTTGCAGGTAGGTGCGGGTCTTTAGGTGGAAAAAACTTTGGTTGTTTATTTATTTTTAATCCTTGTTTATTTGCAATTCTATCCAACTCTAATAGTCTATATTTTTGTCTGGCCGGGTGTCTTTTAGGAACTGGTAACCCCCCAGTATTTGGAAAAATTTCACCAATTAAATCAAAAGGTTTTTCTTGAACTTCTAAATCATATTTGTTGACAAGCTTTAAAAATCTTTCTGCTCCTAAATAACTAAATGGAGATAAAACACTAAAATAATAATCAATTTTCATTATTTTTTATTTTATCGCATTTTTTGCACAGACCAAAAAATTCCAAATTGTATTTATTATATCTCATTCCTTTATTATCTTTGAAATCTTTTAAATGTTCAGACAATTTGTGGTCATGAATTTCAGTAACATGTTCACATCCTTCACAAATGGAAAAAACTGTAGCTTTGGCAATTTGACATTTAGAATTTTTGCAAGCTATAAAAGCATTTCTACTTTCTATTTTATGTATTTTTCCAATTTCTACTAATTTGTCTAAAGCCCTATACACTTGTAAAGGTGCATTAATTCCTTTTTTTTGAACATTAAATAAAATTGAATATGCTTTTAATGGTTGAGAGGATTTTTCAATTATATCCAATATAATTTTTTGGTTTTTAGTTAGATTTTCTTGTTTTTGCATTCTATTATTTTTTACAACAATCCATTAGTTTTTCAATTGTATCGTTTGTTTAATTTTTAATAGTGAAATTATGAACAACACTAAAGCAGCAGCAATTATTGACGGACCAGACGGAGTATTAAATTCTAAAGAGGAAAATAATCCTATAAATACAGATAATAATCCTCCAATTATTGAATATATTACCATTTTTTGTGGGTTATCTGAAAGATTTCTAGCCATAGCTGTGGGTATAATTAACATTCCTGTAA
Organism: uncultured Pelagibacteraceae bacterium; assembly: GCA_902574735.1. Lineage (GTDB taxonomy): Bacteria > Pseudomonadota > Alphaproteobacteria > Pelagibacterales > Pelagibacteraceae > Pelagibacter. Next base: position 20,065 of record CACGOY010000014.1, read on the forward strand.
TTAATAGTACTCCAACTAATTTAATTGAAATGGCAATTATTGCAGCTAATAAGATTGTAAACACTGCTTTTGCTCTATCTGGGTTAAGACCTTCTGCTTGTGCTAACTCATAATTTACTGTTGATGCGAATAAAGGTTTCCATATCAATCTTAAAACCAACAAAATTAAGGCTGCACCGATCCATATAGTAAATAAATCTTTTTTGTTAACTGCCAATATATCTCCGAACAATAATCCCATAATGTCAAATCTAATAAAGGTTAAAAATCCAATCACGACTAATCCAACTGCCAATGATGAGTGAGCCAACAGACCAAGCAAGGCATCACTTGGTAGATTAGTTTTTCTTTGTAGTTGTATTAAAATTAATGCAATTACTGATGAAATTAAAAATATTGAAACAGCAATATTAAACTCTAAAGAATATGCAATTGTAACACCAAGTAAGGCTGAATGAGCAAGAGTATCCCCAAAATAAGACAATCTCCTCCAAACAACAAAACAACCAAGAGGGCCCGCTACAAAAGCAATACCTATACCTGCAACCAATGCTCTTATAAAAAAATCATCAAACATATTAGTTTTTCTTTATATCCCCATCACTTGTATGAATATGATCGTGTTTGTGTTCATAAATTGATAGTGTTTGAGCGGCTTGTTCACCAAACAATGCTTTGTATTCGTTGTTTTTTGCAACTTCTTTTGGTGAACCTGAACAACAGACATGACCATTTAAACAAACAACATAATCTGTAGCACTCATTACAGTATGGAGATCATGTGATATTAATAATATACCGCAATTTAATTTTTCTGAAATTTCTTTAATTAATTCATACAGAGCAATTTCTCCTGTAAAATCTACACCTTGAACAGGCTCATCAAGCACTAACAATTCAGGTTTTTTTGATATAGCTCTTGCAAGTAGCACTCTTTGAAATTCTCCACCGGACAAATTTCCCAAACTTTTGTCCTTTAGATCAACTACACCAGTTAAGGATAGAGCTTCTTCCATTGTGTCTTCTTTAAGTTTATCAGTTAGAAGCATAAAGTCTCTAACTCTAAGGGGAAGTGTCCAATCTATTGATATTTTTTGAGGCACATACCCAATTTTATTTGTAAATTTTTCAACTTCACCTTCAATATTTTTTAATAATCCTAATGCAATTTTAGCAGTTGTACTTTTACCTGATCCATTAGGACCAATTAAAGTAACAATTTTTGCTTTTTCAACTTGAAGAGAAACACCTTGAACAAGCCACTTTTGGTTTTGTCTAAACCCAACATTATTTAACTTTACTAAAATATTATTTCCCATGCTCATTTATTCTCTTGACTTAGATATGTTATATTATTACACAGTGTTATATTATAACAGTTAACAATAACAAAATATTATGAAAAACCTAAAAAAAACATCAATAATCCTATCAATATTATCATTTTTAACTTTATTTACATCAGCAAATGCTGAAATTAAAGTTGTTGCATCAATAAAACCAATACACTCTTTAGCTAGTTATTTAATGGATGGAGTAGCTAAACCTGATTTAATAGTTGATGGATATGCTTCCCCGCATGGTTTTGCAATGAAACCATCACATGCAAAAATGCTACAAAATGCGGACATTGTTTTTTGGGTTGGTGAAGATTTAGAAAATTTTTTAGAAAAACCACTTAATTCAATTGCTACAAAAGCTGAAAAAATTGAATTAATGGAAATTAAGAAACTTACTAAATTAAAATTCAGAGAAAGAAATATTTTTGATGATCACGATGATCATGACCATGATGAACATGCAAAAAAGGACGATCATGACGATCACGACCATGACGAACATGCAAAAAAGGACGATCATGACGATCACGATGATCATGATGGACACGAAGGACATCACCACGGTGAATTTGATCCACATATATGGTTAGATCCAATGAATGCTAAAGTTATATTAAATGAAATGGCAGAGCATTTAATTGAAAACGATGCTAAAAACGCCTCTAAATATAAAAGCAACTTAAAGAAAGCATTAAAAGATATTGATAAACTTGTAAGTAATGTTTCCTCTGAATTAAATCAGAGTGTAGCATCAATTGTTTTCCATGATGCTTATCAATATTTCGAAAAAAGATTTGATGTTAATATATTGGGTGCTTTTACAGTCAATACAGATGTAATGCCAGGAGCAGAACAATTAGCAGAAATTAGAGAAATAATTGAACATGATAAAGTTGCTTGTGTATTTTCAGAGCCCCAATTTAACCCCGATATCATTAAAGCAGTTGCTAAGGATATGAATATCAAAACTGGCGTGGTAGATCCATTAGGAGCAACCTTAAATCCTGGAAAAGACTTATATTTTGATTTAATCAAAAATATGTCTAATTCCTTTAAAGGATGTTAGTTTAATTAATGGAAGCGAGTAACAAACAAGTACCAGTTACCGTTTTAACTGGTTTTCTTGGTGCAGGTAAAACTACTCTCTTAAATAGAATATTAACTGAACAGCATGGAAAAAAATATGCTGTAATAGTTAATGAATTTGGCGAACAAGGCATAGATAACGATCTTGTAGTTGACGCTGATGAAGAAGTTTTTGAGATGAACAATGGTTGCATATGTTGCACTGTTAGAGGTGACCTAATACGTATTTTAAGTGGACTCATGAAGCGAGCTGATAAACTTGATGCCATTATTGTAGAAACTACTGGATTAGCTGATCCAGCTCCTGTAGCACAAACATTTTTTGTGGACCAAGATGTTGCTGATCGTACGAAGTTAGATGCTATTGTTACTGTTGCTGATGCTGTTCATTTAAGTACACAATTAACAGATCATCATGAAGCAGAAGAACAAATTGCATTTGCAGACGTTGTATTATTAAACAAAATCGATCTTGTTGACGAAAGTGGTTTAAATATAGTTAAGGATAGAATTAAAAAAATAAATCCTTTTGCAAAAATCATCAATACAAAGAAATGTGGAGTGCCTCTTAATGAAATACTTGATCTTGATGCATTTAGTCTAAAACGTGTTTTAGATGTTGAGCCTGATTTTCTAACATCAGATCATGACCATGAACATGACGATGATGTAACTAGCTTGTCGTTTGTCACCGATACACCTTTGGACATGGAAAAATTTCAAGATTGGTTTAGCAAACTATTACAAACTAAGGGTCAGGATATATTAAGAACAAAAGGCATTCTTGACTTTAAGGGAGAAAGTGATCGATATGTATTTCAAGGTGTACATATGCTGATGGATGCTTCACCAATGGGTAAATGGCCTGAGGGAAAAGATCGTAGTTCACGTCTTGTATTTATTGGTCGAAATCTTGAAAATATGAACCTAAAAGAAGGATTCGAAAACTGTAAATCAGCATGAAAGCTGACACAAGCCAATTTCCACAATTAGATAAAACTAAGTTTGAGCAAAGAGGAAAAGAATTTGAGTTTGGAATTCCAATTACTAACTCAGTTTGCCTAGGAAATTCAATTGCAGTAGGTTTTGGAGATGGAACTGTAAGAATTTTTCGATCAGGTAAAAATTCAAAAACTATAAAAGCACATAACGGTGTCGTTCTATGTATGGCCGAGGATGGAAATAATATTTTAACAGGTGGTGATGATGGTCGATTTTTAAAAATTTCAATTGATGGTCAAATAAATGAAATTTATAATTTTGGTACACGGTGGGTAGACCATGTGGAAGCAATTAATGGGAATATAGCATGTTCATCTGGTAAGGATGTTTATTATTGGGCAAAGACTAGTAAACAACCAAAAATATTTAGTCACAACAGCACTGTTGGAGGCTTATCGTTTGATACTAAAGGAAGAAGATTAGCCGTTTCAAGATATGGAGGAATAACTTTATGGAAGAAAGATTATACCAATAAATGGACATCATCTAATTTACTTTGGAAAGGCTCACATAATAAAGTAATTTTTAGCAAAGACGGAAAATATTTGATTTCTTCAATGCAAGAAAATCAACTTCATTGCTGGCGTTTAAAAGATAAAATTGATTTTGCTATGTCAGGATACGGTTCAAAAATAAAAAGTTTTTCCTTTACAGATAACTCAAAATACTTAGCTACATCAGGTGCAATAGATGCTATTTGTTGGCCATTTGATGGAGACGGACCAATGGGTCGTAAACCTGTCTGTATTCCTTATGTGGGAAATAAGAAAGTTTCATTTGTTGAAACTTTCCCAAATGAAAATGCAGTTTTTACAGGCTTAAGCGATGGATCAGTTTTTTTATCTGAAATTGATAAAGAGGATAACACAATTATTATAAGAAGTTTTACAGAACATGAAGTATCAGCAATTTCAATTACTAATGATTGTTCAAATTTATTAATCGGTGATATGGGCGGCAACGTTTTATGGACTTCTGTTTGGGATAACTAAAAATTAATTTATGTTTAACAAAAAAAAACCAAATGTAGAAAATATTAGAAATTTAAAAATAATATTTGCAGAAAAGTATAACATTCCAGAAAATTCAACTTTAAGTATAGCTGAACTAGCTTGTCATGAACCTAATTGCCCACCTATTGAGACAATAATTACTGAAAGAAATGAAAATGGAAAATTAAGAAATTGGCGTATAGCTAAACCAATAAATGATATTCAAGAAACTGATATTAATAATTTAAATAACTCAGATAACCATAATCATTAAAAAATTTAATTTTAAATACAATATTGGATTATAATTGATCTTTTAATTTAAATGAGATCTAATATTATTTATGACAACTGTATCCCTTTCACTTGATGAAATTTATAAATTAGCAAATAAGACTCTATTAGCTAATGGATGTGATCAAGAAACAGCTGATATTTTATCAGAACTAATTACCAATGCTGAAAGGGATGGTTCACTCTCACATGGCTTATTTCGTTTACCTTCATATGTTTCAGGTTTAAAAAGTGGAAAAATCAATGGCAAACAAAAACCAAATATAAAAAAACTAACACCTTCAGTAATTAAAGCTGATGGTAAAAATTGTTTAGCACCAGTTGTGTTAAATAAATCGATACCAGAGTTAGTAAAAGCTGCTAAAGAAAATGGTGTAGCAGTTCTTGCTATAATTAATTCACACCACATGGCCGCTATGTGGCCTGAAACTGAAAAAATAGCTGAAGAGGGTTTGGTGGCATTTGCATGCACATCGTATAAACCCGCAGTAGCTCCTGCAGGGGCTATTAAACCATTATTTGGCACAAACCCAATTTCTTTCGCTTGGCCAAGAAAAAATAATACACCAGTTGTTTATGATATGGCCACAGCTTCAATGGCTATGGGAGAAGTGCAAGTTGCAAAGCGAGAGGGACATAAAGTTCCATTAGGTACTGGACTTACAAAAGATGGTAAAGATACAACTGATCCTGCAGAAATTGCTGATGGCGGAGTTTTATTACCTTTTGGAGGTTATAAGGGTTCAGGAATTGCAATGATGGTTGAGTTATTAGCAGGAGCTTTGGTTGGAGATAATTTTAGTTACGAAACAGCAGCTAAAGATAATAATGATGGCGGACCTCCAAGTGGTGGAGAATTCATATTAGCAATATCTCCAGATAAACTCTCAAATACTGATTGGGATAAACATGCAAATGAATTTTTTGAAAAAATGAAATCAATGGGGGAGGTCAGATTACCTGGTGAGAGAAGACACAAAAATAGATTGGATAAAGGACCAAGAAATATAAACGAAGAACTTGTTAATAAAATTAGATCTTTAAGCTAATTCAATTTCTATAGGAGTGTGATCAGAAGGCTTTTCTCTTCCACGAGGATATTTATTAATTTTTACATTTTTAACTAAATTGATAATTGAATTAGAAACTAGGAAATGATCAATTCTCATCCCATTATTTTTTTGCCAAGCACCACTTGTATAATCCCAAAAAGTATAACCTTCTTTTTCAGGATATTTGTATCTATATGCATCATGGAGGCCTAAATTAATCATTTCTCTTAATCTTTTTCTAATTTCTAATCTAAACAATGCGTCATTCTCATAACTTTTTGGATTATGAACATCTTCTGCTGATGGTATTATATTAAAATCTCCACCTATAATTATATTTTCGTTTTTATTTAAATAAGATTTAAGTTTTTTGATTAAACTATCTAACCAATAAATCTTATAAGAATATTTATCTGTATCAACTGGATTACCATTCGGAGTGTAAATATTTATCAGCTTTATCGTTTTAGATTTATGTTTTATATTTGCAGTAATTATTCTTGATTGTTTATTTTTATCTTTAAAAATATCCTTCTCTATTTTTTCAATCTTTTTTTTTGAAATTATAGCAACTCCATTATAACTTTTTTGACCGTATACATGACTTTCGTATTTTAGCTTTGTTATATCATCAAAAGGAAATGTTTCCTCTTGAGTCTTTATTTCTTGCATCATTAATATATCAGGTGAGAATTTCTTCAGGTATTCTTGAATATTAATAATACGTGCTCTTACAGAATTTACATTCCATGAGCTAATTATCATTAAAGTGAGAATGAGACGCCACAACCACATGAGGATTTGCTTTGTGGGTTGTTAATTTTAAATGAATCTCCGATTAATTCTTTAACAAAATCTACCTCAGAACCTTTTAGTAGGTCAGCTGAAGTTTTATCTATGAGTATATTTTCATGTCTTAAATCATCTTCATTTTGTGATTTATCAAAAGAAAAATCGTACTGAAAACCTGAGCAACCACCACCTTTAATTGCGATTCTAAAAAAAGAACCGTTATCTTTTGAGGATAGAAGGTGCTTTATTTGTTTTAAAGCATTTTCTGTAAATTTAATTTCTTTAATCATGATTTAACACTGATAATACTAATATAATGTCATTTTACCAAATTTAAAGAATGAAAAATTATTCAAATTTAGGACTGTTTAAATCTAAAGGTAGACTGATTTTTGAGCCTAAGAATAAATATAGATCACCATTTCAAAGAGATAGAGATAGAATTATTCATTCAGCTTCATTTAGAAGGTTAAAGCACAAGACCCAGGTATTTGTTAATACAGAAGGGGATCATTATAGAACAAGAATTACACATTCTATAGAAGTTGCACAAATTGCACGATCTATTGCTAAGTACCTAAATGTAAATGACGATTTAGCAGAAACATTAAGTCTTGCTCATGATTTGGGACATACGCCATTTGGACATGCTGGCGAAATCGCATTAAACGAATGTATGTCAAAATACGGTGGATTTGATCATAATTTACAAACTTTGAGAATTGTTATGTTTTTAGAGCATAAGTACTTAAAGTTTAAAGGATTAAATTTATCTATTGAGACACTGGATGGATTAATTAAACATAACGGCCCCTATCATGAAATTTCCAAACTTAATAAAATTATTGGTAAAAAAAATTTTAAAGGCAAACTTAATTTTAACAAAAATACATCATTAGAGGCACAGATATCAGCAATATCAGATGATATAGCTTATAATAATCATGATATACAAGATGGAATTAAAGCCAACCTATTTAAATTAGAA
>CACGOY010000015.1:0-27020 GCA_902574735.1 uncultured Pelagibacteraceae bacterium
CATAACTACATAAATACTGTCAAAATCAGCTGGGTCTCTAATTAAAGCAGGAGATCCAGTATCTTTTAAATAAATCTCGATTTGATCCCCGTCTAACTGGGAAGCTACATCAATTAGATATCTTGAATTAAAACTAATATCTAATTCGTGATCAAATTTAACAGATAAACTTTCTTTTCCATCTCCACTATTCGTATTGTTTACAGACATATCGAGCATATTTTTCTTTAAATTAAATTTCACTCCGTCTTTTTTGTCTAAAGAAACTGATGCTACTCTATCAACTGAATTAAGGAACGATTTGAGTTCTATCTCTAATTTTTTTTGGTTCTCTTTTGGTATAACCTGAATGTAATTAGGAAACTTTCCATCAATAAGTTTCGAAATTAATATACTATTGTTTAATTCAAATTTTATTTTAGATTTTATATTTGAAATTTTTACATCACCCTCAAAATCTTCTAATAAAGAACAGAGTTGAAAAATAGTTTTTTTTGGGAGAATTACAGGATCAAATTCAATTTTATTATTTAATCTAATTTTTGATACTGACATACGATGACTGTCTGTTGCAGCAGCTGTTAAGTAAGCTTTGTCTTCAACTTGTGTCTGGTGGAAAAAAATTCCACTCAAATAATGCCTAGTTTCGTCGTTAGATATTGAAAATTTACATTTATTTAATAACTTAAGTAAATATTTTGAATGCATTGAAAATTCATTTTGATTAAAATTTTCATCTGTTAAGGGAAATTCAGAGGCACTTATACAATTTAAATTAAATATTGATTTTTCAGATTCAAGTTGGAGTTTATTTTCACTAGGATTTGAAAAACTTATTTTGCTTCCTGAAGATATTTTTCTTACAATATCATACATAATTGACGATGAAGTAGTTGTTTTACCTTCCTCTAAAATCTCAACATTAGAAATTTTATGGATAAAAATTAAATCTAAATCCGTTGCGGTGATTGTTAAATGCCCACTGTTTATTTCGAGTAGCACATTTGATAGGATTGGAAGAGTACTTCTTTTTTCAATTACACCTTGGCAATAACCTAAGGACTTTTGAAGATCTTGTTGGTTAACACTAAATTTCATTATCTTGGTTATACAAAATTTTATTTTTCAAACTGTCTATATTTATATTCAATTCATTGTCCTCTTTTCTAAGTTTTTCAATGGTCTTTACAGAATGAATAACTGTAGTGTGATCTCTATTTGAAAACGCCCTTCCGATCTCAGGTAAAGATTTTGAAGTTAACATTTTTGCAAGATATATGGCTGTTTGCCTAGGTCTTACTAGATATCTTGATCTTCTTGGTGAAAGCATTTCATTTTTACTTATTTTAAAAAACTTGCATACAATTGTTTGTATCGTATCTATTGTCACTTTGTTTTCCGACAAGTTAAGTAGATCTTTCAAAATAACTCTTACCTCAGATAAATTTGGTATTTTGTTATAAATTCTTGAAAAAGATACTATTCTATTTAAAGCGCCAACTAATTCTCTAATACTAGTTCTAACTTCTGTACTTATAAATTTTTGAATTTCCTCATTGATATGAACTTGATTAGAGTAAAATAACTTGAGCTCCTCTGTTTTTGATTTAATAATTTTAGATCTTAATTCATAATCAGGATTTTGAATATCTACAACTAATCCGCCTGAAAATCTTGATTTAATTCTGTCCTGAATTCTTGAAAGTTTATTTGGGGGTCTATCTGCAGACACAATAATCTGAGAACCTTTGTCAAACAATGCATTGAATGTATGAAAAAACTCCTCTTGCATGGCCTCTTTTCCATTCATGAATTGAATATCGTCAATTAAAAGAATATCTGTATTCCTAAAATATTCTTTAAATTTAACCATATCATTGGATTTTATAGATTTTACAAATTGGTACATAAATCTTTCAGCAGAAATAAACATAACCTTATTTTTATCTTTAAGTTCAAGACCAATAGCATTAAGTAAGTGTGTTTTTCCCATTCCAACACCTCCATATAAATATAGCGGATTATAGTGGGCGATTTCTTGAGATACTTTTTTTGAGGCTTCAAAAGCTAATTTATTACTTTGTCCAGTAATAAAATTATTAAAATTTTTATTTGGATCTATTCTATTATACTGAAGGTAAGAGTCTTTTATAAAAGAAATATTATTATTAATTTCATTATTTTTTAAATTTTGTTTATCTTGAGAATTATTTTTGTTTGCTAGATTTTTTTTATCCTCAACCAGAAACTCTATTCTTACGATGTCTTTTTTAAAACTTTTAACTATTTGTAATATTTGATCTAGATATCTTGAAGTTATCCAATCTCTAATGAACCTTGTAGATACAGAAATTAGCACATAATTTTTATATTCATCTATAAGTTCTATTTTTTTTAGCCAGCTATCAAAAATATCAGTGCCAAACTTATCTTTCATTACATTTTGAACAATATTCCAATCAAGTTTTTTCTCTTCTATTGATGAATTATTTTGTAAATTGTTTTTCATGGTGGGAATTCCTTAAAACTTATCTAAAATTTTTATGCAATAAATTAATTTATAAATTCAAAAAAAAATAAAATTTAGAATTGTATAAATTCCAGATTGAATCAATTAACTAACAACTCAAAGTTAGTAAAATAAAATTTACTTTCTAAAACAAATTGTTTTCCCATATGTTGTGATGGAACTAAATTAAAATTTAGATGTAGTTCTTTAATATTCAAACCACTGGTTGTAATTAGAATTAATTAAAAAATATAAATTATATATATATTTTTGATTAACTACTTAAAGTTGTTAGAGAGAATTAATTTTTTTTGTAATTCTAGATATATTTCTTGACGCATTTTGTTTTTTTATAACGCCAGTCTTAGAAATCTTCATTAACTCAGAATTTAGTTTTGGTAAAAAGGCAAGAGCTTCTTTTTTGTCCTTTTTTTCAATTAAAACGTTCATTTTTTTTACTGCAGATCTGAATTTACTTTTTCTTGACCTGTTAACCGCTGTTTGTCTCGATATTCTCCGTACTCTCTTAATTGCTGATTTAGTATTTGCCATAAGCGCGATTGTATATATTGAGATATAAAACCGGTCAATATAATTATTTTTTCATTTTTGGCATTTATTACAAAAAAAAGTCGATCTATTTGTAACAACTATTTTAAAAATTTTTCCTCTACAAGTTATTCGGGGACATTTTAAGCTTTCTCTATTATAGACCTTAAATTCATTTTGAAATGAACCCTTGTTGCCGGAGGTATTTTTAAAATCTCTAATAGAAGATCCACCTTTGATTATTGATTTTTTTAATACTTTTTTAGATTGTTTAATAATTTTGTCTATTTGCTCCTTTTTCAAAAAGTCAACTGAAATTAATGGATTTATTTTACACTCAAATAATATTTCACTAGCATAAATATTTCCAATTCCTGAAACAAAATTTTGGTCTAATAAGAAATTTTTAATATTTTTTTTTTTATTTCTAAAATATGTCTTTACATAATTAATATTGAAATTCTTTGAAAAGGGTTCGGGCCCAAATTTTTCAAATTTTTTTAATAACTCTTTTTTACAATTAACAAATAAGATGTATCCAAATCTTCTAGGGTCATTATAAACTAACTTTAAATTATTAAATTTAATTTCAACATGATTATGTTTTTTTGGCAAATGTGGGCTATGATAAAAGCTAGTGTTAGTAAATTTTTTCTTTGAATACGTATTTAATAGATGGATAGTACCAGACATACCTAAGTGAATTACACAGTAAGAATTATCAGTAAAAAAAATTATTATATATTTCGAAAATCTTCCAATTTTTTTTATTTTTTTTCTCTTCAAATTTGTTTCGAAGTTTTTTGGGATTTTAAGACGTAAATTTCGGTTTTTTACCCTTACATCATTAATAATTTTTCCTGATATTTTTTTGTTTAATGATTTTCTTACAATTTCTACTTCTGGCAATTCTGGCATTAGATACTATATTAATCCTAAAATTATTTATTTATGCAACAATATCTTCAAAATAAAAAGGGACTTGTCCAAGGTGTATTTGATAAAGTTTTTGATAAATATGACCTGATGAATGATTTTATGTCCTTTGGTATTCATAGGGTGTGGAAAAATGATCTAATGTTCTGGATGAACCCTGGAACAAACAAAATCTTGTTGGATGTAGCTTGTGGAACTGGAGATCTTGCAAAACTATTTCATGATAAAACTAAAAATTTAAATAATGCAATTTGTATAGACCCCAATGTGGGAATGATAAATAAAGGTAAAAAGAAACTAAGAAAATATAAAAATATTAAATGGATCATTGGTTCAGCGGAAAATTTACCGTTAGAAAATGAAACTTGTGATTATTACACAATTAGTTTTGGATTGAGGAATACTAGAAACTTAGACAAAACACTTTCAGAAGCGTACCGAGTTTTAAAACCAGGTGGACGTTTTTTGTGTTTAGAGTTTTCAAAAATACAAAATTCAAACCTAGATTTTGCTTACAAAAATTATTCAAAGTTAATTCCATATTTAGGAAAATTTATTGTTGGAGATAAAAAACCTTACGAATATTTAGTGAAAAGTATTGAAAATTTTATTAACCAAGAAGAATTAATAGAATTACTAAAGAATAATAATTTCCAAAATTGTAGTTATAGAAATTTATCTGGAGGTATCGTTGCAATACATTCGGGATGGAAATTATGATTAAAAAATTGTTTACACTTTTTAAACTTGGACGAAAACTTGCAAAATCAGATGCGTTAAAAATTGCAACTAAATTTAATGAACCACCATTATTAGTAAAAGTTTTATTTAGTATTTTATCATTCTCTTTTTCGAACAATAAAAAAGTTGGTAGTTCATTAAATCAAGGTGAAAGATTATCCTCTTCACTTCAATCTATGGGAACAACATTTATAAAATTAGGACAATTTTTGGCTACCAGGCCTGACATAATCGGTGATGAATTATCAAAAGAACTAGAAAATCTCCAGGATAGACTACCTCCATTTTCACAAGACAAAGCTAGAGAAATTATTAAAAAAGATTTAGGTGAGCAAAGCTTTAACTCAATAATAAATCTTAGTGAGCCAGTTGCAGCTGCTTCAATTGCACAAGTTCATAAAGCTCAAATTAATGATGGCGGAACTATAAAAGATGTTGCAATTAAAATTTTAAGACCAGACATAAAAAAAATATTTAATGAAGAAATTGATGCATTAATGTTGTTTGCTTTCTTTGTAGAGTCATTCGTAAAAAAAACTAAAAGACTTAAGTTAGTTGAAGTTGTTTTTTTACTTAAAGAGATAACAAATCTTGAAATGGACCTAAGGTTTGAGGCAGCAGCTGCAAATGAATATGGAGAAAATACAAAGAACGATGAGGGTTTTTTAGTCCCTAAAATATATTGGAATTTTACTAGTGAAAATGTCATGACACTTGATTGGGTAGATGGAGTTTCAATTAGAGAAACCGATGAACTTATAAATAGAAATATTGATGCAAAAAAAATAGCATCAGACATAATTCAGCATTTTTTAAGGCATGCTGTAAGAGATGGTTTTTTTCATGCAGACATGCACCAGGGAAATGTTTTTATAAACAAAAGTGGTCAAATAGTTCCTATTGATTTTGGAATAATGGGTAGGTTAGATAAATTAAGCCAAAGATTTTTAGCGGAAATTTTATACGGTTTTATCCAAAGAGATTATAAAAAAGTTGCAGAAGTTCATTTAGTTGCTGGACTTGTGCCAAAGGATGTACCAGTTGATGATCTTGCTCAAGCATTAAGATCAATAGGAGAACCTATATTTGGCCAATCTGTAAAAGATATATCCGGTGGAAAATTACTTAAACAACTATTTGACGTGACAGAAAAATTTAATATGCAAACCCAACCTCAGCTTCTCATGTTACAAAAAACAATGGTAGTTGTTGAAGGAGTAGCAAGAAGACTTAACCCTGATACAAATATATGGGAAACATCCAAGCCTGTTCTTGAAAAATGGCTGAGAGAAACAAAGGATCCTATAAATTCATTTAATGAAACACTTAAAAATTCTGCAGAAGTAATTAAGAGGTTGCCTGAATTACCACAAATTATGGATAAAGCTAATCAGGCCTTAACATTTCTAGCAAGTGGGCAAATTCCACAGAACTCTAGCTCATTTAATGAGTTAAATGTAAAAAAATCAGAGATGTCTAGCTTCAGAAATCAGTCAATTATTGGTTTATTATTGCTTGTAATTGTTACTTTATTGGTATTTTAATCTCTCGCATGAATAGTTTGTCAAACAAAAAAATGCTTGTCGTAATTTGTGGAGGTATTTCTGCTTATAAAAGTCTTGAATTGATTAGAGGCTTAAAAAAAAAACAAGTAGAAATAAAAACAATCATCACAAAAAGTGCCAAAGAATTCGTGACACCTTTATCTATAACATCTCTTTCTCAAGGAAAGGTATATGAAGACTTATTTAGTTCAGAAAGTGAAAGCGAAATGGATCATATTTCATTATCAAGATGGGCAGATTTGATTATTGTAGTACCGGCAACAGCTAATACAATATCAAAATTGAGTAATGGATTAACAGATGATCTTGCATCCACTGTATTATTAGCATCAAATAAAAAGATTTTTATAGTACCAGCGATGAATGTGAGAATGTGGGATCACCCGTCAAATAAAAAAAATATTATTAAACTAAGGGAATATGGTTATAGTATAATAGGTCCAGAGATCGGGGATATGGCATGTGGAGAGTATGGTGAGGGAAAAATGACCGAGCCATCAGATATCCTTTTACATATTGAAAATTACTTATCTAGCCTACAAAAAAATAACAAATATAAGGCTTTAGTCACAGCAGGACCTACTAGGGAATATTTAGATCCAGTTAGATATTTAACAAACAAATCAAGTGGAAAGCAAGGTTACGAAATTGCAAAATCATTTAGAGATAATGGATTTGAAACAACACTAATATCAGGAAAAACAAACTTAAAATCTTTGGAAGATATAAAATTTATTGAAGTTGAAACTGCAGACGAAATGTTAAAAAAAACAATTGAAAACCTTCCAGTTGATGTTGCTGTTTTTTCAGCTGCTGTGTGTGATTATAAATTTAAAAAATATAATAAAGAAAAGATTAAAAAAAATGCTGAGCTAGATATTAGCATGATCAAAAATACAGATATATTATCTTATGTTTCAAAACATAATTCACTTAGACCAAAACTTACTGTAGGTTTTGCTGCTGAAACGGAAAATTTAGATTTAAATGCAAAAGATAAACTAAGTAGTAAAAATTGTGATTGGATTATTGCTAATAATGTATCAGATAATGAAATAGGATTTGACTCAGAATACAATGAAGTTAAAATTTTTTATAAAAATAATAAAAACGAAATACTACATAAGATGAATAAATCATTAATTGCAGAAAATATAGTTGAGAGAGTTATTAAAAATCTTAATTAATGGTCAAAATTAAGATAAAGAAACTTGACCCTAAGGTCAAAATTCCACAATATAAAACCGAAGGATCATCTGGCATGGATCTAATGGCATTTGTAAAAGAATCTTTGAAAATAAAGCCAAACAGTTCTGAATTAATACCAACTGGAATATCTATAGCTATTCCTCAAGATACAGAGTTACAAATTAGACCTCGGTCAGGTTTAGCAGCAAAATCTCAGATAAGCGTACTCAATACACCCGGCACGATTGATAGTGACTATAGAGGGGAGTTAAAAGTTATATTATTTAATCATGGGGTGGATGATTTTATAGTTAATAATGGAGATAGAATAGCACAAATGGTTTTAATGCCCATTCTGAAAGCTTCTTTTGAGGAAGAAGATGAGCTGCCCGATACAGTTAGAGGATCTGGTGGCTTTGGATCTACAGGTAAATGAAAAACTTATTAAGTAAAAGAACTCTAAACAAATATTCAAGGCAAATAATTCTAAAAGATGTTGGAATTATTGGACAAAAAAAAATTTTTAATTCAAAAATATTGGTGGTTGGAGCAGGCGGTTTGGGAAGTCCAGTAATTGATTTATTAGTTAGAGCGGGCGTCGGATTTTTAGGCGTAATTGAAGATGACAAAGTTGACTATAGCAATTTACATAGGCAAACTCTCTATGATTATAATGATGTGGGTAAGTACAAATCAGATGTAATAAAAAAAAAAATTAAATTAATTAACGACAAAATAAAATTGAAAATTTTTAAAGAAAGGGCTAAAGATAAAAATTTAAGCAAAATTCTACCAAAATTCGATATAATTGTTGATGGAACAGATAATTTCCCAACTAAATTTTTACTAAATAAGTATTCATTAAAATATAGAAAGAAATTAGTTATTGGAGCAATAAGTAAATTTGATGGACATATTTTTAGTTTTGATTTTTCACAAAAAAAAATTCCTTGTCTTAACTGTTTTTACCAAGGAATGCCTTCTGATGAAATATTAAATTGCGAGGCTGAAGGTATTTTAGGACCTACTGCAAATGTAATAGGAGCATTACAAGCAAACGAAGTTTTAAAATTAATCTTAGGACTGAATGGAATTATTAAAAATAATATTTTAATAGTTGATTTATTAAATCTTACATCCAGAAAAGTTTATTTTAAGAAGAGAAAGAATTGTCTGTGCAAAAAATTATAATTTTTGTTTTAACTTCTTTGATATTAATAACCCAACCTGTTAATGCAAAAGATGAATTTTTTCTTATGCTAAAGAATAAAAAAGTGAATGTGAGATATGGGCCAGGATTTGATTATCAAGTCAAATATATTTATAAAAAAATTCAACTTCCTTTAAAAGTTATTGATAAAAAAGAGAATTTTAGACGAATTATAGATCATAAAAATAATAATGGTTGGATACATGTTTCTCAACTAAGGAAAGCTAAGTCATTTATACCGCTTGAAGATAAAATAATTTTCAAAAAACCATCTAAATTTTCTAAACCTATAGCCCAAGTAAAAAAAGGTAGATTGCTCTTAATAAAAAATTGTGAAACGCAATGGTGTAAAATTAAAACTGGTGAATTTATTGGTTGGGTTAATGTTGAAAATGTTTGGGGACCAACTAATTAAAATCGCTGGATAGAGCTTTTATGGTGCTCTCTGAAAGCTTTGTTGAGTGTGAATACTCTTTATGATCTATTCCTAATTCAATGCTCACATTATTACCTTTAAATTTTGAAATTTGGTTTTGATCAAATTCAAAATGTATAAATTGCACTGATGATGCTTTCCCCTCTGCGGACGTTCTATCTACATCTATTTCCGGTTTGCCATAAATTATGTCATTATCAATCTTAATAAATACATTTTCTTCAACACCACCTAATTTTCCAAGAAACGTAGCTCTAATTACTGGGTTATCAATTTCAAACATTAGTGTTGAAACCAATTCTTTTCCATTTGGTATTAAGGGATTGTAAGCTGTTAACTCATCATTGAGTTGCTCATCTCCACCCTTTTCTATGTGTAACATTTCCTGAACTTGAGCTAACATTGTTTCATAACACTCAAAATAAAAGGTTGCATAAGGACCAAGTGGAACTCTTCTATCTTTTTTGAATTCAACTAGCTCTTTTCTCATTTGACGTCTATTTTTTTCATATACATCTGGGGCTAGTAAATCTGATTTTTGAATAATTTTTTGGTCTTTAGGCATTATTATAATCTATAACTTTTTGCTACTAGTTCTATGGGGTGTAAGGCCTCATCGTTATTAATATTTGTATCCTGAGCAAGCTGTTTGATGTGTTTTCCTGCTAATGGACAATCTGATGCCATATATTTATTGTTTTTTCTTTTAACTGCACTGACTGTATTTTTTGCAACTTTAACTGCAGTGTCGTGGGTTTGTTTCATCACTCCAAAAGTCCCACCATGTCCAGCACATCTTTCAACTAAATCAATTTTTACATTTGGTATTAATTTGAGCATATCTCTTGCCTTATTGCCCATATTCTGAGCTCTCGCATGGCATGCGTGATGTACGGTCACTCCACCATCTATTTCCTGCATTCCTTTTGCTAATCCCTCTTTGTTCGCTATATCAACAATATATTCATCAATATCAAAAGTATTTTTTGATAATTTTTTTATATCTTCATCATTTGGTAGGAGAAGTGGCCATTCGAATTTTAACATCAAGCCACAACTAGCGGTCAAAGTTATTACTTTATAACCTTTGTCTATATAACTTATTAGTTCTTTTGATACTAATTTAGCTTGTTTAATTACCTTATCTGGGTCAGCTTGTTCAAGATATGGCATTCCACAACAACCAGCATAAGAATGTTCAACTTCAACATTGTTATGATTTAAAACTTTTAGTGCAGCTTCTCCTGTAGTTTTTTTATTAAAATTTACAAAACAAGTAGAATAAATCACAACTTTTCTGTTTGTTCCCCTTGCTAATTTATTTTGCTTAAACTTTTTGAAATAATTTGAAAATGTTTCACTATTATACTTTGGTAAAATTGCTCTTTTATCAATTCCTGTTAAAAATTCTAAGACTTTACGAAAAAAAGTATTTTTTATATTTGAAAACAAGTTAATAATGCCACTAAACATGACCCCAATTTTTCCGTTACGGTCTATGTTAGCTAATTGCCTTGTTGTACTAGAGATCTCACCATTTTTTCTTTGAAGCATTCGATATCGAAGCATTAGATGTGGAAAATCTAAATCAAATTCATGAGGAGGAACGTAAGGACATTTAGTCATAAAGCACATGTCACACAAAGTACAAGCATCAACAACTGGTTTAAATTTGTCGCTTGATAAAGATGATACTTCACCGTCCTCAGACTCATCAATATAATCAAATAGTTTTGGAAAACTATCACATAAGTTAAAACATCTTCTGCAACCATGACAAACATCAAAAACTCTTCTCATTTCTTGATCCAACTTTTGTGGGTCTAAGAAATCTGGATCTTTAAAATTTATCGGATGTCTTATTGGTGCTTGTGTACTACCTTCTTTGCTCATTTAATTTAGTATAAAGAATTAAATAAATAAGGATAATGAAATAATTATTTATTAAATTTTTTGATTTGTTTTTAGTGGACATCTTAATGTCCACTAAATTAAATTTAAGCGATACTTTCTAAAGTTTTTTGAAACTTACCTGCGTGAGATTTTTCAGCTTTTGCTAATGTCTCAAACCAGTCAGCTATTTCATCAAAGCCCTCTTCTCTAGCTGTTTTTGCCATACCAGGATACATATCTGTGTACTCGTGTGTTTCACCTTCAATAGCAGACTCTAGATTTGCCTTAGTTTCTCCGATTGGTTTGCCAGTTGCTGGATCTCCAACTTCTTCAAGATACTCAAGATGCCCGTGTGCATGACCAGTTTCACCTTCTGCAGTTGATCTAAAAACTGCAGCTACATCGTTAAAACCTTCTACGTCTGCTTTTTGAGCGAAATATAAATATCTTCTGTTAGCTTGGCTTTCTCCTGCGAAAGCGGCTTTTAAGTTTTCTTCTGTTTTACTTCCTTTTAATGACATATTTATTCTCCTTTTGAGAAACATATAATCATTCTAAACTACATGTCAACAGTTTAGAATGGTTTTAATATAATTTGTATAGTATTGTTATTATTGATTATTTTTTGCTACTGATTATCAGTATCAAGTTTTACTAAAACTTCTACAGATTTAATTTTTTTTCCAGGAATTGATTTTTGAATATTAATTGGACCCACATCTCCTTGATCTAAATCAATCAATTTTTTTTCTGATATATCATAAAAATGATGATGGTCTGTAACATTTGTATCAAAATAACTTTGATTTGAGTCTATTGGAATTTCTTTTAAGTATCCTTTTTTTTCGAATGAGTGAATAGTATTATAAACAGTAGCTAAAGATATTTTTTCATTTGCCTCAGTTTCAATTATTTTAACAAGATCACTTATTGTGAAATGAAATGTTGTCTCTTTATTAAATAAAACTTCACAAATCTTTATTCTTTGCTTAGTTGGTCTTAAACCAGAGTTTCTTAATTTGTTGATAAATTCAACTGTAGTGGTCATTTGTAATTTATAATTATTCTAAACTATTTGTATATTATAATTAAGTTAAATCAAGTATGAAGATTACAAATATGAAAAAAAACTCGTTTGGTTACGATGAGTTAATTAGCTGCGCAAATGGCGAGCTATTTGGACCTGGTAATGCGAAATTACCATCTCCCCCAATGCTTATGTTTGACAGGATATCGGAAATTGATGAAAACAAAGGCTTTTTTAATAAAGGAGTGATTAAAGCAGAGCTTGATATTAAAGAGGATTTGTGGTTTTTTGACTGCCACTTTAGAGAAGATCCGGTGATGCCTGGTTGTTTAGGTCTTGACGCTATGTGGCAGCTAGTTGGTTTTTATTTAGGATGGCTTGGAAACCCTGGTAGAGGAAGAGCATTAGGTGTGAGCACCGTAAAATTTACCGGTGAAGTTCTAAAAAATGTCAAAATGGCAACATACGAAATAGACATGAAAAGAATTTTAATAAAAGGAGAAACAACTGTTGGACTAGCAAATGGCATTTTATGTGCGGATGGTAAAAAAATATATTCAGCAGAAAACTTAAAAGTAGGATTATTCAAAAAATGAAAAGAGCAGTTATTACAGGAATTGGTATTGTCTCTTGTTTAGGAAACAATCAAGATGAAGTTCATCAATCGTTATTAAATTCAAAATCAGGAATTTCATTTTCAGAAGAATATAAAGAGCATAACCTTAGAAGTCACGTTCATGGTAAACCAAATATTAAACTTCAAGATCACGTAGATAGAAAGACGATCCGTTTCATGGGATCTGGTTCTGCATATAATTATATAGCAATGAAAGAAGCAATTACAGATTCTGGTCTTGAAGAAAAAGATGTAAGTAACTTCAAGACAGGAATTGTTATGGGATCAGGAGGTCCATCAATCGAGAACGTTGTTTTGTCAGTTGATAAAACACGAGCAAAAACTCCAAAATTAATGGGTCCATTTATTGTTCCAAGAACAATGGCAAGTACCGCATCTGCAACTCTTGCTGTGCCATTTAAAATTAAAGGCATGAATTACACAATGAGTTCAGCTTGCGCAACGAGCGGACATTGTATTGGTCATGCAAGTGAATTAATTCAAATGGGTAAACAAGATATCGTTTTTGCCGGTGGCAGTGAAGAATTACATTGGGCTATGACAGCAATGTTTGATGCCATGACTGCTCTATCCTCAAAATATAATGATACTCCAGAAAAAGCATCTAGAGCATATGATAGAACTAGAGATGGTTTTGTAATTGCTGGAGGAGCAGGTGTTTTGGTAATGGAAGAATACGAACACGCAAAAGCAAGAGGAGCTAAAATATATGCTGAACTAACAGGATATGGGGCAAGCTCAGATGGATATGATATGGTTGCACCATCTGGAGAAGGTGCTGTTAGATGTATGAAAATGGCTCTATCAACATCGAAAAATAAAATTGATTATATCAATACACACGGAACCTCAACTCCTGTTGGAGATATTACTGAATTAAATGCAGTAGGCGATGCATTTGGTGAAGATATTCCAAAAATAAGTTCCACAAAATCTTTATCTGGTCATCCATTAGGTGCTGCTTCAGTTCATGAAGCAATTTATAGTTTAATTATGATGAAAAATAGTTTTATTACAGCATCTGCAAATATTAATGATATGGATGAGGATGCAAAAAAATATCCAATTGTAACACAAACAGAAAAAAATGTATCGCTTAACTCAGTAATGTCAAACAGCTTTGGATTTGGTGGAACAAATGCTACTTTAATATTTGAGAAGGTGTAATCCATGAGTTTAATGAAAGGCAAAAAAGGATTGATCATGGGCGTTGCAAATGAGAGATCTATTGCTTGGGGTATTTCACAAAAACTATCTGAAGCGGGAGCCGAGCTTGCATTTACTTATCTAGGTGATGCTTTGAAAAAAAGGGTAATACCTTTAGCAGAAAAACTAAATTCCAACGTAACTTTTAGCTGTGATGTTGAGAAAAAAGAGGATGTAGTAAATTTATTTGAAGATGTAAAATCCAGCTGGGGTGAGATTGATTTTGTTGTTCATGCGATAGCATTTTCAGATAAATCTGAGCTTTCCGGTGAATATTTAAATACAACAAGAGAAAACTTTCAAAGAAGCATGCTTATTTCATGCTTCTCATTTACAGAAGTTGCTAGAGAAGCATCAAAGATAATGAAACCCAATGGAAGCATGATAACCTTAAGTTACGAAGCAAATAAAGCTATTCCTAATTATAATGTTATGGGAGTTTGCAAAGCAGCACTAGAATCTAGTGTAAAATACTTAGCAAGAGATTTGGGTACTAAACAAATAAGAGTAAATGCAATTAGCGCAGGACCTATTAAAACATTAGCTGCATCAGCTATCGGGGATGCAAAATTCTTATATAAATGGAATGAAGACCATTCATTTCTTAAAAGAAACGTTGATATTCATGATGTAGGAAATTCTGCATTATACTTACTAAGTGATCTAGCAGGTGGTGTTACTGGTGAAATTCACTATGTAGATGCCGGATATAACAAAGTAGGGATGCCAGATCCCAAAAATATTTCCTAAAATTTAGTTGAATTTAGTTAAACTTTTTAGGGGCGTTCTGTTGCCAGGTGCCCCAGACCTCGAATTTTAATTAAATTGCTGCTTGTTTGATTGAAAGTTTAACTTTTCCTCTATCAAATCCGATAACTTTTACTTTTACTTGGTCGCCTTCTTTAACAACATCAGTTACTTTAGCCACTCTTTTGTCAGCAAGTTCTGAAATATGGACAAGTCCATCTTGTTTACCTAAGAAATTAACAAATGCACCGAACTCCATAATTTTCATAACTTTCCCATTATAAATTTTATTTAATTCAGCTTTTGCAGTTAGATCTTTAATCATTTGCATTGCTTTATTTCTAGCCTCTTCGTCCGGTGCTGCAACAGTGACTTCACCTTCATCGTTAATATCAACTTTAGCACCTGATACTTCAACAATTTCTCTGATTGTTGCTCCACCTTTTCCAATAACAGTTGCAATATCTTTTTTATCTACAGATATTTTCTCCATTTTTGGAGTGTGTTTTCCTACATTATCTCTTGATTTAGAAAGTGCTTTATTCATCTCGCCTAAGATATGAATTCTTCCATCTTTTGCTTGTTTTAAAGCCTGCTCCATTATCTCAAATGTAATACCAGTAATTTTGATATCCATTTGAAGAGAAGTAATTCCATCTTTTGTTCCAGCAACTTTAAAGTCCATATCTCCTAGATGATCTTCATCACCTAGAATGTCGGACAAAACACTAAAATCATCTCCTTCTTTGATTAATCCCATTGCGATCCCTGCAACAGGTTCTTTTATAGGAACACCAGCATCCATTAATGCTAATGATGTTCCACAAACAGTTGCCATTGAAGAAGAACCATTAGACTCTGTAATCTCAGAAACTATTCTAAAAGTATATGGGAAACTTTCCTTTGATGGTAATGATGAATTTATTGCTCTCCAAGCAAGTTTTCCATGTCCAATTTCTCTTCTACCTGTTCCAATCCTTCCAGTTTCTCCAACTGAAAAAGGTGGAAAATTGTAATGAAGCATGAATCTTTCTTTTTGCAATCCTTCTAAACTTTCAATTTTTTGTTCATCATCAGATGTACCAAGGGTAGTAGTAACAATTGCTTGTGTTTCTCCTCTAGTAAATAATGCAGATCCATGGACTCTTGGAAGAATTCCTACTTCACACATTATTGGTCTAACATCTGCTAAACCTCTTCCATCAATACGATTTTTATTTTTTAATATGTCAGTTCTAACGATTGTTTTTTCAAGATTTTTAAGCTGTGAGTTTACATCTAAGTCTGTATAATTTTCATTTTCTTCATACAGTTTTTTAGCTTTATCAGTTATTTCTGAAATCATGTTTGATCTTTCCTGCTTATTTCTAATAGAAAATGCCTTCGTAAGATCTGCTGTAAATTCATCTTCTAGTTTTTTCTTAACTTCAGAAAGATCCTTCTTCTCAACAACCCATTCCTCTTTTCTACATTCTTTGGCTAAATCCTCTATCATTTGAATAACTGGTACAAAGCCTTCGTGGCCAAATTTTACAGCATTTAACATTTCTTCCTCTGTTAAACCACTTGCCTCTGATTCTACCATTAAAACTGCATCTTTAGTTCCTGCTACAACTAGATCTAATTTTGAATTTTTGAGTTCAACTTTAGATGGATTTAAAACATATTTTCCATCTATAAAACCAACTCTAGATGCTCCTACAGGTCCTAAAAATGGCATACCTGAGATTGCTAAAGCTGCTGATGAAGCAATAATTGATAAAATATCTGCTTCATTTTCTTTGTCATAAGAAATTACAGTTGGAAGCACTTGTACTTCATTTTTGAATTCATCTGGAAACAAAGGTCTGATCGGTCTATCAATTAATCTTGAGATTAATGTTTCACTCTCTGTTGGCCTTGCTTCTCTTTTAAAATATCCACCAGGAATTTTTCCTGCTGCATAATATTTTTCTTGATAATTTACTGATAAAGGAAAGTAATCTACATCTGGATTTACTTTTTTTGCTCCAACAGCTGTCGCTAATACAACTGTTTCACCACATTGTGCAATAATTGCACCATCTGCTTGTCTTGCTATTTTTCCTGTTTCTAAACTTATCTTTTTTCCTGCTACTTCTATTTCTTTCTTTACTACCTTAAACATTTATTTCCTACTTACTTCCTTAGATTTAGTTTTGATATTACTTCCTTATAAGACTCGATTTTATTTTTCTTTAAATAGTCCAATAATTTCTTCCTTCTATTAACAGCTCTTAATAAACCTACTGATGAGTGTTTATCTTTCTTAAACTGTTTAATATGTTTTGATAGGTTCTCAATTTTATCTGTCAATTGAGCAACCTGAACTTCAGACGACCCTGTATCTTTGTCATGGATCGCTAGTTCTTTTGCTTTTTTTGCCATCATATTATCCTTATTTATTTGTTTGTTTTATTAAGTTTTCAATTTTTTCAGCATAATCAAATGAGTCATCTTTCACAAAATAGAGTTTTGGTAAAAACTTCATAACTATTTTCTTTGAAAGTACTTTTCTAATTATGAATGAAAATTCTTTTAATTTTGCAACTATATCATCAGCCTCTCTACCACCTAAAGGCATAACAAATATTTTTGCAGTTTTTAAATCTGGAGACATTCTAACTTCAGTAACTGTGATTTCTTTTGTTGATAAAGGTAGTTTCGCTTCATCTCTGATAAATAACATACCCAAAGCTTGTTTTATCATCTCACCAACTCTTAACTGTCTTTGTGTTACTGGTTTACCTAAACTTGTCATTAAATTGTTCTTTCAGTTACTGTTGAATTGTAAACTTCAATGATATCTTTTTTTTGAAAGTCTCCAAAATCTTTCAAGGTAATTCCACACTCTAGACCTGCAGAAACCTGTTTAGTTTGATTTTTTTCTCTAAATATTGAGCCGATTTTACCATTAAATATAATTGCTCCATCTCTGATTACTCTTGCATTCGAGTCTTGTGTAATTTCACCATCTGTAACTTTAGAACCAGCAACTTTCCCAACTTTTGAAACTTTAAATATTTCCAATATTTCTGCAGTCCCAATGATTTTTTCATCAACTTCCGGAGTTAATAAACCTGACATCTTACTCTTAATAAAATCTAATACCTCATAAATGATGTTGTAAGATGAAATAACAATTTTTTCTTGCTCAGCTCTTTTCTTTGCCTCTTTGCTTGGTTTAACATTAAATGCTATCAAAACTGCATTTGAAGCTTTAGCTAAAGTTACATCTGTTTCAGTTACCATACCAATATCTGCCAGTAAAATCTTGGGTTTAACTTCATCGTGTTTTATTTGATTAATTGCATTTTTAATCGCCTCTGAAGATCCATGAACATCAGATTTTACAATGATATTTAATTCCTCGGATGCAGCATCTTTAAATGCAGAGTCTTGGGTTACAAAAGTTAATGAATTTTTACCATCTATAGACTCTTGAATTCTAGCATCGCACAGTGATTTTGCCTCTTTTTCACTCTCAAGGACTATAAAGTCATCTCCCGCTTTTGCTGCACCATTTATACCTAGAATTTCAACTGGCGTAGCTGGTTCTGCTTGTTCTATATTTTTTCCTTGGTCATTAATTATTGCTCTTACTTTTCCCCATTTTAAACCACTTACAAAAAAATCACCTTTTTTTAAGGTTCCAACAGTTACGATAACATTTGCAATAGGACCTCTTCCAATATCAATTTTAGACTCTAAAACAATTCCTTTAGCTTCTGTTTCAAAATCAGTTTTCAAATCTAAAAGCTCAGCTTGCAAGATAACACTCTCAACTAATTTGTCTAAATTCTGCTTTGTCTTAGTTGAAATCTCAACCATCAAGGTATCTCCAGATAGGTCTTCTGCAATTAATTCATATTCTAATAACTGATTCTTTATTTTTTGTGGGTCAGCCTCTGGTAAGTCACATTTGTTTATTGCAACAACAATTGGGACTTTTGCTGCTTTTGCATGTTTTATAGATTCTATTGTTTGAGGTTTCACTCCATCATCTGCTGCCACAACAAGAATAACTAAATCGGTTAGCTTTGATCCTCTTGCCCTCATTTCTGTGAAGGCTGCGTGGCCAGGTGTATCTATAAAAGTAATTTTATTAGACTGATGTATAATTTGGTAGGCACCAATATGTTGAGTAATTCCACCAAACTCTCCTGATACTACATTCGCTTTTCTTAAAACATCAAGAACTGACGTTTTTCCGTGATCCACATGTCCCATTACAGTAACAATTGGAGCTCTACTTTTTAAATTCTCAGCTTTAACTTCTTTTATTTTTTCAATTATTTCCTCTGCTTTTTCTTCCCTTATTGGATTATGTCCAAATTCTTTTACAAGATATTCAGCAGTATCAGAGTCTATTGTGTGATTTATCGTTACTGTAACTCCCATACCTAATAAATGTTTTATAATATTGCTTGACTGCTCAGCCATTCTATTTGCAAGCTCTCGAATTGTAACAACTTCAGGTATTTTAATGTCTCTTTTGACAGGTTTTAAATTGTCTTTATCGTCTTCTTGATTTAAAAGTCTATTCTCTTTCTGTTTTGCTCTTTTTAATGAGGCTAAACTTCTTCCTTTTCCCGTAAAGTCTTCATCACTAAGTGCTCTGGATACTGTTAATTTTAATTCTCTTCTTTTTGAAAGTCCTTTTCCAGTTTTTGAATCTTTGCTTGGAGTTGTTTCTCCTTTTAATCTTCTCGTTGCTCTTTGCTCTGCAAGCTTTCTTCTTTCAAAATCTGAACTAGGGGAAGTAGTTGGTTTAGAAAAAGTGTTATTTCTAGACACAAAAGGTGCACTACCTTTGGGTCTTTCATTTGAAATATTTGGTCTCGAGTAGTTTGTTTTTGTCCCAAATCTAGGTTTTTTTTCAATAACAACAGTATTTTTTGACTGTGATTTAGCTTGCTTTATGCTGTCTATAGTTTTTTTGGAACTTCCTGAAATTGATAACTTTAATTTTTTCTTTTCCATCTTTCATCTCTCAATCTTTATAAACTTTGTCACGAGCGGACATAATTAAACTATCTGCCTCTTGTTTTGATAAAGCAAAATCTTCTAAATACCCTTTAATTTTTACTCTCTCACCTTTAACTACATCATAACCACCTGTAAGTTCGTCAGATGCTAAATCTGCAAAATCAGTTAACGTTAAAATATTTTGTTCTCCCAATGTAACCAGCATGCCAGGTGTTAAACCTTCATGATTAATAAGTTCGTTTTCTAGACCCAAATCTTTTACTCTTTTTGCAATTTCCTCTTGGTCTTTTTGATAAAACTCTTTTGCTCTTTCAATAAGTTCTTTTGCAGTATCTTCTTCGATGCCCTCAATTTTTGTCAAGGCCTCAGGTTCATTATCCTTAATATCATCAATTGTTGAAAAGCCTTCAGCTACTAATAACTGACCTAATGTTTCATCTAATTCTAAATTTTTTACAAAATTATCAGTTTTTTCCTTAAACTCTAATTGCCTTCTCTCTGAGTCCTCCTGATCGGTCATTATGTTAATCTCATAGTTCAGAAGTTTAGTAGCCAATCTAACATTTTGACCTCTTCTACCTATAGCTTTACTTAAATTTTCTTCAGTAAGAATCACGTCCAATTTCTTTGCATCATTGTCAACATTAACTCTTTGCACTTCTGCTGGTGATAGGGCATTTGCCACCACGACTGCTGGATCTTCTGACCAATTTACAATATCAATTTTCTCTCCTTGAAGTTCATTAACAACTGCTTGAACTCTACTACCTCTCATTCCAACACAAGCACCAACGGGATCTAATGAAGTATCAATTGCTTTAACACAAATTTTTGCTCTGCTTCCTGGATCTCTAGAAGAAGATTTTATCTCAATTAGTCCATCATAAATCTCTGGAACTTCTTGGATAAATAATTTTTCCATGAATTTGGGATGTGCTCTAGATAAAAATATCTGTTGTCCTCTTGGCTCTCTTCTTACATCCAAGCAATAAGCTTTAATTCTATCTCCTGCCTTGATATTTTCCCTAGGTATTAATTCGTTTTTTTGTATTATTGCTTCTGTTCTACCAAGATCTACGATTATGTTTCCAAATTCTAATCTTTTAACAATTCCACTTAATATTGTATCCTTTTTTTCAATAAAATCATTGAATTGTCTTTCTCTCTCTGCCTCTCTCACATTAAAGCTTATTACTTGTTTTGCGGTTTGAGCAGCAATTCTTCCAAAATCAAAAGATGGTAAAGGTTGTAAAACTTCATCTCCAACTTTTTTGTCTTTATTGTTTTCATTAAGTTTGATTGCATCATCTAAACTAATCTCTAGATTTGAGTTTTCTGGGCTATCAACAATTTGTAGTTTTCTAAAAATTCCTATGTCTCCACTGTCACGATTTATCTCTACTTTTATCTCATTTTCAGATCCAAACTTTGATTTTGCAGCCTTTGCAATACCATTTTCCATTGAATCAATAATCAACTCTTTATCAATTGATTTTTCTAAAGCTACTGCTTCTGCAATTCGTAATAATTCAAGTTTATCTGCTCTTCTGTTTAACATTTAAGTCTTCTCCAAAAAAAAATGGGCCGAGGCCCATTTTGAAATTTCAATAATGTGAATGGAATATATTGGCTTTTTTTAAATATTCAACTTTATTTAACTATTAAATATGTTTGATTTATCAGTTTTTTCCCATGAAAATGATCCATCTGATTCAGGCTCTCTTCCAAAATGACCATATGCTGCAGTTTTTTGATAAATAGGTTTATTTAAACTCAACATTTCTCTAATTCCTCTAGGACTTAAATCAAAATTTTCTCTTATTAACTTTTCAACATGTCTATTTTGTTCCTCATTATTATTGAAAAGATTAACATAAATAGAAAGTGGTTTAGAGACCCCAATAGCATAAGCAAGCTGTATTAAACATCTATCAGAAATTTTTGAAGCAACTATATTTTTTGCTAAATATCTAGAAGCATAAGCTGCTGATCTATCAACTTTTGTGGGATCTTTTCCCGAGAATGCTCCACCACCGTGAGGCGCAGCACCACCATAAGTATCAACTATAATTTTTCTTCCAGTCAAGCCTGCATCTCCATCTGGTCCTCCAATAACAAAGTTTCCAGTAGGATTTACATAAATTTCATCTTCTCTAAGATCTGATAATAAGTTTTTTGGTATAGATTTTTCAATGTAAGGTTTAACTAATTCTCTTACATCAGCTTGATTTACATCTGCAGAATGTTGTGTTGATATTACTACAGATTTAACAGCTGCAGGTTTTCCATCTTTATACTCTATTGTTATTTGGCTTTTTGAGTCTGGTTCAATGCTTTTTAATTTCCCTGATTTTCTATCTTCAGCCATTAGTCTTAAAATTTTATGTGAATAGTGAATTGGAGCTGGCATTAAAACATCTGTTTCATCACATGCATAGCCAAACATTATACCTTGATCTCCGGCACCTTCATCTTTATTTCCAGATGCATCAACACCCATTGCAATATCTGCTGATTGTGAATGTAAATGGCTTTCGATTTTTGTAGCTTCTTTGTATGAAAAACCATCTTGATCATATCCAATATCTTTAATGCAATCTCTGACTTTTGAAATCAATTCATCTTTTTTGATTTCTGGACCCCTAACCTCACCTGCCAAAACAACTTTATTGGTTGTTGTTAGCGTTTCACACGCTACTCTAGACTGAGGCTCGTTTGCTAAGTAATTATCAACTACCATATCTGAAATTCTATCTGATACTTTATCAGGATGACCTTCCGATACAGATTCACTAGTAAAAAGGAAATTTTTAAGATTATTCATGATCCAATCTTCTAATAGATAATATTAAAAAAATATAGATAAAAATTAATACAAAATACATTTTATTTCCATATTTAGAAAAAAGTGTAACTTTATGCTTAATTTCGTTCGTATCAATCGAACCAGTTTCCTCTAAATCAATTAATGATTTAATTTTACCACGTGGATTGATAATTGCGGAAATACCATTGTTTGCTGATCTTATTAGGGTTTTGCCTTGCTCAATAGATCTAAACCTAGAGTGAGCATAGTGTTGGTATGGGCCTATTGAATTTCCAAACCAACCATCCTCGGAAATATTAATTATTAAATCATAATCTAAATTATTATTTAGTGTTCCTGCATAAATTATTTCATAACAAATTGTGGCTAATAGTTTTAAATTAATATCTTCAATATTTAAAATTGCTTTTTTATCTTTTCCTTTAGTGTAAGATTGATAATTATTGGTTAAACTCTTTAGCCCTATTAAAGACAAAACATTCTCTAGAGGCAAAAACTCACCAAATGGAACTAATTTCCTCTTATCGTAATAATCAATTACATTTGATTGATTATCAATAACTGCAATAGAGTTATAATACTCAGTTTTACCGTTTAAATTCCCCTCCCTATTTAAACCTAGTAAAATAAAATGATCCTTATCAAAATTTTTACTAAAAATTTCTTTGTATGAATTAATATTATTCATGTTGGTTGAGGGTAAAACACCTTCTGGCCAGATAAAAATTGTTTTTTTTCCAAAATATCTTTTTGGATCACTTAGATTAACTAAATTTTGAATTATTAAATATTCATCAACATTAGATGAATAAAATCTTTCTAAAGATACTTTGGTAGAAATAGTAACAAAATTTATATTATTTTTATCACTTTTTATACTCAGATTATTTAGGCTGACATATCCGTAAATCAAATTAGATATGACTAAAATTCCAAAAATAAAAATACAATAAATATTTTTTTTTGACTTTTTGATGAAGCATATAGCTGGGATTGAAAATAAAGTAATACATAACAGATTAAATCCATAAATTCCTATTAAAGAGTTAATTTGAATGAACTCTGTTTGATTAGAAAAACTATAAGCTATTAAGTTCCATGGGAAACCAGAAACTACAATTCCACGAATATATTCAATAATACTTAAAACAAGTGAAAATATAAGAACTGAAGAAATAATTTTTTTTTGACTTAGAAAAAATTTTGTTATCAAGGTTGCAATACCAAAAAAGATTGAGATGAATGCTGGAATACAAATAATTGATATTGGTATTAAAAATTTAAAATTATTATCAAATGTAAGAGAAATTGATATCCAATATAAACTGCAAATAAAGTATCCAAACCCAAAAAACCATCCATGAAGAAAAAAATTTAAATTAGATTTATTTGAATTTTTAGCTTCAACTAAAAATAAAAACAAAAATGTATAGGGAATAAAATTTATAAAAAAAAAATTATATGGAGGTAAACTAAATGATGAAGCACCGCCAAGTAAAAATAAAATTAAAAAATTTAGTTTTTCAGATTTTGTCAAAAGTTTAACTTATCGAGTTTAATATTTTATTTTCTTCTTTATTCATTATTTTAAAATCTTTAAATTTTTTATGGTCAAAACCTAGAAGATGCAAAAATCCATGGATAAAAGTCATCTCTAAAATAAAATTTTTATTATTAGGAAAAATATATTGATAACTGATAATTATATCTCCAAGATAAATTTCCTTTTTTTTTAATTCTTTTTTTAAATCTGTTTTTATAAACGAAGGAAATGATAATACATCTGTATGATTATTTTTTTTTCTAAATTTATAATTTAGTTTTTTAATATTTGTATTATTTGACAGTAATAAAGTAAAATTTACATTTTTATTAGAGTAAGAATATTTTTTCGGGAAACGCTTTAAGATTTTGTCAAAAAATAATTGTGGCTTATTTAAACTTTTTTTCCATTTCTTATGATCAACAAGAACATTTACACTAATCATTATTTATATCAGAATAAGCCTTAACTATTTTAGATACTAAAGGGTGTCTGACAACATCTGAATGATCAAAATCTATAATTGATATTTCACTTAAATTACCTAATATTTTTTTTGATCTGTTCAAACCTGATAAATTTTTATTTGGAAGATCTATTTGAGATGGATCTCCATTTATTACAATTTTTGAATTTTCACCTATTCTAGTTAAAAACATTTTTATTTGAGTATCAGTTGCGTTTTGAGCCTCATCCAAAATTGCAAATGAATTTTTTAGAGTTCTACCTCTCATAAATGCTAAAGGTGCAATTTCTATATCTCCAATCTCTATTTTTTTCTGTATTTTTTCAAAATCCAAAAGATCATATAGTGAGTCGTACAATGGCCTTAGGTACGGATCTACTTTTTCTCTCATGTCACCAGGTAAAAAACCTAATCTTTCGCCTGCTTCCACTGCAGGTCTTGATAAAATTATTCTCTCAATTTTCTTTTCTAAGAGCATAGTAAGTCCAACAGCGACAGCTAAAAAGGTTTTACCTGTACCCGCTGGTCCAGCTGAAATAACAATATCGCTCTCCCTCAATGCTCTAACATAGTTTTTTTGTTTTTCTGATCTAGGAATAACAGATTTTTTTGGTGTCTTAATAATATATTCAATATTTTTATTCGTATTATTATTATTTTCTTCAATCATAAATTTATTAACTGATGAAATTATATCTTTTTTTTCGATATTTCCATTTATTAAAAATTGATTAGTTAAAAATTGAATAGCATTTTTTACTAAATTATTTTTTTTTGGATCGCTTTTTATAAGAATTGAGTTTCCTCTTGAATAAATACTGGTATTTGTTAACTTTTCTAACTCTTTTAAGTTGTTATTAAATTCTCCAACAACACCTAATAGCAGATCATTATCTTGGAAAACTATACTCAGCGAATTATTATCTGAATAAACAAATTTCAGCTCTGTTTTAAAATTATTTTGTTTAAGATTTTTCAAATTAAACTGCTACCATTTCGTTATCTAATTTTCCAAATAAACTGTTCTGATTAGAGTTTTCTATTTTAACTTGTACCAACTTTCCAATAATGTCCTCTGATCCATCAAATATAACTGAGGATAAATATTTATTTCTTCCAAAAAATTTATTTTGATTTTTTAACTTATTTTCAACTAGAACTTCAACAGATTGTTTTTCCATAGATTTATTAATTTGTATTTGATTATTGAATAATTTTTTTTGAATAATAATTAGTCTTTTTTTACAAATTTCATTATCAATTAACTCATAATTTGATGCTGTTGTGCCTGGTCTTGGGCTAAAAATAAAAGAAAAAGAATTAATGAAGTTTACTTTATCTAGCAATTTAAGAGTATCATTGAAATCATTTTCAGTTTCACCAGGATAGCCAATTATAAAATCACTAGAGAATTTAATATCATTATTAATATTTATTAATTTTTCATAAACTTCTAAATAGTCTTCAACTTTATGCTTTCTATTCATCAAATTTAATATTTTATCTGAACCACTTTGAATTGGTAAATGCACAAATGGCATTAACTTTTTACTTGATGAATAACAGTCTATTAGGTCATCTGTCATGTCTCTTGGATGGGATGTTGTATATCTTACTCTTTTTAATTCAGAATACTGATCTAATTTTTTTATCAAGTCAGAAATTCTATACTCTTTACCATTTTCAGAGTAAGAGTATGCATTTACATTCTGACCTAATAGAGTAATTTCTCTTACACCATTTTTAATCAGTTCTTCAGCTTCCTTTATTATTTGTTCAAAAGGCCTAGAGTACTCAGGACCTCTGGTATAAGGAACTACACAAAAATGACAAAACTTATCACATCCCTCTTGGATTGTTAAGAAAGCTGAAATTTTACTATTCTCGTTTTTAATATCATCAAAATAATTAAACTTTCTTACGGTATCAAAATCTGTCTCATCTATTTTTTTATTTTTGTATTGATTTAAAATTAAATCATTAATTTTATGATAAGCCTGAGGACCAATGACTATATCTATATAGGGTTCTCGTTTTAGCATTTCCTCATTCTCGGCTTGAGCAACACACCCAGCAATAACTACTATTGGTTTTTTTTTTCCTTTAAAACTTTTTTTAACTCTACCTATTTCATGGTAGACCTTCTCTTTTGCTTTATCTCGAATATGGCAAGTGTTTAATATATAACAATCAACGTCGTTTTGATCTTCATTTCTAATGTATCCAATATTTTTAACAGTGTCATAGATACGATTGGAGTCATATTCATTCATCTGACAACCAAAAGTTTTGATAAAAACTTTTTTTTGCATTATTTATTTTTCTTGATACCGTAAAGTTCTAATTTGTGGTCAACTAATTCATAACCATATTTTTCAGCTACTTTTTTCTGCAATTTCTCAATCTCATCATCAACAAATTCGATTATTTCACCTGTTTTGATGTCTATTAAATGATCATGGTGACTTTCACTAAGTTGCTCATATCTTGCTTTTCCGCCTTTGAAATCATGTTTTGCAACTATGCCTGCCTC
>CACGOY010000016.1:0-26055 GCA_902574735.1 uncultured Pelagibacteraceae bacterium
GAATAAATTCAACCGGATCTTCTACAGTTATAATATTTGCCGTTCGTGTTTTATTAATTTCATTTACTATTGCAGCAAGTGTGGTTGATTTTCCTGATCCAGTAGGGCCGGTTACTAAAACTAAACCTTTATGCATATCTATTATATCATAAAGAACTTGTGGAAGGCTAAATTGTTCCATATCTGGAATTTTACTTTCTACTCTTCTACAAACACAAGCGGGTCCATTTATTGTTTTATAAAAGTTTGCTCTAAATCTTAAACCTCCTAAGTTTATAGCACTATCAAGTTCATGAGTTGTTTCAAATTTTTCCAACTCTCCTTCGTTACAATTCATAGATAACAAATCTTTTAAATCTTGAGCAGTAACCATTACATCTTGGACCATTATAATTTCACCTGTTTGCCTGTAAGCTAATGGAGAGCCTGCTCTAATATGAAAATCGGAAATTTTTTTATTATTTTTTGCTAAATCTTCTAATTTTTCAAACATAACTAATAGATACTATAAAATGTTATTTTCTAATATAGTATTTCTAAATTTGACCCAAATTAGTCACTGTTTTAGCCTTTAAAACCCCTCTTTCTAATTAAATACTTAAATATTAAAATGTTTTATATATAAAGACACTTAACTTTGATTTGAATATATAGAATGAAAAACCCACTAGCTAATCTATTTAAAAAAAAAGATACTGGAGAAGCTCCTAGCGTAACTCCAGAAGCACCTTCAAGTAAAAAGGAAAATTTTTTTCAAAAATTAATAAAAAATAGGTTAGGAAAATCATCTGTAAAAGGAGAGGAAATCGTAGGGGTAGATTTAACAACCAACGAAATTCGTCTAGCACAAATTTCAACTAATAAATCCAATCAATGGATTTTGGAAAAATTTTACACTCATAAAATTGAAGATTTGCCAGAAAATGCAACTGTGTTAGAACATCCTGATAAAATCGGAGATGAGCTTAAAATTGCTCTTCAAAAATCAAAAATTTCAACTTCAAATGCTGCAATTGCAATACCTGTAACTAGTGCAATTATAAGAGTTGTGACCAGCCCTTTAATGACGGATGAAGAATTAAACAACGCAGTTAAGACAGATTCACTTTGGGAAAATTTAGTCCAGCTAACAGACAATTTAGACGATTATTCAATTTTCCATCAAGTAATAAACAGAAATCCAACAGAAAATACTATGGATATCTTGTTTGTTGCATCGAAACTTGCAGACATTAATAGTTACACAGACATAATTAAAAAGGGTGGATTAAATGCTGTCATAATCGATGTAAAATGTTTTGCATTAAAATCTGCAGTTGACCAGATAAACCAAATTTCAGGATCTATAGAAGATTCAAATCTAACTGCAGTATTAGAATTTGGTTTAGATGAAAATTATGTAATGATTTTATATGAAAATAATCCAATCATCACAGATATATTTATCAGAGGCCAGGACAGAAAGACTTTAGTCGAAAGTGATAATCAAGAAGAGATGGAAGCTTTAGTCAGAAGATACATTACACAGGTAAAACAAGCTGTACAAGATTTTGAAACCAAATATGAAAAAAGAATTAGAAATTTGAAAGTTACTTCAAATCTTCCAAACGTCGAAACGTATCTTGCAAGCTTTAGAAAAAATTTAGTTAATACAGGTTTTAATTTATTTGATCCTTTGGATGGAATTAAAATTCCTGCACAATTAGAAGAAAATGTTAAGTTAGAAAATAGATCTTATCTATCAACCGTTCTAGGACTAGCTTTTAGAAAGCTAGATGTATTTGGTTACTTTAAATTCGTTACAGCTGTTAAAAATATTAACTTACTTCCAAATCGTGATACGATGATACAACAAAAAAGAGCAAAAGCTTTTTCAAATTTTGCGTTTAAAGGAATTGTTGGAGTTGTTGCAGCAGTTTATATCATTCTTTTTGGCTTATCATTCTGGCAGATTTCTGTTTTAAATAATAAAATTTCAGACTATGACCAAGTAGTTCAGAACCATAAATTAAAAAATAAAGAAGTTGATAATTTAAGCAAAACACTTGGTAAACTGAATAAACAAATGGAATTAAGCAAATCAATTAAATCTAATAAAAAAATAAGCTTTAGAGTTTTAGCGCAAATTGCATCTGCTGTTCCAAAAAGAGTAAAATTTACAAAACTTGATTACAATGGATCAAACCAAATTTTAATTGAAGGCATGGCTGCTAGCGATCAAGATATTTTAAAATTAATAAGTAATTTAAATAATAAAAAATTGATATCACAAGCATCACTTGCCAGCATGACTTTACCTAACACTGGAAATAATGCAAATAATACAATGAAGGGTTTTTTAATAGCTTGTAAATTGGAGAATGTTTAATGGATCTTAAAAATATAACAATGGATGATCTTAAAGAAAAGCTAGCAGCTTTTGATAAAAAAACATTGATTAAGTTCGGAATAGGATTTGGAGCAATAATTTTATTTTTAATAATATACTATGCAATTTTAAATCCTATGGTTAAAGAGAGAAAGGCTACTCATGAGGATAAAGTGTTGAAACTGCAAGAAATCAAAAAAATGGAAGATGATATTATCTACATTAGAAAAAGAATTAAAAAGATGGAACCGATTGTTGAAAAAAATTCTACTCTTTTTCACTCTAAAGAAGAAGTGGAGGGATTATATCAAAGTCTAAGTAGATTTGCTGGAGCATTTGGTTTAGTGATTTCAAAAATTGAGAAGCAAAAACCAAAACCTGTACTAAAGCCTGGAGTGCCTGATCAAGCAGAGGATTTGTTGCAAGCTAGTCAAATATCTTACTATAAAATTCCTGTGCTTTTTGAAATCAAAGGTAATTTTTTGAGTTATATTAAGTTTAAAAGAGCAGTATCTAGATCAAAGAAGATGTTAAACTTTGACAATGAGATGATAAATGTTGTACAAAATGACAAAAACGGCTCAGTTATTGCAAGTGGTGAATTAACAATTGTAGGACTACCTAATGAATTTTTTTAAAACATTCCTAATATCATTCTTTTTAACTTTTTCAATTGCTGCTTTTGCTGATAACCATGATACAACTCAAAACGAGGATGTGAATCAGATTTCTCAAGAAATTCAAGATGATGAGGAAGTTCCACTAAACGATCCATTTGCAGGAAACGAAGGTACAACTGGTTCACTTGATGCAACAGTTACTCCTGAAGAGCAAGAGGATGTAATGAGTTTGTATAATTTTAAATTAGCTGGATTAATTTCTGGAAAAGATAATAGCTACATAACACTAGTCAATTCAAGTGGCGAAATTATTACACTTACATTGGGTCAGTATTTGGGAAAAATTAAATTAGTTGATTTAAGATTGACCGAAGCAATATTTGAAAAGGATGACAAAACTTACATGATGATTGATTTTAATAATTTAATAAGAGAGGCAGATGAATACTAAAAATATATTTAAAATATTTGGCGTAATTCTATTTTCAGTTGTATTAAGTGCATGTCAGCAGATGAAAGATGTCAACAAACCTTTTAAACATAATACACCATTAATTAAAGAGGACATCAAGAAGTCTGGTAGAGCTGAAATTCAAAAAACTCTAGAGTTAGGCCCTAAACCTGCGGATGGAAAAAAAGTTTACGGTAAAAGAAAAAAAATTTCTTCGGAGGCACAAAGAAACTATTTATTAATACCTGACACTTATCCTCTTTTAAAACAAAGAGTGACTTTAAAATTTAAAAATTTGGATTTTAAAGAAACTATGCACCTGATGGGTAAAATAGGTGAAATAAATGTATTAGTAGGTGATGAAGTTGCAGGGGCCATATCGGCTGAGTTAGTAGATGTACCTTGGGATAAAGCATTCCAAGCTTTATTAGATATGAAAAATTATGCATCAGACATTGATGTAAATTCAAACTTGATAAGAATTCACTCACCAAATGTTTTAACAGAACAAGAGAATTATAAATCAGATAGAGCACAGGCTGTTAAAAGAAAAGTAGAATTAGAAGATAGTGTTGAAC
The DNA here is from genome assembly GCA_902574735.1 of uncultured Pelagibacteraceae bacterium. Taxonomy (GTDB): domain Bacteria; phylum Pseudomonadota; class Alphaproteobacteria; order Pelagibacterales; family Pelagibacteraceae; genus Pelagibacter. The sequence goes on from CACGOY010000016.1 coordinate 4,018, forward strand.
CAATTATATCTGAAATTTTTAGACTTTATTACATTACACCATCACAAGCAAAATCCACACTAGAGGAATTATTTACCTCAAGATCAGGCGATTCATCATTCATTCCAATTCAAGTTACAGAAGAGAACACAACAAGGTCAATAATTGTAAGAGGGAAAGAGCCAGATTTAGATGTAGTTGATAAATTAATTAAAGAAATAGATATAAGGACTAAACAAGTTCTCATTGAAGCTTTTATAGTTGAGGCAAATTCTGATTTTGAAAGAGCACTTGGAACGAGATTAGGTGGTTATTATTTAAGAGGTGGTAACAATATTGGAGGTGCACAAGGTACAAGTTCAGGAAGTGCAGATGGTATAGATCTAAACACAGTTGCTAATGTAGGATCAGCATCAGATAGCCTTACTGATTTTGCTGCGACAGGTGCAACAAGTGGAATTGGAATTTTAAGAAGAACCGGAACTGGAGTTTTAAAAGCAGAAATTACAGCACTTGAAAGTCTTGGGTTAGGAAAAACTATTTCAAATCCAAAAGTATTTACAATAGACAATCAATCAGCAACAGTCACCCAAGGTGAAGAAATTCCATATCAAACCACTTCTGAAGGAACAACTACTACAGCATTTAAAGAGGCAGCATTAAAATTAGAGGTTACACCAAGCATAATCGGAGATGGAAATGTACTACTCAATATTAAAGTAAATAATGATACACCAAATAGAGCGGCAGAGTCTGATGAGCCTCCTATTAACAAAATGGAGATAGTTACTAAGTTATTGGTAGCAGATGGGGATATAGTTGTTATTGGTGGAATTAAGAAAAACGTGATAGCTCAATCAAAAAGTCAAACTCCTGGGTTAGGAAATGTCCCAGTGATAGGTAATCTCTTTAAAGGTAAGTCAAATTCTGATAACCTAGACGAATTGTTGGTGTTTATAGCTCCAAGAATTTTATAATGATAGATATTAGTAGAGAATCGGAAATTAATTTAATAAATATCTTAATTGATCAAGATATTATTTCAGGAAAAGATTTAATTGACATTAAAAAAGCTTCATCTGAGGGAGAAAAGTCTCAACTTGATGCAGTATTTGAATTAAAATTAACAGATGAAGATAAGATTTTAGATCTTTTAGTCAAAGAACAATCTCTTCAGGTTGTCGATCTTAGCAATATGCAAATACCAGATGATGTTAGGTCTGTTCTACCATCAAATTACATAAGAATGAATTTTATCGCTCCATTTAAAATTGAAGGAAAAACTCTTCATATAGCAATTTCTGATAGTTCAAAATTAAGTTTAATGAGAAACTTAAAAACTATTACTAAAAAAGATATAGAGTTACACGCTGCAAAAGTAACTCAAATTTCTGATTACATTCAAAAACTTCTTAAAGAAGGTGAAACAACTATTGAAGCTATCCAAAAAGCAAATAAAGAAAAAATACAAACCTTTGATTATGAGGTTGATGAGAACGCAGAGGTTTTAGATGAGAAACCAGAAGAAGATATTGAAGCATTAGAAAACGAGTCTGAGGTAATTAAATTTTCTACAGCAGTTGTTGCAGAGGCAATTAAAGCAGGAGTATCTGATATCCATATAGAACCTTATAGATTTAGTGCAAGAGTAAGATACAGATTAGATGGAATGTTACAGGAACAAGAACATTTTGCAAAATTTCTTCATTCAAACTATGGAGCAGTTGTTACAAGATTTAAAATTATGGGCAAACTTGATATTGCAGAAAGAAGATTGCCACAAGACGGTGCTATCCCATTTAAAATTGATGGAAAAGTTGTGGACCTTCGACTTTCAATATTACCAACAGCTACTAATGAAAGAATTGTTATGAGGATTCTTAACAAAGACGCTGGTGACATAAGTTTAGAGCAACTAAACTTTGAGGAAACTGATTTAAAAAATTTAAGAAAAGCTATTCATGGAACTCAGGGATTAATACTAGTTACAGGCCCAACTGGTTCAGGAAAAACTACAACTTTATACAGTATTTTAAAAGAGGTATCTAAACCTCACTTAAATATTTTAACAGCAGAGGATCCTGTTGAATATGAATTAGATGGAGTAGGACAAGTTCAAATAAAAGATGATATAGGTTATGACTTTAATAGGGCTTTAAGATCTTTTTTAAGACAAGACCCAGAAATAATTCTAGTTGGAGAGATGAGGGATAAAGAAACTGTTGATATTGGTTTGAAAGCTGCATTAACAGGTCACTTAGTATTTAGTACACTTCACACAAATGATGCACCAAGTTCAATTACTAGATTACAAAATATGGGCACCCCAGATTATTTAATTTCAGCTGCATGTACACTTGTTCTTGCACAGAGACTAGCGAGAAAAAATTGTACAGAATGTAGAGAACCAGATCCCGATGTTAATCCTAAAGTTTTAGAAGAAATTGGATTTACTGCAGAGCAAGCCTCGAGAGTAAAAGCATTTAGAGGTAAAGGATGTCCAAAGTGTAAAGACAGTGGTTACAAAGGTCGTATGGGAATTTATGAAGTATTGAATGTTACGAAACCTGTAAAAGAAGCTATCTTAAGAAAAGCAACTACTCCAGAATTGAAAGAAATTGCAAAAAATGAAGGATTTAGAACAATGTCAGATATGGGTAGAGAAATGATTATAAGTGGGGACTTGAATTTCAGAGAATTTGATCGAGTTCTCAGCATGGATTAATTTAAATGTCATCAGAAACTTACAGTTATAAAGGTATTTCAGCAGGAAAATATGTTGAAGGTACTATTGATGCCCTAAGTCAAGAGGAAGCATCGTTTAAATTAAAAGATCAAAAAATTATCATAACAAAACTCATCAGAACTAAGAAAAAAGCAGCAGAGAAAAAGAAAAGTGGCGGGAGTAGCTTTAGCCTATTTAAAAAGAAAATAAAACCAGAAGATATAGTTATATTTTCAAAGCAATTTGCAACAATGGTAAAAGCAGGACTTCCAATTCTTCAAACTCTCTCGATGTTGAGAGATCAATTAGAACATCCTGAGGTTAAAATAATAGTTGAAGATGTTAGAAAAAATCTTGAAGGAGGATTAACTTTATCTAAGTGTTTTGAAAAATACCCAAAAGTATTTGATAATGTATATATTAACTTAATCAAAGCTGGTGAAGCTAGTGGTAAGTTAGATGTTTTTTTGCTCAAACTTGTAGACTCTTTAGAGAAGAGAGAAAAAGTAAAAAAGAAAATTAAAGGTGCTCTGATGTATCCCGCTGTAATGTTTACAGTAGCAATTACAGTCATGGTTTTCATGTTAGTAAAAGTCGTACCTATATTTGCTGAAATGTATGAAGGCATGGGTGTTGGATTGCCTACTCCTACACAAGTAATAATGAATGCAAGTAATTTTATGCGTGGAACGGGGGGAATGGTTTTACTTTTAACAACTGTAATTGGATTTATAGTTTTTAGATATCTTACAACAAAAGTTCCAGCAATAAGATATAAATGGCATGGGAGAATGTTAAAAATGCCTGTCTTTGGTGATATGATTTTAAAATCTCTAATTGCAAGAGTTTCTTTAATTATGGGTAACCTTAGTGCAGCTGGAGTAAATTTATTAGAAAGTATTGAGATAGCAAAACAAGTAAGCAATAATGATGTGGTCACTCAAGCACTTGAAAATGTAAAAAAAGGAGTTTTCTCTGGGGATACGCTTACAAAATTATTTTTGAAAGAACCAACTTTTCCTCCAACATTTAGTCAATTAGTTTCAGTTGGAGAACAAACTGGTAATCTTGATGAAATGTTTACTTCTGTTTCAATGTATTATGAGGAAGAATTTGATACAGCTGTAGATAACATGTCTAGTTTAATAGAACCAATTATGATTGTTTTTATGGGAACAATGATTGGTGGACTAATGATCGCCATGTACTCACCAATCTTTAACGTTGGTGCATTAATGGGTCAATAAATTAATAATTTTTTGTCATAATTAGATGATTAACCCAATCCGATGCGGACGTTTTAAAAGTTACCTCATCCATAATTTGACCAATAAAAAATGTTCCTAGTCCTCCAGGCTTAATATCATCGACTGCTCGTGGTTTTATATTTTGAGGAATTGCTGGTTTACCTTTGTCGTATAAATCAATAACTAGCTGATTATCTTTAAAACTTAATTCAACTCTCATTGTATCACCTGTCGGTTGACCATTGTATGCATGTTTTACAATATTTTGCGCAGCTTCAGCTAAAGCTAATACTACATCGTCACTAGTAGTTTTAAATAATGGATCTTTTGCTAAAACTTCACGTGCAAAGCTTCTAACATCTTTTAAACTTGAAGAGTCTACAGGAAATTCTTTATGCTCTTCGAATATCATCACTCAATAATTAATATTTGTTCTAATTTAGCCATCATAATTACCTTAAGAACTGATTTACTTATGTCTTTTAAAATTACTTTGGTTCCAAGTTCAGCTGCCTTTTGATGACTTTCGATTAGAACAGATATCCCAGAAGAATCCATGTATTGTACTTCTTTAAGATTTAGATGAACCTCTTTACCAGCCTCAATAAGAGGCATAATTACTTCTTTTGCTTTTTCAGTCACATCCATATCTATTTCACCGTCAAGATGAACAGTAGCTACATTTCCCTCTTCTGATATTTTGTAAGACATTGGATGGTTATATCATGAATATTTATTAAATTTTAATTAAAATCAAGCAATTCATCGCATAAATGACCCATTTTTAACACTTGCATATTTGAGCATAATCTAAAAATATGTATTCATTCTAAAGTTTATTAATAAATAAAAAGGAACATTATAATGAAGAAAAAACAAAAAGGATTTACTCTTATTGAGCTATTAGTTGTAGTAGCGATTATAGGTATCCTAGCTGCCGTTGGTGTTGTTGCATATTCTGGTTATGTTGGAGGAGCAAAAAAATCAGCTGCAAAATCTCACCAAGCTCAAATTGTTAAGCTTGTAGCTGGCGAACTAAAGAAATGTGATTTAGGTGATCAGAAAGCATTTGGTGAACAGTTAACTTGTACTGACAGATATACTGCTGGTGAAGTTGATAAAGCTGTAGTAGCCATGATGGCGGGAGAATTTAAAAATCCATATGATAAGGAAGAGGCTCTTATCGACGGAACTGCTATGACTGCATGTAGTGATGCCACTCAGGGTGATACTGTAGTCGACCACACGAAAGGTACTACAGCAGGTAGTAATAAAGTAACAATTACTACTTGTGGCAGTAACGCAACCGCTGACTTAGTTACTAACGTCATTAACATTGAATAAAAAAAAAAAATCAACATCTAGGAGTTCGGGATTTACATTAATCGAACTCCTAGTTGTGGTTGCTATAATAGGAATTTTGGCAGCCGTTGGTATTGTTGCTTACAACGGCTATGTATCCTCTACAAAGCAAAAATCAGTAGAGAATGCATTAATGCAATTATCATTGGGGCAAACAGAATATTATTCAGACAACTCTACTTATTACGGTACATCAGGATCAACTTGTACACCAAGCGCTTCTACTTCAGATGCTGTCGAGGATGCATTAGTGGATAAGGCTGAATTATTCGCAACAGAAGTTGGATTTAACGTTTGTGCTGTACAAAATAGTTCAGCACTTTATTTTCTAATTGCTAAAGAAACAGGCGGTACTTGTGAAATTAAGTTGACCGGTAATACACAGTCAATAACTAGAACTAATTGTTAAAAATATCTTAAATGTACCAAGATATTAAAAATTTTATTATTAAAATTTTTAGTGGAGATCTTACCCAAAACCAAAAAATTTTTACAACCATAAGTTTAGCTTGGATAATTTTAATTGGCTATTTAACTTGGTGGAATGGACTAAAAAGCTTTGCTGTTGATAAAAGCTTTCGTTGGGATGAGTGGTTTTGGTTTGGTATCGTGCCTGCCATAGCACCTTATTTTTTTTTCTATATTTGGAAAAAAAGAGATTAAACTACATTAATGGAAATAAATGTGGGTGATGTAAAATCATTTATAGATACCCTTTGGGTAATTGATTGTGCAATTCTTGTATTTATCATGCAGGCTGGTTTTATGTGTGTTGAGAGTGGTTTATCAAGACACAAAAATAGTATTAATGTTGCATTGAAAAATGCAGCTGATTTTGGTGTATCCGTTGTAGTCTTTTGGCTTTTTGGCTTTGGCTTGATGTTTGGTAAAAGCTTCAACGGTTTATTCGGAACAGATTTATTCTTTTTTGCAACTGATATTCCAGAATTCCAAACTTATTTTGTATTCCAAGCAATGTTCGTTGCAACTGCAGCAACTATCATATCTGGTGCTGTTGCTGAACGACTAAAATTTGTCGGCTATTTAATAATGACCGTATTTGCTACTGGAATAATTTATCCAATTGTAGGTCATTGGGCATGGTCCTCAAGTTATTTAGGGGAGGCTATGAATAAAGGATGGCTTGCAGCCTTAGGTTTTGTAGATTTTGCCGGAAGCACAATTGTTCACTCCGTTGGAGGCTGGATAGCTCTATCAGGCGTTTTAATTTTAGGGCCTAGAATTGGTAAATATTCAGAGGCAAATAAAGGTAAATTTACAGGTTCAAGCTTTCCACTTGCTGTTCTTGGAACTTTAATTCTTTGGTTTGGATGGTTTGGATTTAATGGAGGAAGCAATGGTGCAATGGATGAGGCTGTTCCATTGATATTGATTAACACATTTCTTGCTGCTGCTTTTGGATTGTTAACGAGTTTATTGATATCTTTTGTACTATTTAAAAAACCAGATCCTTTTTATGTTGTCCTTGGACCTTTAGCGGGATTGGTATCTATAACTGCAGCATGCAATTCTGTAAATTCTCTTTTAGCGATTTTAATTGGAATTATTGGGACGATTATTGCAATTATTGTTCATGAGTTATTAAATAAAAAAGAAATAGATGATGTTGTTGGAGCAGTACCAGTGCATTTAGCTGCAGGAGTATGGGGAACACTTGCTGTTGGGATTTTTTCTAATTTAGAAATTTTAGGTACAGGTTTATCAAGAATGGAACAGATCAAAGCTCAACTAATTGGTATTAGTGCAATAGGTTTCTTTTCGTTTGTTTCATCATTTGTATTTTTTAAAGTTGTAAATTATTTTTATCCTTTGAGAGTAAGCCCAATACATGAAGAGTTAGGATTAAATATTGCAGAGCATGGAGCGGTATCTGTTGAACACGACTTAATTGCAATTTTAGACAAACAATCAAAATCCGGTGATTTAAAAATTAGAGGTCCTCAAGATCCATTCACAGCAGGTGGTGTGATTGGATTATATTACAATAAACTTATGAGCAAGTTAGAGTCTAGCGAGACCGAAAAAAATAAATGGCGAGAGCGAATTTCAAAAGAAGTAAATTTGGCAGTCAAAGTTCAAGAAAACTTTTTACCAAAAAGAAATTTAAATAATTTTCCTGTAAGTGGTATTAACATTCCTGCAAGAGAAGTCTCAGGAGATTTTTATAGTTTTTACCCTCATAACGAAAGTATTTATTTTATTATTGCAGATGTTGCTGGAAAAGGAATACATGCAGGTATGGTAATGGCAAAAGCTTCTACATTATTTGAAATAATGTCAAAGGACAAAGTTGATCCAGATGAAATGATGTTTCATATGAATAACGATTTGTATCAAACTAAAACGGCTGGAATGTTTGTGACATGTATTTTAGGTGAATATGATTTAGTAAGTGAAGAAATAAGATGGGTTAATGCAGGACATCAACCAGCATTAATAAGAACTCAAGATGGAAAATATTCTGAGTATACTTCAAGCTCAACACCTTTAGGGGTTATAAAACATAAAGATAAAAGTGTTTATAAATTAGAAAGAACTAAATTAAGCTCCTCAAGATTTTACATATTTACAGATGGATTATCAGAAAGTTTAGATAAAAACGGGGATGAAATAGGTGTCGAGGGCTCCATTAAGATTATAGAAAATAATTTTAATAATGATTTAAAAAAACAACTCAAGGATGTAACATCTGAGGTAATTAAAGTCGCGGGGGAGAAAAACCTTAGTGATGACTTAACTTTAGTAGGATTAGGAAACTAAAAATTAAATAAGATAGATAAATTTATTTTGATTTAAATTTTAATAAATATAGATTTCAGCAGTTTTAAAATAAGGAGAATATGAAAAAATTAATCTTAAGCCTATTTTTAACATTGATAAGTACAAACTTGTTTGCAGCACAAACTCAAATTGCACAAGTAAATGGTATGATATGTATTAAATGTCAAAAAATGGTAACCGAAGCTTTACAAAAAGCAAGTCCAGACGCAGATATTAAAGTATCTTGGCCTGAAGGTGTTGCTGTATCTGCTTTTCAGGATAAATCAAACTTATCTGATGAGCAATACAAAGAAGCAATCGCAGGAACTGGTTTTGAGGTAATTAAAGTTGTTAGTGTTGACAAAATAGTTACTGATGCAGGTGAAGCTGTTAAAATATTAGACTAATAAATTTTTATGACTGTAGCTGAATTACAGGCCCTGGTCTTTAAGTTACAGTCTCAATTAAATCAATTAGAATTAACTAACAAAGGTGCTAACAAAGCGCTTGAGTTTAGACTTGAAGCTGTTCTTCAAGCGAACCTAGATACGTTTTGGCTTCTAATTTGTGCTATTTTAGTTTTTTTGATGCAAGCCGGCTTTATGTGTTTAGAGTCAGGTTTATCAAGAGCCAAAAGCAGTATTAACGTTGCACTTAAAAATGTTACAGACTTTGGAATTTCAGTAGCAACCTTTTGGGCATTTGGATTTGCTTTGATGTATGGAACTAGTGTATCTGGCTTATTTGGCTCAAAGTTTTTTTTCTTTACTACAAAAGTTGCAGGATATCAGTCGTTTTTTGTATTCCAGGCAATGTTTGTTGCAACAGCTGCAACAATTGTTTCTGGTGCAGTTGCTGAAAGATTGAAATTTTTTTCATACGTAATTATTACATTTGTTACATCAGGAATTATTTACCCAATTGTTGGACACTGGGTTTGGTCATTAAACTTTTCAAATCCAGATATTAAAACAGGGTGGTTAGGAAAATTAGGTTTTATTGATTTTGCGGGATCAAGCGTTGTACATTCTGTTGGTGGTTGGGTTGCACTTGCAGTACTATTAATTATCGGAAATAGAACTGGCAGATTTCAAGACGGAAGGAAAAGAACTTTTCAAGGAAGTAACACACCTCTAGCTGCACTTGGTGCTTTAATTTTATGGTTTGGTTGGTTTGGGTTTAATGGGGGCGCCAATGGTGCAATGGATCTTAGAATTCCACTTATATTAATTAATACATTTCTAGCAGCTTCGGCAGGTTTAATTTTATCTAGTGTAATGGGTATTTATGTTATGAAAAAACCTGAGCCGATGTTCATGATTACAGGGCCAATTGCTGGTTTAGTTTCAATTACTGCATCTTGTGCTTATGTTGATCCAACTGAAGCAATTATAATTGGAGCAATCGGTGGAATAGTATCTGGATCTGGAATTTTGTTATTAGAGAAAATAAAAGTTGATGATGTAGTCAGCGCTGTTCCAGTTCATTTATTTGCAGGTACCTGGGCAACAATCGCTGTTGCAATATTTGGTGATTTCGAGGCAATGGGAATAGAAAGACCAATGATTGATCAATTATATATTCAACTGATTGGGATCGTAAGTGTTGGGGCTTTTTGTTTTATCTCAGCATTTACAATTTTTTTTATTATCAATTTATTATTTAGATTGAGAGTAAATAAAATTGAAGAGGACATGGGACTTAATATCTCTGAACACAACGCATCCACAGCTACTCATGACTTACTAAAAGTTTTAAACAAACAGCAAGAAACTGAGGATTTTAGTTTAAGAGCACCGCAGGATCCATTTACAGAAGCAGGAGTTATAGCAAGTCAATACAACAACATAATGGATAAGCTCGAACAATCAGAACATCAAAAAAACATATGGAAAAATAGAGTTTCAAAAGAAATTAAACTTGCAATTGATGTTCAAAAAAGACTAATGCCAAGAAGAACTATTAATAATTTTCCAATAGAAGGGATAAATATTCCAGCAAGAGAAATATCTGGAGATTTCTATGATTTCTATACTCACAACGATCAAATTTATTTTACTTTATGCGATGTATCAGGAAAAGGTGTAAATGCTGGAATGGTAATGGCAAGAGCCATAACTTTATTTAAAATATATTCTAAAAACAAGTTTAAACCCAACGAAATTCACTATGAAATGAATAATGATCTTCGTCAAACAAATCCAAAAGGTGTATATGTGACAAGTATAGTTGGATCTTATAACTCACAAACAGATATTGTTGAACTTTCAAATGCAGGACATCTTCCTGCATTATTTAAAAATGGTAAAGGATTTAATGAGTATGAATCCTCTTCATTGCCATTAGGAATTAAAAAAGCAGATAATAGTAATGAATACAAACTAGAAAGTTTCAAATTAGATAATGGAAGATTATATTGTTTTACAGATGGATTTTCAGAATGCAGAAACGATAAAGGTGAAGAAATAGGAATTTCTGGGGTAAAAGATTTAATAAACAATTATCAAAATGCATCGTTAAAAAAAGAATTGTCAAAAATTATTAAAGATGTTGAGGGTAAAAGCATGAAAGGCAAGAATTTTGAACAAAATAATGATGAGAATATTCTTGAGGATGATTTAACAATAATAGGACTTGGCAAATAGACACAGGTAGATTAGTTATTATTTTACTTACCTAAGTAATATACACTAACCCAATATGAACACTATTTAAGGTACACATTTTTAAAAAATTTCGTACTTTCCTCTGGTGAAAAATTTTCTTAAATATTCTATTCTAATCCTTTTTTTACAAGGTTGTGGACCTACAGCATCTATTGTTAGTACAGGATTTACCATCGCTCAATCAGGTAGTACAACAAGAGCAGTTGCAGCATCAGGATCAGGTTTATTTGTCAAACAAAAAACTGGCAAGCAACCACTAGAACATATGGCAGACAGCGCCTTTAATGCAGAGTTAAGAAAATGCAATGTTAATCATTCGGCTGAAATCAATGAAATCTTTTTTACGACTTTAGATGAGTTTGATTGTGAAAAAAGTTACTTAAATCAAGCAAACCTTTATTATTTAAGATAGATGTCTGAAATTATAATATTTGAACTAGTGCTTATTTGGTCATATTTTTTTGTAGTTATCAAAAAATTTTTTTCATTTAGTAAAAATATTTTATTTAGCATTTTTGTTTCAAATATTTCTTTGCTTACTTTTATTGGAACAATTGTGATGGGTTTATTTATATTCGATATTATATTTGTTGTATTCTCAGTTTCATTAGTAATGGTAGGAATGCATTTACTATACGACACTATTAGAAGAAGGTATGATATTTTAAGTAAGAAAAATCAGAACTTTAATAAAATTAAACCTGTATTAGATTATTCAGTGATGGCTTTAATTTTATTTAAAATTATAAACTAGTTTACATTAATCACCCGCGTCAAATATCTTCTTCATTATTAATTTTGTAGATTTATATTTTCCGTGTGCCAGAAAAATCTGTAAAAGTTGGAATTGTAGGAGCAGGAATACAGGGAGTTTGTAATGCGTTGTTTTTACAAAAAAAAGGATTTCAAGTAACATTATTTGATAGAGATGAGCCTGGTAATGCAGCTTCTTACGGCAACGCTGGTCATTTTTCACCTTATGCATCTGTATCATTAAATAGAACTGATATATTAGCAGATGTTCCTCAGATGTTAGTAAGCTCGAGAGGGCCTTTAGCTCTAAAATGGAATTATGTACCAAAAATGGTTCCTTGGTTTGTTAAATTTATTGTAAATTGTAGAAAAGAAAAAATGATGCATACAGCAAAATATATGCATCAAATATTAGACCAATCACTACCAGCTTATGATGAATTATTTCAAGATGTTGATTTAGAAGGGTTAGTTGAGAGTAAGGGAATTTTATATGTTTGGACAAATAAAAGTTTAAAAAGTAGAGAACTTGAAATTCAAATTAGAGATGAACTCGGTGTAAAACAACAATTAGTCAATCCAAAAGAAATTCATGATTTAGAACCTAATCTAAAACCATTTTATGATGGTGGAGTTTTTTACGATTATGCAAGGCATGCAAGAAATCCTAGAAAAATTTTAGTTAAATTATTTGAAAGTTTTATAGAGAAGGGTGGAAAATTTTTAAAACTAAATATTCAAAATGTTGATTTTGATGGTGAACAGCCAGTTTTAAGGACTGAAGCACAAAGATTTATATTTGATAAATTAGTCATAGCATGTGGAGCTTTTTCAAAAAGATTAACAGACAAACTTCATGAAGATATTCCACTTGATACTGAACGTGGATATCATGTGCATTTTAAAGGTTGCGATCATTTAATTTCAAGACCAATTGTTTATGCTGATAGAGGTTTTGGTATGACACCTATGGAACAAGGTTTAAGAGTTGTTGGAACTGTTGAATTTGGTGGATTAGAAAACCCGTTATCAAAATCAAGGATTAAAAATTTAATTTTAAATGCTAAGGATATGATAGATGGTTTACCTGAACATAAAGATGAATGGTTAGGATTTAGGCCATCGCTTCCAGATTTTTTACCGGTGTTAGGACCTTCCAAAAATTATAAAAATGTATTTTATTCTTTTGGACACCATCATCTAGGTTGGACTTTAGGTGCAATATCTGGAAAAATAGTTAGCAAAATGATTGCTAATGAGCCTACAAATCTTGATTTACAGCCTTATAGCTCAATAAGATTTTCATAAACTAAATATTAATTACCAATTTGGGTCTAGGATTTAATTAATAATTAAACTACAGTCAATTTGTTGTAATATAACTTTTTATGAAAATAAAATTTTTAAGTTACATTTTTCTGTTGCTCTTAGTTCCATTTAATTTGAGCTTTGCAAAACCTTTGCCACCTGGAACAGGTAATTCTACTCCAGCAAATATTTTATTTCTTGTTGATAAGTCTCAAAGTATGCACAATTCTGCAAGTGGAAATATTCCAAATGCAATGAGACCACCCACAGATGTTTCGGGCAGAGGGGGTGGAAATTACTTTGTAAGTGCAGTTGATGAAGGTGGTGTTTATTATTGGGATGCTGATCAAAATAAATTGGCCAGTAGTAACCAAGTATTTAAGAAACAGAACAAGAAAATTCATGGTTATAAAGATAGACACCTAGGTAGTCCAGTTCAAATAGAATATCATGTAGGAACAAAGCGACTTTATATGTTAGCTGATCAAAGAGATAGGTCCCATGGGAATGATTGTAGAATTTCGCATGATAATAGATATTATAATGGTGGCTTCATACTTTATCAAATGGAGACAAAAATATCTCCTGGTACTAAAAAAAAATATAAACAAGGATCAGTAAGATCTCTTCACAAAAATCTTATTTCAAGTGGAAACCAAGGTGGTTTTAGAAGTAACTGTAAAACTACCTTGGATAGTCAGGGAAATACACCAGCTTCAATGTCAGGCAATACAGCTATGGCTGTACATGGTAACAAACTATACGTTGTTTCCTCCGAAACACCTGGTCAAGACAAACTCGGTGGGATGTATATATTTGATATAGTGGCAGGTGGAAACGGTTTCAATTCAACAAAAATAACATGCGAATTCGATAAGGAGATCTACAAGTATTTTAATGAATCAATAGACGTTGTTACAGAGGGCACAGATATAGTAATGTATAGCAAAGATATGACCGATAAAGCGGGTGCAGCAGCAATTCGAAGAACTGTACTCAATGATGGAACAACAGATCCTGATAAAAAAGGATGTCTAAAACACAATTCGACGTTGACTCCAATATATCCTGAAGATAAATGTGGCGAGGGCAGAGGAGCCAGCAGCATAGCTGTAAAAGTAAAAGTTAAAGATGGAATTATAGACAGAAAAATCTACACAAGTGGATATTTTTCACATTCCATTTGTAAATATGAGTTAACAGGCAATGCAGCTCTGGCAGATTTTAAAAAAAAAGCTGGTATTGGCAATGCATTTACTGAAAACAAGGCGAATAATTCCCAACTTTATTTATATTATCCAATGGGTATAGACTTTGGAGTAGGAGCAGCAGACGCAGATACATTATTCGTTACAAATTATGGAAGACTAGAGATTACAATGTTAGATCCTGAAAATCTTACTTATAAAGATCATTTTGGTGACCCAGGTGTTTCAAGGTTTCAAGGTGTTAAAGAAGCAATTAGTTATGTATTAAATGACTCGGCAACTCTTCAACAAGCAAACTTTGGTCTAGGTTTTTGGAGTGGCGGTAATGCAAATTTTGACGGATTTTTGACAGTAGGTGGAAATATTAGATATGATAAACCAAAAATATGTAAACCAGATGCGTGCATGGATATTGGTATTAATCCAAAAGGGGCCCAGCAAATTCAAGAGTTGTTTGCAAGGGATGATGTTCACTTGCTTTATAATACTAACAGTAAAGGTTTTAAAAATATCATTCACAGGTACTATAATGTTTCTACATACCCAATGACTGCGTATCAAAGTCTCGACGATTGTCAAATCAATGCAATTGTAATAATTGGTGATGGGCAATTCACTGACACAAAATGGGGAATTAATGATGACACTTTAAATATCATTAAGGGTTTAGCTCAAAAAAGCCCACCAGTTTTGACTTTTGCAGTTGGTTATGGATCAGATGTTATTAACGATAATCAGGCAAAAACTGATTTTACAGATATAGCAATTAATGGAGGAACAGAAACAGCAACCACTAAAGGGGTATATTTTGCTGAAACCCCAGCAGATTTAAAAAATGTGACTGATAATATTGTACAGGCTATCATTTCAAGAAATATAGTTTTATCTGCACCAAGTATTGCAAGTGAATTTAAAAGGGACGGTGAATTATTTCAATCTAACTTTACAAACCGAACAAACAAGGAGTGGACTGGAACTGTTAAGAAATTTGCACTCCCAGGCTTAACAGAAGAATGGTCTGCAAACAAAGTAATGCCAGACCCAAACAATAGAAAGATATGGACGGCTTTGCAGGGAGACACATCAATTAATAATTTTAATGATGGTAATGTAGGCAAAATCAGAAACTTATTTACTCTTCAAGGAAATGTTATCCAAGAGTATCATAGAAAAACTGTAGGGAATTACCCTGTAAATCTAACTCATTGTTCTAATGTTGGAAAAGATGGAACCATTGACGATGAGGATAAAGGTATAATTAATTTTGTAAGAGGAGAAGACTATTTTAATTATATGAATGATTGTAAAACTTTAAAAAGTAAAAGAATGAAACCCAAAAAAGATGATCCAAACAACTTAGAAAATGGTTATTTAGCAGATATCTACAACTCATCATTATTAGTTATCGGTCCTCCCAATGCCTCAATGGAAAGTTCAACCAATCTAACTGAGGCATATTTCAGAAAAAAGAAAGGATACGGAAATTTTAAAAAAGATAACAGTGACAGACTAGAAGTTGTTTATGCTGCAGCAAATAATGGTATTCTCCATGCTTTTTCTACTAGAGATCAGGGGGGTTATCAAAAAGGAGAGGAGATATGGGGATTTGTACCTCCATTGATTATCCCTAAAATGCCAAGAATAATTAATTCAGGTTTAAATACAGGATCTGGTGGAGGAGGAACAAATCCTAGATTTTTGTTAGATGGATCTCCAGTTGCACATGATACATACTTTAATCATCCTGTGCACCAAAGAGAGGACTGGTACACTCTTTTAATGATACCGTATGGCAGAGCTGGAGCTGGTTTTTCTTTAATTGATGTAACTAAACTTGACCAACCTTTACATTTGTACTCTATTTTAAACGATACTGTCGGTGAAAAAGTACATAGAGTTGATCATAATGGAATAGTTTTTAGCGGTTCCTACTCAACTTCAAGGATTAACGAGACAAATTTCAAAGAACTACAGACTGCTAAAAATAATGCAACGCAAGGTTTACCTAATACTTGTAATGCAACTGGTAACACTTCATGTTATCAAGGAAAAAAGATAACTTTAGCAGGTCAAACTTTAGATACAAGCAACACAAGTATAGCTTTAAATGGAAGTGTTGTAACAAATTCAGTGACAGTAAACATCGTTGGGGCAAATACAGAATTTACATTTCAAAATGACATCACTTTTAATGCTAATCCTGGAGGAGTAATTGACACGATCTCAATAGTAGAAGTCGGCTCATTACCAACTGGATGGGAAGACTATGATTATAGATATTTAGGTGAAACATGGGCTTCACCTAGGGTATTTAGAATGCCAAGTGGACCTGGAGATAGAAATGTGATGGATGATGAGTACGTTGCAGTAATGGGAGGAGGCAATGGAAACTTTAGTCCATCTATAGGATCTAATTTATACATTATTGATTGGCTTACAGGAAAAGTAAAAAAAGAGTTAAAAATATCTGACAAAAATAATGATATAATTAATTCTGTTCCAGCAACTCCTGTAGTTGTAACTGCAGACTTATCTCAAGAAGAATATACAGGTGCCTTAGTTTACGTTAGTGATCTTGAGGGAAAAATAACAAAAGTAAATTTATCAAGTTTAAGTGGAACTTTTAATGTTAATCAGAATACAGGCAATGTTCAACAAATACCTCCAACCACAGGTTCTTCTACATCCTTAACCACTGGAATTCAATTATATCAGAATTACACTTTTTTTGATGTGGAGGCTTCAACTACTACAAACAACAGATATATGTATCATGCATTAGATGCTGGAATTGGTGTTAAAAGTAAAAAATTTTGGCTATTTGGTGGAACAGGTGATTATTATAATTTAAATGACTCGATGCTAACTACACCGTATCCTGTTAAAAATGTTATGTTTGGTCTTAAAGACCCTTTTTTCCCAGGCTTTGGTTCCGCAAAGTCATCAACTGGATCAACCATAGTCGAAACATTTGCAGATTGTGTAAATAGAACTGATCAAGCAAATTCTACTTGTCCCGATATTGGAGACTCTGGATGGTTTGTTGAATTAGATGATCAAAAGAAAGTTTCAGCAGAACCTACACTTACAGGTAATGTTGTATATTATCCAATTTATAAACCAAACAGAGGATTTGCATCATCAAATACAACTGGAACTCAGAAATGTGGATCTGGTACAGCTTATATTTGTGCCTACGATGCAGATTGTGGTGATAATATTTCAAGTTTACTAGGTACAAACCCTTCAGGTCAAGCTGATAATTGTTATTATGTTGGATCAGGTGTTCTCTCAAAAATTATTCCGTTTGGTGCAAAACTTTATGCAAATATTTCTGGTGAATCTACAAATGTAGTCAAACCTGACTTAGTTGTTATTGATGCAATTGATACTGGTCTTATGAATTACAGATCTAGTTGGAGAGATAACTTTTAAAAGTTATAATTTAATTCCATTTTATAAATGAGCTTGAAAATCTACAATAGCAATTCTAAAGCTTATTTATTTTTGACATTAGCAGCTTTGTTTTGGTCTGGTAATTTTATTGTCGGCAAAGCTGCAAGCTTTTATGAAATCCCACCGTTCTCACTAAATTTCTATAGATGGTTATTTGCTTTCCTAATTCTATTTCCTTTTACTTTTAAGGAAGTGTTAAGTAATAAAGATTATATATTTCAAAATATAGGATTATTTTTTTTACTCGGTATTACAAGTATTACAATATTTAATTCAATTGTTTATTATTCTTTATATTATACCCAAGTAATAAGTGGTATTTTGATGATATCAACTATTCCAGTTTGGATATTATTTTTTGCGTCTGTTTTAAAAATTGAGAAAACAAATATCTTTCAAATATCAGGGGTAATTTTGTCTTTAACTGGCGTTTTATTTATTATTACAAAAGCAGATATCAACTTGATTAAAGAATTAAAATTTAATAAAGGGGATCTTTCAATGGTTATTGGAATGCTATCATGGGCTATCTATTCTGCATTACTAAGAAAGAAAAATCATCCTATTTCTCAATTAGCTACATTGGAAATAATAATTATATGTGGTTTTATATTTCTTACTCCTATTTACTTTATTGAGATGAGCCTTGGAAACAAAATTGTTTTGGAACTTCCATTTATTTTAACTTTGAGTTATGTAGTTTTATTTCCTGGAATATTCGCTTTTCTTTTTTGGATTAAAGGAATTGATATTATCGGAGCAAACAGAGCTGGAGTATTTCTGCATTTGATGACAATTTTTGGGGCTTTGATGGCCATAATAATATTAGATGAAAAATTCATGTTTTATCACTTTCTTGGCGCAATATTCATAATTGCAGGTATAACACTTTCGAATAAAGTTAAAAAAAATGCTTAAAGTCGCGATTTTAGATGATTATCAAAATGTTGCTCAAGAATTTGTTGATCTTAAAAAACTATCAGGAAAATTTGAAATAGAAGTTTTTAATGAACCTTTTGAAAGTGAAGATGATGCATTAGAAAAATTGAAGGATTTTGAGGCTTTATTGATAATGCGGGAGCGAACTAAGATTACTGCTAACTTAATTAATAACTTAAAAAAATTAAAATATGTTGCAACAAGCGGAATGAGAAACAAGTCAATTGATCTTGAAGCTTGCAAAAAGAAAAAAATAATTGTCACTGGCACAGACTCAAATTTAAATCCAACTCCAGAGTTAACTTGGGCTTTAATTTTAGGATTAGCAAGAAACCTTAAAACTGAGATTGACAATATGTTTCAAGGCTATTGGCAGACAACAATTGGAGTTGAGCTGAAAGGTAAAATATTGGGTTTAATTGGACTTGGTCGTGTTGGCTCACAAGTTGCAAAAATTGGAAAAGCATTTGGCATGGAGGTTATGGCTTGGAGTGAAAATTTAAGTTTAGATAAATGTAAAGAGTTAGATGTTTTACCGTGTAGTAAAGAAGATTTAATTCAAAATTCAGATTTTATATCTGTTCATGTTCAAGGTGGAGAAAGATACAAAGATTGTATCAAGTTAGCAGAGTTTGATAAAATGAAAAAAACAGCCTTTTTAATTAATACATCAAGAGGGCCTATAGTAAATGAAGATGATTTAATAATTGCGCTTTCTACCAATCAAATTGCAGGCGCTGGAATTGATGTTTATGACAAAGAGCCTTTGCCTTCTAGTCACAAATTAAGATTTTTACCAAATGCTTTATTAGTTCCTCACATAGGTTATGTAACCGCTGAGAATTATTCAATTTATTATAATCAAATGGTCGAAAACCTAGAGGCATGTTTATCTGGAAAACCAATTAGAGTTGTCGAATAATTATGGAACTTCCTGTAGTTAATCATAAAGATTATGTTGCTAAAATTGATGATGACCACAAATTTCCAATAAAAAAATTTGGCGAACTTGCTAAACATTTAATTGAGAAAAAAATTGTCTCAAAATTTTATGAACCAACTCCGTGTTCAATTGAAACTTTAAAAGAGGCACATTCAGAAAAATATATTTTAGATGTACAAAATAAAAAATTAAGTGAAAAAGATATTAAAAAAATTGGCTTTCCATTAAATGATAGTGTTTTAAGAAGATCTTTTATTGCAACTGGTGGTACTGTTTTGGCATCCAAACTAGCAATAAATTATGGATTAGCATGTAATACTGCTGGAGGATCACATCATGCAAATTTTGATGGTGGAGCAGGTTATTGTGTTTTTAATGATGTAGCTGTTGCGGCACAATATTTACTAAATAGAGGTCTTGCTAATAGAATATTAATAGTTGATCTTGATGTTCATCAAGGAAATGGTAATTCAGATATTTTTAAAGATAACAAAAATGTATTTACCTTTAGTATGCACTCAAAATCTAACTATCCAGCAAAAAAATCATTGAGTGACTTAGATGTTGAGCTTAAAGATAACACAGAAGACAAAGAATATTTAGATATATTAAAATTTAATCTAACAAATTTAAATGATGAGAACTTTGACTTTGTTTTTTATATAGCTGGAGTTGATATTCACTTCAATGATAGGTTAGGTAAACTCAAAATTACTGATCAAGGTATAAATATAAGAGACAATATTGTAATCGATAACTTTTTTTCAAAAAGAATACCAATTTGTGGAGTTTTAGGCGGAGGTTACAATAAAGATTTTAATAAACTAATTGAATTACATTCAAGTTTACACAAAACTTGTGCTAAATATATTTAATATGTCAAAAAATAATCCTAATTTAACGGCTGAACAAAAACTGATTTTATTTGAAGAGGAAACAGAAAGACCTGGTTCAAGTGAATTAAATAGTGAAAAAAGAAAAGGCTCCTATTATTGTGCAAATTGTGGCGTAAAGTTATTTAACTCTGATACCAAATATGAAAGCGGGTCCGGATGGCCATCATTTTATAAATCTTTACCTGATGTATTTGAAACAAAAACTGATTATCATTTAGGTTACGCAAGAACAGAATATCATTGCAAGAATTGTGGGGGTCATCATGGACATATTTTTGATGATGGTCCAGATCCAACAGGCAAAAGATATTGTAATAACGGCGTTTGCTTGGTATTTAAGGAAGAAAATTAGCTATCAATCTTTACTATTAAAACGTATAGTTATCGTATGAAGTTTCTATTGAAGCTGTTTATCTTTGTAATTTCCTTTGCAACTATTTCACTTGCAGACATTAAGCAAGTTAAAGATAATTTTTTTAATTCTTTAGAGACATTTTTAGATGGAAATTTCGAACATACAGACTTTACTATAAGAACTACTGAAGAGACAAAACCTGAGCTGAGTATACAAACCTTCAAGCCTCTTAATGAAAGTGATGAAGAACTAACTTTCTTTCAAGGCTCTTTTTTTATGCATGATGGAGATAGAGAAACATTAAACCTAGGTCTTGGGAAAAGATATATCTCAGAAGACGAGACAACAATGTATGGTCTAAATGCTTTTTATGACCATGAATTAGATTACGATCATTCAAGAATGAGCCTAGGAGGGGAAATAAAATCGTCATATTTAGAATTAAATTACAATCAATATTTTTCAAACAGTGATAGCAAAACAGGAAAAAACAGTAAGGCAGAAGAAGCTCTGGACGGGTATGATTTAGAATTTGGAGCTCAAATACCTTATATTCCATCCTCTACTTTTTATACGAAAGCTTTTAAATTTGATGTTCCAAGTGGTAATGATTTTGAGGGTTATGAGTATACAACAAAAGTTGAGGTACCAAACTCAGGTTTAATATTTGAGTTAGGACACACAAATTATGATCATCATACAGACGAATGGTTTTTACAATTAAAGTTTAGCACAAATAAAGTAAATAAAGATCGTGAATTTATTAGTGATGAAGTATTTGAAAAAACTTCAATAGTTGATCAAAAATACGATAAAGTAAGAAGAGAAAATATTATTGTTAAAAGTGGATCAGCATTTACTGTTAAAGCGGGAGGATTTTAAGTGAAACTATTTAGAAATTTATTACTCATATTAGCAACAATATTTATATTTGAGTTATCATTTACCAATGAGGCTAAAGCAGCTGCATGTAGTACTTCTGGAGGGGTTCTCTCAGAGGCTGAAATAAAAAGTGGATGCGAATATACTCCAGACTTATACGAAATTGTCATTTATAAAATGTATTTGTGTACAAGTTCTCCAACTCTACCAACCGTCACTGCAACAGTAGATTTAACTAATTGCAGTCAAGTATTTAACAATGCAAGCGGTGCAACAGCATCTGTTGCACAGAACGCTGAAGTTGATCTTACTGGAACTTATACAAGGCCCCCAAGTGGCACTTATACTCATGGATATGCAATGATGAATAATTCATTTGGGATAACTGCATCTTTTCAAATAGATGGTTCAATGGATGGTCTTTCAAGCGGATCAGGTGTTTTTTGTGGAACAATTGCTGGATCTGGTAGTCATACTAAAGGCAGTGGATCGCATACAAATAACTCAGTTTGTTCGTCAAGCGCAGTTACAGCCGGAA
>CACGOY010000017.1:0-22872 GCA_902574735.1 uncultured Pelagibacteraceae bacterium
CTTAAAATTCACTTTGATGAAGAAAAAAAAAAATAAAAAAAAAAAATCAAAAAAAAATAAAACTAAAAAAAATAAACACAGAAAAATAAGAAAAATTAAATATGCGAAAAATATAATTTCTACACCAAAAAAAAGTGAGAGTTTAATTCTTAAAACGATAAGAATCCAAGAAACCTTAAAATCAAAATTTACATTTAAGTTTAATTTAAACCTTTTAGCTATTGACAAAGTAATTGCTAAATTTTTTCAAAAAATTGATCAAAAAATAGTTGAGTACAGAGAAATTAAAGCAGAGGAGAAAAGAAGAATTAAATTAGAAAAATTAGAAATAGCTCAAAAACAAAAGCTACTTTTACAAAAACAAAAAAAAGAAGACGAGGAAAATAAATTAAAGCTGAAACAAAAAGAACTAAGAGAAGAAGAAAGATTAGAAAAAGAGAGAGCAAAAGATATAAAAATCTTTTTAAGAAAAGAGCAAGCATTAATAAGAAAAGAACAAGCAGAAAGACAGAAAAAATTCTTACAAGAAATTAAATTAGAACAACAAATAGAAAAGTTCAGAATTAGGGAAATCAAAGAACTTGAAAAATTAGAAAAAATTGCACTTAAGGAAAAGAGAGATGATTATTCAGGTTTACAAGAAAGAATAGAAAAACTTAAAAATAAATATCAACAACTAAGGGATCAAAAAATCAGAGAAAGAGTTGAGGCTCTAGGCGTTGAGATCCAAGAAGGAGATGATAGAGAAACACTTTTAAAAAAAGAAAGAGAATATAATATTGCCAGACAAAAAATTGAACTGGCTCTTGAAAGCTTTTATAGAAGTGCAAATAGTTTAGTTTTCCAACTTAACAAAAGATATATTACTAAACATATGTCCATACTTAGATGTATAGATAGAAGATTTGAAACAGGAGAAATATTTATAAAGTGGGATGAAACAATTGATGATGAATGGTTAATTCTAATTTATATTAAAGATAATTCTCCAGAAAAAGGAATTATAATTGAGGATAAATCGAATGAAGAAAAAAATCTTTCTTATGAATACAAACCTAGCGAAATTTTTAAAGCATCAGACATGATGGTGGACTCTTTAACACAATTAATCGCAAGAAAAAGATCGAAGAAAAACTAAACTTGTAACTCTTTTATCAATTTTTTAATTAATTCAATGCTTTCACCACTTTTAATTAGTGGATAAATTGATTTTGCTTTTTCTAAGTCATTAATAGCTTTTTCATACTCCTTTAATGATAAATAAATCTGAGCTCTCCCTGATAATGCTCCAAAATGTCTTGGCTCTAAAATTAAAACCTGTTCAATATCCTTTAAAGAAGCATCATAATTTCCCATTAAAAATAGCAAAGTAGCTCTCTTATTCCAAGCTTCAGCCCAATTGGGGTCTTCATTTATAACATCACTAAACAATTTTAGTGCTAGACGGTATTGATTGTTGTTCATTGAAAATGTTCCATTTTCAAGCTTGTCAGTTAAATATTTACTTTTTGGGTGAGTAACCCAACTTCTCCAAATATTTTTTTCAACATACTCTGCAGCATAAATATTTTCAGCCTTTTGCAAGTCATCGAAAAGATTATTTAAATCTTTAGCATTTAACTTTAAAAAAGATACAGAAAGAATTAAAATAACAAAAGAAATTTTTTTAATCACTAACATAAACCGAAATACCTCTCGAATTAATATCAACATCAAATTTTTTGTGTAGCGGTGGGAAAGCTCTTTGAGAACAATCTAAACGATCGCAAGTTCTACATGATACACCAACAGGAATTTCAGATTTTTTATCATTTATATCTAAATTTTCTGTATATACAAAATCTTTAGCATATTTAGCTTCACACCCTAAACCAATAGAAAGCATACTTTTCTTTTGTCCATATCTTCCAATTCCTTTTTCTACAGTTCGTGCAATGCAAACATATTTTTCTCCATTTGTCATCTTGCTAACAGCAGCTTGAATTACACCTGGCCTTGAAAAAGCTGAATAAACATTCCAACGAGGACAAGCGCCACCATATCTTGGTATTTCAATCCCAGATAATGAAAACCTTTTTGAAATATTGCCAGCAACATCTACTCTTAAAAAGTGAAATGGAACCCCAGGTTTTTTTGGATCATTTAAGCAAGTTACCCTATGAGTGACTTGCTCAAATGAAGTTGCAAATGTATTTTGTAATAGTTCTAAATCGTATTTAAGTTTTTTACAATCTGAGTGAAATAAATCGTAAGGCATTAAAATTGCTGCACCGCAATAATTTAATAATGCAACTTTCGATAATTTTTTTGATTCCTCAGATGGAAAATTAAATGTTTCTAAATACTCATTAATCAAATCTTCTGCACCCTCTTGTGCAATTTGTGCAGCAGCGTGGAGTTTTTTTGTTTCCAAAGATAAGTAATCTGACAAGTAAAGTTCTTTATTTTTTTTATTATAGATTTTGGAAAATGGTTTATCTTCCTCTGGAATAATGTCCTTTACTGTTATTCCATACTCTGTTTTCAAAAATTCACATAAAGCGATGTACCTTGTTCTGTTATTTTGTTTTATTTTTTCGAATATTTCATTTGCAAAATTTTCAAGCTTAGAAAAATAGTTTTTGTTTTCTTGGAGAAAATCAGAGATTACCTCACCAGGAAACGAATTTTTTCTACTATCAACTATTTTACCTGAAAGTTTTTCTATTTTATTTACAAGTTCGTGATCTTTTTTTTTCAAAATATCACCAAGTCTAATCAAAGCTTTTCCAATTTTCGGATTACTACTAGCTAAGTCTTTAACTTCTGGTCCTAATATATCTAAATCTTCAAAAAGTTGATCATCCAAAAGTTCAGATATTGTATTGATCATATTAACATCTGATTTAGAGGTCAGATCAGAGATGTTAATTTTTAATTCATCACATATTTTAATTAATAGATCGCCATCAATTTTTCTTTTTCCGCCTTCAATTAATGCTAAATAGCTAGGTGAGATATTCAATTGGTTAGCAAGTTTATTAGCTTGCAAACCTATTTGTCTTCTAAAGGCTTTAATTTTTGGACCTAATTTAAAATCTAATTGACTCATTTACTATTTGTAAATTTTGTAAATTTTTTTTTACAAAAAATTTCCTATATTTACCATACTATATAACGTTTTTTGTGGAATTTGTAAATATTGTAAATTATAAGATTTACATGGACAAAGATAAGATTAAAAACAACGAAATTGAAGCACAAATTATTAGTAAAGAAGATTTGGACCAACACAATAGCAGAGGAGTTTATATGCGAGACGATCATTGCGATTGGGGTTCAAGTGGATTAGATCAGTTAATAAAGCCTATTAACGAAAACAATTAGATCTTTTTACTTTTATTCAATTTCAAAAATCAACAACCTTTACGGAACAGGAAAAAATGAGCGCAGAGAATGTTTCTTACGATTTAAAAAGATTTGCCGGCATTAAAAGAGATTATACTCCAGAAGAAGTAGAAAGATTAAAAGGTTCGCTCAAAATTGAATACTCTCTCTGTAAAAATCAGTCACAAAAACTCTGGAAATTACTTAATTCTGAAAAATATGTAAATACATTAGGCTCACTATCAGGAAATCAGGCCGTTCAACATGCAAAGGCAGGATTAAAAGCAATTTACTTAAGTGGATGGCAAGTTGCAGCAGACGCAAATAGCGCTGGAGAGATGTATCCAGACCAATCACTTTATCCCTATGATAGTGCACCAAAACTTGTTGAAGCAATGAATAACTCATTGATCAGAGCTGATCAAATTCAGCATATGGAGTTGTCAGACGGAGATATGAAAAAAGAAAATTCTATTGATTATATGTTGCCAATAATTGCTGATGGAGAGGCAGGATTTGGCGGTCCATTAAACGTATTTGAATTAACAAAAAAATTCATTAAGGCAGGTGCGGCAGGTGTTCATTTTGAAGATCAGCTCGCTAGTGAAAAAAAATGTGGTCATATGGGCGGTAAAGTTTTAGTTCCAACAGGCACAATGGTTAGAAACCTGAAAGCAGCGAGGTTGGCAGCTGATATTGCTGATGTTCCTCTCATTATACTTGCAAGAACAGATGCCAATGCTGCTAAATTAATCACAAATGATTTTGATGAAAATGATAAACCATTTTTAACAGGCGAGAGATCACCTGAAGGTTTTTATTATGTGAAAGATGGCATTGAGCAAGCTATTTCTAGAGGACTAGCTTATGCACCATATGCAGATCTTATTTGGTGTGAAACAGCAACTCCAAATTTAAAAGAAGCAAAAAAATTTGCGGATGCTATTCATGAAAAATTTCCTGGTAAATTATTAGCCTACAACTGTTCACCATCATTCAATTGGAAAAAACATTTGTCAGATGATGAAATTGCATCTTTTCAACAAGAAATTGGAAAAATGGGATATAAATTTCAATTCATAACTTTAGCAGGTTTTCATACTCAGAATATTGCAATATTTGAGCTTGCAGAAAAATATAAATCAAAAGGGATGAGCGCTTATTCCGAAATTCAAGAGCATGAGTTTGCTAGAGAAAAAGATGGTTATACTAGCGTTAAACATCAAAGAGAAGTAGGAACATCATATTTTGATGCGGTATCTAACACGATAAGTTCTGGAAAAAGCTCAACAACTGCAATGGAAGGCTCAACAGAGTCTGAGCAGTTTTAGTAACTAGTTTTTTAATTTTTGAACTTGGTCCCAAGCAGAATTTATAGATCTCATTTTCTTTTTACTTTCTTCTATAACTTCAGGAGGAACACCCTTGCTTAAAAGCAAATCAGGATGGTGTTCTTTACTTAGTTTAATATATCTTTTTCTTATTTCCGTTATGCTATCATCAGGATTACTTTCAAGAACTATATAAGGATTTAGCTTATCAGATGACTTTCTGCTTTCCTTCAAACTATTAAATTGACTTTCACTGAGGCCAAATATTCTTGCTATATCTTCTATCATAACTAACTCTGTCTGACTTATGTTCCCGTCAGCCTCGGCTATGTAGAATAAAATATTTATAACCTCCTCTAGTACGTTTAAATTTCCTCTGTAAATTTGAGCAATTTGTTCTGCATATGGCTTATACCCAGTAGACTCATTTTTTGCTTTATTAAAAATTTTTCCAACTTGATCTATTTCATTTTCAGGAATTTTAAGTTTATCTTTAACTGCAATTAACTCTTCTTTACTAACTTGTCCATCTGCTTTACTTAATTTTGCAGAGAGAACAATTAAAGACAGTGCAAAGATTTGTTGTGGTTGTGCAAAAGAATTATTTATTGAGCCTTTTGCTCTAGATATCTTTCCACCGATCAAGGAACCTAACAGCATACCAAAAGGTCCTCCTAGTGAAAAACCAATCATTCCACCTATTAAACTTCCCCAAATAGACATAAATATTTTAAAATTATATAATAAATTTTAAAATGTTAACAACTTCTTTGATCTTATTTATACTTTTTTTACTATTTAGCTGGGCAGCTTCATGGATTAGATACTTTAACAAATTAGATAAAAGATTTGACGAGTCCATCTGGAGATATAGTTATGACCATCATGTGGTAGGCGAGAGGGATATTTCAATTTTAGATGATAGGGAGTTTGTTCTATTGAGACGGAAAAGAAACAGTGTAATTACAACCATGTACTTTATTGTTTTTTTAGCATTTATCTTTTTTATGTCATTAATGGGCGACATACTTATAAAAATAACTGGTTAGTTTTTTAGTTGTTTTCTATTTTTTAAATATAAGAAAAAAGCAACAATTTCATAACCTATATAAAAAAAATGGTAAACAATTGGTAATTTAAAAAATTTGTATAAAATTTTGTATTTTGGGATTTCTTTCCAGACTAATAAAAAAGCATCAACGCCAACATATATTTTTCCTTCTTTTTCTACATGTAACCTTCTTAAAAGCTCTTTATCAGATTTATTTGTTTCATCTTCTGCTTCTTTATTTTTAGTTATATCTATCCAGTTTAACTCACTAATATTTTCTTTTTTATAAAGGTTAATTTCTGCTCTACAAATACTACAAGAATCATTAAAATAAACTTTCATAAATTAAATTTATAATGATTTTTTTAATTTTTCTTAATGTGATAAAACGACTGTTGAAATATTAATTATGGCAACTACATTAACCCAATGTCAAATTTCCTCAAAAATAGCGACTTAGATAACATTAAAGCAGAGAGTATCGTATCAGATACACTAAATAATTGTGATGACGGGGAGTTATACTTAGAAAATTCGAAATCAGAATCAATCTTATTAGACGATAACAAAATTAAAAACTCAAGCTATAGCTCTGACTTAGGCTATGGGTTTAGGGCAATTACGGGAGAAGTTGTAGCTTATTCTCACTCTAATGATATTTCAAAAGACTCTATTCTAAAATCAAGTGAAAATCTTAAAGATACACTTAAATCGAAAAAGGGCATATACAATCACGAAATTCCCAAATCAAATAAAAAATATTATGAAGATATAAATCCAATTGAGGAAAAATCACAAAATTCAAAAATACAAATTTTAAATGAGGTAAATAATTACATTAGATCCAAAGGAGATATGGTTAGCCAGGTAACAGCCAGTTTTTTAGGCGAACACAAGGAAATCGAAATTATACGATCAAATTCAGAGGTTTTAAAAGATGTGAGACCGCTGGTTAGATTTAATGTTTCAGTAGTATTAGAAAAAAATGGAAAAAAAGAAACTGGTGTTTATGGTATTGGTGGAAGACAGTCCTATGATGAATATTTAATAAATGAAAACTGGAAACATGTTTGCGACGAAGCTTTTAGAATTGCTGATGTAAATCTTAAAAGCAAACCAGCTCCTGCTGGAGAAATGAAAGTCGTTTTAGGACCAGGTTGGCCAGCGATATTAATTCATGAAGCAATTGGACATGGTTTAGAGGGAGATTTTAACAGAAAGAAAACTTCAGCATTTCATAATTTGATGGGCCAAAGAGTTGCTAGTGAGGGAGTAACAATAGTAGATGATGGTACTTTAAATCTTCGAAGAGGAAGTCTAACCATTGATGATGAAGGCACACCAACAGAGAATACTGTGTTAATTGAAAACGGAATACTTAAAAACTTTATGCAAGATAGGCTAAATGCAAGGCTTATGAATACGAAATCTACAGGTAGTGGTCGAAGAGAAAGTTATAAACATGTCGTGTTACCAAGAATGAGAAATACAATGATGTTAAGTGGAAAATATTCACAAGATGAAATGATAAGATCAGTTGACAAAGGTATATTTGCCGTGAGTTTTGGAGGAGGTCAAGTCGATATTACCTCAGGAAAATTTGTTTTTAATTGCACTGAAGCTTATGAAATTAATAACGGAAAAATAGGCTCTCCAATCAAAGGCGCTACATTAATTGGTGATGGTCCATCAATTTTAAAAGAAGTTTCAATGGTTGGGAATGATATGAAACTAGATCCTGGAATTGGTACATGTGGAAAAGCTGGACAAGGTGTTCCTGTAGGAGTCGCTCAACCATCTATTTTAATAAATAAAATGACAGTCGGTGGAACACAACTTTAACAAATGGTCAAAGATCAAGAGTATTTAAATAGTATTGCAAGTCAAACAATTGAGTATTCAAAAAAGCTCGGTGCCACAGATGTAAATGTTGAGGTTGTTCATTCCATCTCAGAAACAGTAAATTTAAGAAATAAACAATTAGATGAATCAAACAGATCTGATAGTTTTGCTATAGGCATTACGACTTATATAAACAAAAAAAAATCAACTATCTCATCCTCAAATTTATCAAAAGATAATATTAAAATACTTACAGAAAGATGCATTGAGACAGCAAAAATAACTCCTGATGACGAATTTAATTCATTACCTGACAAGGAATTAATGGCAAAAAATTTTGAAAGTTTGGATCTTTATGATGAGTTTCATGTTCCAAATAATAAAAAAATAGACATTTTAAAAGAAGCTGAGGAAGCTGCATCAAAAGAAACTAAAATTATTAACACTGAAACAGACTTTACTGAAAATAAGTCAAATTTTGTTTTAGCAAATAGCAATGGTTTTATAAATGGATATAAAACTTCAAACTTTAATATTAGTTGTGTAGCGGTTGCTAAAAAAGATAGCCAAATGGAGAGAGATTATGACTTTACTACTAAAAGACATTTTTCTGATTTAATTAACCCTAAAAATATAGGTGAAAGTGCTGCAGCAAATACGGTAAAAAAATTAGATCCTAAGAAAATAAAAAGTGAGAAAATAGGTATTGTATTTGATAAAAAAATTTCGAAAGGTATTTTGAATGTTTTATCTAGCGCAATATCTGCAGGGGCTATTTCAAGAGGAACCTCATTTTTAAAGAATAAAATTGGTGAAGAAATTTTTCCTAAATCTCTAAATGTTATAGACGATCCAAAAATAAAAAAAGGACTTGGCTCTAAAAATTTCGATAGCGAAGGAGTAGAAACTAACAATCTTAAATTAATCGAAAACGGTGTACTAAAAAGTTATTTAGTAGATACTTATTACGGAAAAAAATTAAATTTGAAATCAAATGGTAGATGCGGTGGTACAAGTAACTTATATTTTGAAAATGGGAGTATGCCTCTTGAAACACTACTTAAATCAAGTAAAAAAAATTTATACATTACAGAAACAATTGGACATGGCACAAACCTTGTAACAGGGGATTATTCTGTTGGAGCAAATGGTTTTATGGTTGAAAATGGTGAATTTATATATCCAGTAAGTGAAATTACAATTGCAGGAAATTTTAAGGAAATATTTAAAAATATTACTTTGGCTAATGATTTAGAATTTAAATACTCTACTAATGCGCCAACTCTTTTAGTTGAGGGTATGATTGTAGCTGGAAGGTGAAAAATATCTGCGTAATTGGAAGTGGGATTTCTGGTACAACAATTGCCAATTTATTATCTAAAAAATATAAAGTTGATGTTTATGAAAAAGCAAAAGGAATTGGTGGCAGAAGCTCTCATAGAAGGTATTTAAACAAACTAGGTTTTGATCACGGGCTACAATATATCTCTCCAAAAACGGGTAAATTTAAAAAATTTTGTTCTGGATTACAAAAAAAAAGAGTTTTAAAAAAATGGCAGGGTCCACATAATTTTGATCACAGTAAAGTTTTAGAGAATAAAAAACATACCAAACTTATTGGAGTAAACGGAAATAATGCAATATCAAAATATTTATTAAAAAATATCAATTGTATTTTTGGATATGAGCTATTTAAAATTGAGAGGATAAGAAAAAATTGGAAATTAAGTTTTTTAAATGGTGATGTTAAATATTATGAAATATTAGTAATATCAATTCCTTTTGCACAATCAAAAAAACTATTAAAAAAATTTCTTCCTAATTTCTTCAAGAATAAAAAAGTAAAAATGGAGGCAAATATCACAGTTATGACTGTAACAAATAAAATTAAAAATAATTTTTCAAGTTTCTTATTTAATGATGAAGTAATAGGGTGGGCAGCTAAAGAAAATAGCAAAAAAAGGTTTAAGTACAAATACGATCTTTGGACAATTCAAAGCACATTTAAATGGGCTAATAGAAATATTTCAAATTACAGAAATAATAAAAAAAAATTTACAAATTTTTTGATTAATAGATTTAAAAAACTATCCAAGATAAATATCAATAAAATATATTTTTCAAATATCCATGGTTGGAAATATTCTGCAAACAAAAAAAGCTTAAATATTCAATCTTTATGGAGTAAATCTTTGAAAGTTGGGATTTGTGGTGATTGG
This sequence comes from uncultured Pelagibacteraceae bacterium, assembly GCA_902574735.1. Classification (GTDB taxonomy): domain Bacteria; phylum Pseudomonadota; class Alphaproteobacteria; order Pelagibacterales; family Pelagibacteraceae; genus Pelagibacter. Next base: position 9,810 of record CACGOY010000017.1, read on the forward strand.
TTCGGAGGCCCTCGTTATGAAAATGGATGGATAAGTGCCAGTGATTTATATAAAAAAATTACTAATTAACTTTTTTTAGTCTGTACTCCCAAGTACCTAATCTTTTATATCGAATTTTAACTATCATTGCTCTTTTTTTATCGTACCAAATTTCAAAATCTAGTCTCTTATCTTTTGGAAGACTTTCATCAGTAGATTTAAGTCTAAATTTTTCAACATTAATTTCATTTTCATAAAGTGTAATTTTTTCTTTTTTTAGAAATTCTACTGACTGTTTTTTGATACTTCCAGAAAGTGGACTAATTTGAGTATCTGATTGTAATAATCTATGATTCCACCAATTACCAATTATATTCTCTAAATTTCCAGTTCCTTTATATGAAGATCCATTAATCTTAAAATTTTTATTTTCTTCATCAAAAAATACTTCCACAAATTTTTTTTTATCATTTTGTACTGTATCTGATTTAAAATAAATTAATTGATCATTTTCGTATATTTCCAAACCTTCACTAATAACTGAGAAAACTGGTATACCCATAAGTTTAACTTTAAATTTTGTGGTATTTGTTACTTCAAATTTTTTTTGAGTTTTATTAAAAAAAAATTTACTAAAGCCTATATATTTGTTGTCTTTAAATATTTCCATTTCAATCGATTTAATATTTTTATAATGATCAGTGTGAGCGTATACATTTATTTTAAATAAAATTCCTAAAGCAATGAAAAAGATTAAAATGATTTTATTCATAAAATTTATTTAACTATTTTAATAGAAATTAATATTTAACTAAAGTGAGAAGATATTATAAGAGAATATTGATAAACTTATTTTCTGTTGTTTATACATAAATTCTGTTATGGAATATGATCTTTGATTGATAATGTTTTTAACTATTAAAAAAATTCCAATAAAAACCTGGAGTTCCGAAAAACCTTTAAATTTCAAACCCAAATTTTCAACCTTTTTTTTTCTTTGTCTGGGATTAGTTTTGTTTGGTTTAGGAGAAGGTCTTTTAGTTTTATCTACAACTGGTAATTCACCTTGGTCAGTATTTGCTGAAGGAATATCCAAAAAAACTGGCATATCGATTGGTGCAGCTACATTTATTGTTAGTGTGAGTGTTTTATTTTTATGGATCTTTCTAAAACAAAAGCCAGGAATAGGAACAGTTATGAATATTATCATTATTGCTGGAATGATTGATGTAACTTTATATTTGTTTGATCCACCAACAAATTTTTTTTCTAAATATTTATTATCAGTTATCTCAGTATTGTTAGTTGGATTAGGTAGTGGAATATATTTGGTTGCTAACTTAGGACCAGGACCGAGAGACGGTTTGATGACTGGATTGACAAAAATTACAAATTTACCAATTGCTTTTGTTAGAGCTTGTCTAGAAATTTCAGTTGTTTTAATTGGATGGTATTTAGGTGGAACTGTTGGTGTTGGAACATTAATATTTGCATTTGGGATAGGCCCTGCAGTTGCCTTTGGTTTATTCTTTGTAAATAAAATTAGTTAGCTAAAGATGCTGCTTTTTCAATTCTTTTTCTCTCGTGAGGATCTAAAATTGATTTCCTTAATCTACATGATTTAGGAGTAATCTCTAAAGCCTCATCAGTATTCAGCATGCTTAACTGCTCAGCAATTGACATTTTTCTCACTGGAGTAAGTACAACATTTTCGTCTGTTCCTTGTGTCCTCATATTTGTTAATTTTTTCCCCTTCATGACATTAATTATCATATCACCAGGCTTTGGTGCTAAACCAACTATCATGCCTGAATAAACAGGGTCATTATGAGTTACGAACATCTCGCCTCTTGCCTGTAGATTAAAAATCGCAAATGCAACAGCTTTACCTTGCTCCATAGATATTAAAGCACCATTTCTTCTACCTTCCATCTCTCCTTCAAATTTACTATATGAGTGAAATATTCTATTTATTACACCTGTTCCTTTTGTAAGAGTCAAAAATCTACTTGTATAACCCATCAGACCTCGAGTAGGAGCATGGAAAATAAGCCTCTTTTTATTTTTACCTGTGTCCTTAAGATCTATCAATTTTCCTTTTCTTCTATTCATAGAGTCAATGATTTTTGATGAATATTCCTCATCTAAATCTACAGTTATTTCTTCAAAAGGTTCTAGTTTATTTCCATTATCATCTTTTTTGAATAAAACTCTCGGTGGACTTACGGTTAGTTCAAATCCTTCTCTTCGCATTTGTGTAAGAAGTATTTCTAACATTAATTCACCACGTCCACTTATTTCAAATGCATCTTTATTTTCATTTTCGGAAAATGTAATTCCCACATTATTTTGTGCCTCTACCATCAATCTTTCTCTGATCTGAGTACTTGTTAATTTTTTACCCTCGGTACCTGCAAGTGGAGAACTATTTACAGTAATCTTTATTGACATTGTTGGTGGATCAATTGGAGTAGCTTGAATTGGATTATCTACATCTAGATCACAAATAGTATCAGCAACATTTGCTTTTTCTAAACCAGCTACAACGACTATATCCCCAGCTTCACCTATTTCTATTGGAACTTTTTTTGTACCTTCATATCTAAATATTTTGGTCAATCTTCCCTCATCAACTTTTTCACCATCTAAATTTATCGCTTTAATTTGTTGATTTGCTTTTGCTGTACCTTGAGATATTCTTCCAACTAAACTTCTACCTAAGAAACTATCAGCATAAAGCAGGGTAGATAGCATCGCGAAAGGTTTTGATTTATCAAATTTTGCTGGTTGCACATGTTCAATTACTAAATCTAATAATGGATGCAAGTTTTCCCTAGGACCATCAATTTCTTTACTAGCCCAACCCGATCTACCACTAGCATATATAACTGGAAAATCTAATTGTTCTTCATTTGCATCTAAACTTACAAATAAGTCAAAAGTTTCATCTAATACTTCATTTGCTCTTTGATCTGGCTTGTCTAATTTATTTATTACCACTATTGGTTTTAGCCCTTGCTTAAGTGCTTTTGCTAAAACAAATTTAGTTTGAGGCATCACTCCTTCAGCCGAGTCAATCAATAGCAAAGCTCCATCTGCCATACTTAAAACTCTCTCTACTTCTGCTGCAAAATCTCTGTGTCCAGGAGTGTCAATTATGTTTATTCTTGAATTATTCCAATTAATGGAAGCTGGTTTGGCTAAAATTGTAATTCCTCTCTCTTTTTCAAGTTCACCGGAATCCATTAATCTTTCATCTACAACTTCATTTTCTCTAAAAGATCCGCTTTGTTTCATCAGATTGTCGATTAAGGTTGTTTTACCGTGATCGACGTGAGCGATAATGGTTATGTTTCTAATTTCAGTTGTCATTTGAGCGCCGTTATATATAAAAAATATTTTTTTAAAACATCTAAAAACACAATATTACAAAGCATTTTTTCTCAATTACTAAGTGATGGATACAACTTGAGTATAAATATAGATTCGTAGCATGTGGTTAATTAGAAAAAGACTACATAAATTTGTTAGATTAAGTTTTCATCCACCATGAAGTGGATAAAAAAAAGGCCATCACAAGGACGGCCTTTTTAAATTTTGTTTTAAGCAAATAGGATAATTACATACCCATTCCACCCATACCGCCCATACCGCCCATTCCTCCAGGAGGCATACCAGCAGCAGATGCATCTTTTTCCTCCGGTTTATCAGCAACCATTGCTTCAGTTGTAACCAATAATCCAGATATAGAAGCTGCGTCTTGTAAAGCTGTTCTTACTACTTTAACAGGATCAATTATTCCCTCTTTAAACATATCTACATATGATTCTGATTGTGCATCATAACCATTTGAAGATTTGTTAGTCTCAAGCAGTTTTCCAACTACTACCGAACCATCAACACCTGCATTTTTAGTGATTTGTCTGATTGGAGCTTGTAAAGCACTTTTTACAATTTCAACACCAGCTTTCTGGTCATCACCCTTAACTTTAACTTTATCAAGGTCTTGAGATGCATAAAGTAATGCACATCCACCACCAACTACTATACCTTCTTCTACAGCAGCTCTTGTTGCATTAAGTGCATCTTCCACTCTGTCTTTTCTTTCTTTAACTTCAACTTCAGTTGCACCACCAACTTTGATCACTGCAACTCCACCTGCTAACTTAGCTAATCTTTCTTGAAGTTTTTCTCTATCATAATCAGAAGTCGTTTCCTCAACTTGTTGTTTGATTTGAGCACATCTTGCCTCGATATCAGATTTTTTACCTGCTCCACTTACAATAGTACTATTCTCTTTGTCCACTTTTACTCTTTTAGCAGATCCAAGATCATTTAATTTTACGTTTTCAAGTTTAATTCCAAGATCCTCAGAAATAACTTGTCCACCTGTTAGAATAGCAATATCTTCAAGCATTGCTTTTCTTCTATCTCCAAAACCTGGGGCTTTAACTGCAACAACTTTTAAACCACCTCTTAATTTGTTTACAACTAAAGTTGCTAAAGCTTCACCTTCAACATCTTCAGAAATTATCATTAGCGGTCTTCCAGCTTGAACTACAGCTTCTAAAAGTGGGACCATTGGTTGTAAGTTAGTTAATTTTTTTTCATGCAAAAGAATTAAAGGATTCTCTAATTCCGTTGTCATCTTATCACCGTTGGTTATAAAATAAGGTGATAGATATCCTCTGTCAAACTGCATACCTTCAACAACATCTAATTCAGTGTCTATACCTTTTGCTTCCTCGACGGTGATTACACCTTCATTACCAACTTTCTGCATTGCTTTTGAAATCATGTTTCCAATTTCTTTATCTCCATTTGCAGAAATTGTTCCCACCTGTGCAATCTCATCACTATCTTTAACTTTTTTGGCAGATGAAATTAATTTCTCTTTAACAGAATCTACAGCAGCATCGATACCTCTTTTTACATCCATTGGGTTCATGCCAGCAGTTACGTATTTACAACCTTCCTTAACAATTGCTTGTGCTAGAATTGTTGCAGTCGTTGTACCATCTCCTGCTTCATCATTTGTTTTGCTTGCAACCTCTTTAACCATTTGAGCACCCATGTTCTCAAACTTGTCCTCAAGCTCAATTTCTTTTGCAACTGAAACACCATCTTTAGTCGTTCTTGGAGCACCATAAGATTTGTCTATAACAACATTTCTTCCTTTTGGTCCAAGAGTAACTTTTACAGTATTTGCAAGTATATCAACTCCTCTAAGCATTGCTGTTCTTGCTTCTGAGTCAAATTTAACTATTTTTGCCATTATAAACTCTCCTTAATTAATTATTATTTTCCTGATGAAATACCCATAATGTCAGATTCTTTCATTATGCTGTATTCTTTACCATCTATTTTGACTTCAGTTCCAGACCACTTTCCAAAAAGAACTTTGTCGCCAACTTTAACATCCATAGGGATTATTTTTCCATCCTCTGTTTTTGCACCACCACCAACTGCAACTACTTTACCTTCTTGCGGTTTTTCTTGTGCTGTGTCAGGGATAATTATTCCACCAGCAGTTTTTTCGCTGCTATCTAATACTTCGATTAACACTCTATCGTGTAACGGTTTGAACTTCATATAAACTCCTTTAAATTAGCATTCATATAAAGGTCAATAATGAGTATTTCAAGATCCCTCTAGAAATTTATGGAACCAAAAAAGCAAAGAATTTATTAGATTTTTAGGCTATATCTCAATCATGATATCAAACCTTGATACAGAAGGGCTTAGTAAAATCGCATTTGATTACGATCTTTTTTATATCGATATATGGGGGGTGATACACAATGGTGTGAAGCTTAATTTTTCAGCTATAGAAACTTTAAAAAAATTAAAAGAAAATAAAAAAAAATTTGTTCTTTTAACAAACGCTCCAAGGCCGAACGAGTCTGTAATAGAGTTTTTAAAAAAAATGGGCCTAAAAGATTATTATGATAAAGTTTTCACTTCAGGAGAAGCAGCTCTGAGATATTTAAAAAGTGATTTAAACAATAAGAAATTTTTCCATATAGGTCCCCCACGAGATTTTGATTTATTTTCATCTTTTAAAAATTTTAAAGAAACAAATATAGATTTAGCAGATTATATTCTTTGCACAGGATTGTTTGATAATTATGATAAAGATTTAGATTATTATAAAACACTTCTCAAAGAACATTTAACAAAAAAAATGATATGCACAAACCCAGATTTAATAGTTGATAGAGGAAATATAAGAGAATATTGCGCAGGATCGGTAGCAAAAGTTTTTGAAAATTTAAAAGGAGAAGTTGTCTATTTTGGTAAACCATACCCCCCTGTTTATGAGTTATCTGCTGAAACTAGAAATAAAAAAGTTTTATGTATAGGTGATAATCTTAACACAGATATTAAAGGCGCTAATGTTCAAAATTTTGATGCTTTGCTAATTACAGGAGGCATTCACAGAAATGAAATTTCTGATAAAAAAATTGAAAATTTAACTAAATCTTACAATGTTAAAATTAATTATATTCAAACAGAACTAAAATGGTGAGAGTAAAAATATATAAAAATTTTAATGTTAGAAAAAAACATCAAAACGCAATTATATTAATTGGTAACTTTGATGGACTGCACTTAGGTCATCAAAAATTATTTAATGAAGCTCTGAGGTATAAAAAAAAATTCAAACTAAATATTGGAGTAGTTACTTTTGATCCTATTCCAAAGATGTTTTTCAATAAAGAAATAAAAAATTATAGAATTTCAAATTTTAACCAAAAGATAACATACTTTGATAAATATAAAGTTGATTTTATAATTAACAAAAAATTTGATAAAACATTTTCAAAGATAGAATGTAATTCTTTTATAGAAAAATATTTATACAAAAAGTTAAAATCAAAGTTTCTTTTTGTAAGCAATAATTTTAGATTTGGATATAAACGTAAGGGCGATGTTATTCTTTTAAAAAAATTTCAAAAAAAGTTTAATTACAATCTTATTAAACCAAAACCTTTAATTAAAAAAAATAAAATTGTTTCATCAACATTGATTAGAAATTATTTAGAAAGTGGAAAAATAGAAATAGTTAACAAATTTTTATCAAGAAAATGGTCTATAGAGGGAAAAGTAGAAAAAGGCAGAATGCTTGGAAGAAAAATAGGTTTTCCAACGTGCAACATTGATATTAAAAATTACGTGATTGCTAAACCTGGAGTTTACTCTGTAAATGTGAAAATAGAAAAAAACAAAAAAATTTTTAAAGGGATAGCAAATCTTGGCTTTCGACCAACTTTTAATCAAAAAAAAATATTGTTAGAGGTAAATTTATTTAATTTTTCTGGAAATCTTTATAATAAAAAACTATCAGTAGATTTTAAAAGATTTATAAGAGGTGAAAAAAAATTTAAAAATATAGACCAACTAAAGAAACAGATTAATAAAGATATTTTATCTGCAAAAAAATAATATCCTATGAGTAAAGAACATATAAATCTCCCAAAAACGGCTTTTTCAATGAAAGCCAACTTACCAGTAAGAGAACCTGGTATTTTAGATTACTGGCAAAAGATTGGCCTTTACAAGAAATTAAGACAAAAAAGCAAAGGTAAAGAAAAATTTGTTCTTCATGATGGACCTCCTTATGCAAACGGAAATATTCATATGGGAACAGCTTTGAATAAAATACTAAAAGATATAATTACAAAGTTTCATCAGATGGATGGTAAAGACTCGGTATATGTCCCAGGTTGGGATTGTCACGGATTGCCAATAGAATGGAAAATTGAGGAACAATATAAAAAAAATAAAAAAAATAAAAACGATGTTCCAATTATTGAATTTAGGAAAGAGTGTAGAGATTTTGCAACCAAATGGATAGGAATTCATAAAGATCAATTTCAAAGGCTTGGTGTAATTGGCGATTGGGAAAATTATTATTCTACTATGAGCTTTGATGCCGAAGCTCAAATAGTAAGAGAACTAGGAAAATTTCTAAAAGAAGGTAGCTTATATAGGGGATACAAACCAGTTCTTTGGTCTACAGTAGAAAAAACTGCTCTTGCAGATGCTGAAGTTGAATATATGGACCATGTATCCGATACAATTTATGTAGAATTTCCGGTTGTTAAAACAAATTTTAAAGAGATAGAAAAATCAAATGTTGTTATATGGACAACCACACCTTGGACTATACCTGCAAACAAAGCTTTAGCTTACAATCAAAGTTTAACGTATCTATTGTTAGAGATTGATAACGAAAAAAAAATCATTATTGCAAAAGATCTTTTAGAGTCCTTCAAAAAAGACACTAATATTGAAAAAACCAAAATTATTAAAGAATTTTCTGGAAAGGAATTTGAAGGGACACTCTGTAGTCATCCATTTTACTCAATTGGGTATGATTATGAAATTCCCATGTTGGAGGCGAGATTTGTAACGACTGAACAAGGAACTGGAATAGTACATTGTGCACCAAGTCATGGTCCAGATGATTTTAATTTATGCCTAAATAATAATATAAAAGCTGTTGAAACAGTTGATGATGACGGGAGATATACTAAAAACATTTTGCATTTTGAAGGGCTACATATTTTTAAAGCTAATAGTGTCATTATAGACAAATTAAAAGAACATAAAAAACTTATTGCAAATGGTAAATTAAATCACTCGTATCCACACTCATGGAGATCAAAAGCTCCATTAGTTCATCGTGCTACCCCACAATGGTTTATATCAATGGAAAGTCATGAATTAAGATCTAAAGCATTGAAAGCATTGGATGAAACAACTTTTTATCCAAGTAAAGGAAAAGAAAGAATTAAGTCAATGATAGAAACCAGACCTGATTGGTGTGTTTCAAGACAAAGAGTTTGGGGAGTGCCTTTACCAATTTTTATATCAAAGAAAGATGGCAAAGTCTTAATTGATGATGATGTCTTTGAAAATATTGCACAGATTTACGAGAAGGAAGGTTCAGATTGTTGGTTTTCAGATGATTATCAAAAATTACTGGGAAACAAGTATAGAGCTGAAGATTTTAATAAACTAAGCGACATTGTTGAAGTATGGTTTGACAGTGGGTCCACTCACTCTTTTGTTCTTGAGAAAAGAGCTGATCTTAAATGGCCAGCATCTATGTATTTAGAAGGATCTGATCAACATCGAGGATGGTTTCATTCATCACTATTAGAATCCTGTGGCACGAGAGGTAAAGCTCCATTTGAAAGCATTTTATCCCATGGATTTGTAGTAGACGGAAAAGGTCTAAAAATGTCTAAATCGCAAGGAAATGTTATAGCGCCTGAAGATATTCTAAAAAAATATGGGGCAGATATTTTAAGAATTTGGGTTGCTTCATCTAATTACGCAGAGGATCTAAGAATAGATTATTCAATTTTAGATCAACATGCAGAGTCTTACCGTAAAATAAGAAATACTTTTAGATTTTTACTTGGAAATATAAAAGATGAATATGAAGAATATGATTTTAATAATTTAGAAATTGTTAATTTACCAGATCTAGAAAAGTATATGCTTCATCGTTTAGCTAAAGTGAACCAAAGTTTTCATAAAAATTTTCAGTCATACAACTTTCATCAACTTTACAAAGAATTATTAAATTTTTGTACAGTTGAGTTATCAGCATTTTATTTCGATATCAGGAAGGATTTATTGTACTGTGACCCAATTAACTCTGATAAAAGATCTGACTGTATCAAAGTTCTTAATATTATTCTGCAGTGCTTGTTAAAGTGGTTTGCTCCTATATTATCTTTTACAACAGAGGAAATTTTCAAACTTTTAAATCAAAATAGCGACAAGCAAAGTATACACTTAGAAAATTTTATTAAAATTCCATCAAATTGGTTTAATGAAAATATCGAACATAAATGGGATAATATTAAAAAAATTAGAGATGAAGCTAATATTAGTATCGAGACAAAAAGAGCTAGCAAGGAAATAGGCTCCAGTCTAGAGGCAAAAATTTTAATAAAATTAAATAAAGATTTATACAATATAACGAAAAATGAGAATTTTTCCGAAATTTGCATCACTTCAGAAAGTAAAATAGTTGAAGATCAGAATACTGACAAAGAAGTTGAAGTGGTTACAGAAAAAGCCGAAGGAAGTAAATGTTCTTTATGCTGGAAAATAAAATCAAAAAAATGTGAGAGAATTAATTGTCAAATCTCCTAAATGAATAATTCATTAGTAAAAAAATTATTAATATATGTTTTAATAGTTTTAGTAATTTTTGCTTTAGATAGGTTTAGTAAACTTTTTATACTAAATATCTTAGAGGACAAAGATAAAGTAGACATCTATATTAACTCCTTTCTAAGCTTATATTTAGTTTGGAATAAAGGAATTGGATTTGGTTTATTTTCATTTGGTGATACTACAGCATATAATTTAATTACTTTAATAATATTATTCATTAACGTAATTATTGTTTATCTTATTTTTGTAGAAGAAGGTGTGAAGGTTTATTTTTTACTTACTATATTAGGTGGATCATTAGGCAATTTCTTTGATAGATTATATTATAAAGCAGTGCCCGATTTTATTGATATAAACTACAACGGTTATCATTGGTTCATCTTTAATGTTGCAGATATCTTTATTACGCTAGGAATCATTTGTCTTATTTTGGCTGAATTGTTAAATTATAAATCATCAAATGAAAAAAAATAAAAATCTATCAGTTATATTGATTTTATTTAGTCTATTTTTATATTCATGCCAAACTGCAACGGAAGCATTACAGGGCAAAAAAAGGTCCGATCAAAGTGATGAATTTTTAGTTGAAAAAAAGAACCCATTAGCAATGCCACCTGATTTTGATAAACTTCCAACACCAGGCAATCAAGAAGTGTCCACTGAAATGTTTAGCGACAACAATGAGGTTAAAGATTTATTAAATATAGATGAGAGTAAAAACCAAATTGTTGAAAAAGATGAGAATTCCACAGATATTGAAAGCTCTATTTTAGAGAAAATTCAATAATAATGTTTACAAAAAAAATAAATTTTTCAAATTTTAAATTTAAATCAAACCTTAGTAAGAAAAAAAGTTTACTTAAAAAGATAAATAATAAAAATATTTTTATAGAATTCCCTTTATTGAAATCTCTAACTAAAGAATATCAAATGGGATACGATAGAAGTTTAATAAAATCACTAAAAAATTATAAAAAAATAAATTTAATTGGTATGGGAGGTTCAATTTTAGGTACCCAGGCAATTTACGATTTTTTCAAACATAGAATAAAAAAAAATTTTAATTTTTTTGATAATCTTCAAGCAAAAAAATTTGTTTCTTCAAATGAGAAAAAAATTAATATTTTAGTCTCTAAATCAGGCAATACGTTGGAGACAATCTCAAATTTTAATATTTTGAGGCAAAAGGAGAAAAAAAATAAAAATATTTTTATCACTGAAAAAAAAATAAGTTTTTTAACAACACTTGCAAAGAAATTAAAAATTGAAGTTATTGAGCATAAAAATTTTATTGGGGGAAGATATTCTGTGCTTTCCGAGGTTGGAATGTTACCCGCAGAATTAATGGGACTAAATGAAAAAAAATTTAAAAACTTCAATCAATTAATTAAAAATAAAAATTTTGTTAATTCATTAATAGAAAATGTTTTAGCAATAAACCATTTTGTATTTAACAAAAAAACTAACTCTATCATTTTAAATTATGATGAAAAATCGGATAGTTTTTTTAGATGGTATCAACAATTGACAGCAGAAAGCTTAGGAAAAAAGGGAAAAGGTATTTTACCATTAATTTCAACAATGCCAAAAGATAATCATAGTCTTCTCCAACTTTATTTAGATGGACCAAAAAATAATTTTTTTACTTTTTTTAGTGTAAGTGAAAATAATTCTCCTAAAATTAATAATTCAAATTTGAACAGTAATTTTAGTCATCTTAAAAACAAAAACTTATACAAAATTTTAATATCGCAAAAAAAGGCAACCGAAAATGTTTTCAATAAAAAAAAAATTCCTTTCAGGTCATTTAATGTTCATAATAGAAATGAAGAAACAATGGGTGAGCTTTTTAGTTTTTTTATCTTAGAAACTATTCTTTTAGGCCAATTGATGAAAGTAAACCCTTTTGATCAACCTTCTGTTGAATTAATTAAAAAGGAAACTGTAAAAATATTAAGATAATTTTCCAAAAATTATTTTAGAAATACCGTAATTCTTTTCTCTTTGAATTAAAAAGTTTTCAGAAAATTTATCAATGGTTTTTTTATTTCTGTGCAATATTAATAGTGTTCTTTTATTAGCTAATTTTTTCTTTTTAATTTTATCAATTATTGTTTCAATATTTTTATCTTTGAATGGTGGGTCTAAAAAAATAATGTCAAATTTATTATCAAATATAATTTCCTCATTAAATTTATAAGAGTCACTTTGATAGACACTCGCTTTTTTTAATAATTTAAATTTTTCTAAGTTCTTTTTTAAAAGCATATTTGACTGATGATAGTTTTCAAAAAATACAACTTTTTCAGCACCTCTTGACAAACATTCAATACCAAAGGATCCAGTGCCAGCAAATAAATCTAATATTTTGGCTCCTTTTAAATTTATAGTTTCATTATTTGAGTGTTCAATTATGTTAAAAATAGACTCTCTAACTCTATCTTTTAAAGGTCTAGTAGATTTATCGGTAGGCGCTAAAATTTTCTGTCCCTTAAGATAGCCTCCAATTACACGCATCTAATCAATAGCCTTGAAACCAATGTCTTTTCTAAAAAATCCACCACCCCAATTTAAATCCTTAATTTTATCAATTGCTGATTTTCTAGCCTCTAAATAACTCTCTGAAATACTTACAAAATTTAATACCCTTCCACCATTAGCGAATATTTTGTCATTTTTAGAAATTGTTCCTGCGTGGAAAATGAAATTATTTTTGTTATTTTTAATTTTATTAAGATTTTTTATTTCAACGTTTTTTTCGTAACTTTCTGGATAACCCTTTGAACATAAAACAATAGATAAACTTTTTTTATCTGACCAATCTACGTTAGATTGATTTAATTTTTGTTCACAACAAGCATTAATTATATCTAAAAAATCTGAT
>CACGOY010000018.1:0-21514 GCA_902574735.1 uncultured Pelagibacteraceae bacterium
TTGTACTTGGAGCTGGTGGATCAGGTCTAAGAGCTGCTGTAGGCTTAAGTGAGGCTGGTCTTAAAACTGCATGTATCTCCAAAGTATTTCCTACAAGAAGTCATACTTCTGCTGCTCAAGGTGGTATTTCAGCTGCACTTGGAAATATGGGAGAGGATGATTGGCGTTGGCACATGTATGACACTGTTAAAGGTGCAGATTGGTTAGGTGATCAAGACAGTATTGAGTATTTGTGCAAAGAGGCTCCAAAGGCAGTTATTGAATTAGAAAAGTATGGTGTCCCATTTAGCAGAACAGAAGATGGAAAAATTTATCAAAGACCGTTCGGAGGAATGACTAAAAATTATGGTAATGGAATAGTTCAAAGAACTTGTGCAGCAGCAGATAGAACAGGTCATGCAATTTTACATACTCTTTATGGGCAAGCACTTAAACATAATACAGAATTTTTTATTGAATACTTTGCATTAGATTTATTAATGAAAGATGGTGAGTGCAAGGGACTAATTGCATGGAATTTAAATGATGGAACTATCCATAGATTTAGATCGCATATAACCATAATTGCCACTGGAGGTTATGGTAAAGTATACTATTCAGCTACTTCTGCTCATACTTGCACAGGAGATGGAAACGCCATGGTATTAAGAGCTGGATTGCCATTACAAGATATGGAATTTGTTCAGTTTCATCCAACTGGTATTTATGGTCATGGTACTTTAATCTCCGAGGGTGTAAGAGGTGAAGGTGGCTACCTTGTTAATTCCAAAGGTGAAAGATTTATGGAGAGATATGCTCCTAATGCGAAAGACTTAGCATCTAGAGATGTAGTAAGCAGGTCAATGTCAATTGAAATTAACGAAGGAAGAGGAGTCGGTAATGACAAAGATCACGTTCATTTATATTTAAATCATCTAGATAAAGATGTTATCGAAAATAGGTTGCCTGGAATTACGGAAGCTGCAAGATTATTTGCGAACGTTGATGTAACTAAAGACCCAATTCCTGTTGTACCAACGGTTCATTATAACATGGGTGGAATACCCACAAATTATAAAGCTGAAGTTTTAACAGTTAATGGTTCAGAAAAAACTGTACCTGGATTAATGGCTATAGGTGAGGCTGCATGTGTATCAGTACACGGCGCAAATAGATTAGGCTCCAACTCTTTAATTGATCTTGTTGTTTTTGGAAGATCAGCAGCAAAAAGAGCAGCCGAAATTGTTAAGCCTGGCACTCCTCATGAAGAAATTAGTGAGACTGAAACTGAAAAATGTTTATCGCGGTTTGATAAATTAAGAAATGCAGATGGTGAAAATTCTACAGCAGAATTAAGACTTTCAATGCAAAAAACAATGCAATCAAAATGTGCAGTTTTTAGAACTGAAAAAAATCTTAAAGAGGGAGTAGATGAAATTAGAAAAACCTATGATGGAATGGACTCTATTTCTGTAAAAGATAGATCGTTAGTATTTAACACAGACTTAGTCGAAACACTTGAATTTGATAACCTAATTCGTCAAGCAATAACAACAGTAGATTCGGCTTTTCACAGAAAAGAAAGTAGAGGTGCACATGCAAGAGAAGATTATCCAAAAAGGGATGATCAAAAATTTATGAAACACAGCCTTGCTTGGTGTGATGGTAAAAATACTAAAATTGAATACAGAGATGTTCATAAATCAACTTTAACAAATGAAGTCCAATATTTTCCACCTCAAGAAAGAGTTTATTGATGGTTCAAATAAATTTACCTGAGAATTCAAAAATTCAAAAAGGTAAATATTTTAAAGACAAAACTAACTCAAAAAATATTAGAAAAGTTAACATTTATAGGTGGGATCCCTCAACAGGCGATAAACCAAGAATAGATACCTACGAAGTAGACATGGACAATTGTCCATCTAAAGTTTTAGATATTTTAAATAAAATAAAAAACGAGATTGACCCA
The DNA here is from genome assembly GCA_902574735.1 of uncultured Pelagibacteraceae bacterium. Classification (GTDB taxonomy): domain Bacteria; phylum Pseudomonadota; class Alphaproteobacteria; order Pelagibacterales; family Pelagibacteraceae; genus Pelagibacter. The sequence goes on from CACGOY010000018.1 coordinate 1,952, forward strand.
ACAATAACTTACAGAAGATCATGTGCTCACGGTGTGTGTGGTTCATGCGCAATGAATATGGGAGGTAAAAATGGTCTCGCATGCACTACCCCACATGCTGAAATAAAAGGAGATATTAACATATATCCTTTACCACATTTAAAAGTAAAAAAAGATTTAATAGGTGATCTTGATGGTCTTTACAAACAATACAAATCTATAGAACCTTGGTTGAAAAATAAATCTACATCTGAAAGTAAAGAAATACATCAATCCCAAAAAGATAGATCAAAATTGGATGGAGCTTACGAGTGCATTATGTGCGCTTGCTGTTCAACATCTTGTCCAAGTTACTGGTGGAATGGAGATAAATATCTTGGACCAGCAGTATTGTTGCAAGCTTATAGATGGATTGTTGATAGTAGAGATGAAGAAAGAAAAAAAAGATTAGAAAAAGTTGCTGACGAATTAAAACTTTATAGATGTCATACTATTATGAACTGTACAAATGCTTGTCCTAAAGGATTAAATCCAGCAAAAGCTATTGCTGAGATTAAAAAAATGCTTGCAACGACTTAATTACTTAATTAAACAATTTTATTAATGAATTTAATCGAACACTATATTGGTGGAAAAATAGTAACTGGATCATCAAGTAGAAAAGGAAAAATATTTAATCCTGCAACTGGCACTCAAGAATCTGAAGTTTTGTTAGCTTCTAAATCAGATCTTGATTTAGCTGTACAAAAAGCAAAACAATCATTTCAAAGTTGGTCTAATACACCTCCTCTTCAAAGGGCGAGAATTATTTTTAAATATAAAGAATTAATAGAAAAAAATTCTGATCTCTTAACTAAACTTATAGTTTCTGAACACGGAAAAGTTTATGATGATGCAAAGGGTTCACTTACTAGAGGTTTAGAAGTTGTTGAATTTGCTTGTGGGATTCCTCAGATGTTAAAAGGTGAATTTACAGAAAATGTTGGAACTAACATTGACAGTTGGTCTATAAGACAACCTTTAGGAGTTTGTGCAGGTATTACTCCTTTTAATTTCCCTGCTATGGTTCCAATGTGGATGTTCCCAATGGCAATAGCGTGTGGAAATACCTTTATTTTAAAACCATCTGAAAAAGACCCATCTTGCTCACTCAAGCTTGCTGAACTATTTTCAGAAGCTGGTCTACCAGATGGAGTTTTAAACGTTGTTAATGGAGATAAAGAAGTTGTAGACGCAATATTAGAAAATAAAGATATAGCAGCAGTTAGTTTTGTAGGCTCAACACCTATAGCAAAATATATTTATGAAACAGCTGCAAAGAATGAAAAACGTGTTCAAGCTTTAGGTGGTGCTAAAAATCATTGTGTAGTAATGCCAGATTGTGACTTAGATCAAGCGGTAAATGGTTTAATGGGAGCAGCCTATGGTTCTGCTGGAGAAAGATGTATGGCACAATCAGTTGCTGTTGCAGTTGGAAATGTTGGAGATAAATTAGTTGAACAATTAGCAAAAAAAGTTGAGGCATTAAAAGTGGGACCAGGAATGGATAAATCTTCAGAAATGGGTCCATTAGTAACCAAAGAACATCTCGAGAAAGTTAAAGGATATGTTGATTTGGGAGTACAAGAAGGTGCAAAATTAGTTGTTGATGGCAGGGATATAAAATTACAAGGATATGAGGAAGGTTATTACATTGGTGGCTGTCTGTTTGATAATGTAAAAAAGGAAATGAGAATTTACAAAGAAGAAATTTTTGGACCTGTATTGTCAGTAGTAAGAGCAAAAGATTTTGACGAGGCTATAAATCTAATAAACGATCATGAGTTTGGAAACGGGACCAGTGTTTATACAAGAGATGGAGATACAGGTAGGACTTTTGCAAATAAAATTAAAGTTGGAATGGTGGGAATTAATATTCCAATACCAGTTCCAGTAGCCTTTCACAGTTTTGGAGGGTGGAAACGTTCATTATTTGGAGATCAGCATATGCATGGTCCAGAGGGTGTACGATTTTATACAAAATTAAAAACGATAACATCTAGATGGCCTTCAGGAATAAGAATGAATCCTGAATTTGTTATGCCAACAATGAAATAATATGACCAAAATATCATTAATAGGAGCAGGGCAAATTGGTGGAACTTTAGCTCATTTAATTGGTCTCAAAGAATTAGCCAATGAGGTTGTACTATTTGATGTGGCTAGTGGAATTGCAAAAGGAAAAGCACTTGATATCGCACAATCTTCATCAGTAGATGGATTTAATGTAAAATTTTCAGGAACAGATAATTATGAAGATATTAAAGATTCAGATGTAATTATTATTACCGCAGGCGTTCCTAGAAAACCAGGGATGAGTAGAGATGATCTTCTAGGAATTAATCTAAAAATAATAAAACAAGTTGCAGAGGGAATTAAAAAATATTCACCTAATGCTTTTGTAATATGTATTACTAATCCTTTGGATGTAATGGTTATGGCATTTCAAAAATACTCGGGATTACCAACAAACAAAGTTGTTGGTATGGCTGGTATTTTGGATAGTTCAAGATTTAAATTATTTTTGTCTTTAGAACTGAATGTTCCAGTTAAAGAAATTCATGCAATGGTAATGGGAGGTCATGGAGATACGATGGTCCCTTTACCAAGATTTACAAAAATCTCAGGAAAACCGCTTAATGAATTTGTTAAACAGGGAAAAATATCAGAGGAGAGACTAGAAAGTATTAATCAAAGGACCAGAGATGGTGGAGCTGAAATTGTAAAGTACCTAGAAAAGGGTTCTGCCTTTTATGCACCAGCTGCTTCTGGTGTTGAGATGGCAAAAGCATACATTAATAATGAGAATAAAGTTTTACCATGTGCTGCATATCTGAGTGGAGAATATGGAGTGAACGGTATCTATGCAGGTGTGCCAGTTGTAATTAATAATAAAGGAATAGACAAAATTGAAGTTATTGAGTTAGATCAAAAAGAAAAAGAACAATTTGATCACTCAATTGAGGCTGTAAAAAAACTATGGGATGCTGCATCTGCAATTGATCCAGATTTAAAGAAGTAGGTCATGAATATACATGAGCATCAGGCTAAAGAAGTTCTAAAGAAATACGGCGCAAATGTCCCAAACGGTTATTTTGCTCTCAACGCAAAAGATCTAGTTGAAAAAGCTAAAAATTTAAATACTGAAAAATATGTTTTAAAAGCACAAATCCATGCCGGGGGAAGAGGAAAAGGTGGTGGTGTAAAAATTATAGATAATTTAAAAGATTTAGAAAAAGAAGCATCAAAACTTTTAGGGAAAAATCTAGTCACTCATCAAACTGGACCTAGTGGAAGAGAAGTAAAGAGGTTATATGTCGAAGAGTCTTCTAATATTGAAAGAGAATTTTATTTATCATGTTTAGTTGATAGAGCAAGCTCAAAGATAGCATTTATATCCAGTGATCAAGGCGGAATGGATATAGAAAAAGTTGCTGTAGAAACACCCGAAAAAATTATTACTACTAAAATTGATTTAACAAATGAAATTTTAGATGATGACTGTGAAAAAATTATAAATATTTTTGGTCTTAAAAATGAAGCTAAGATAGAAGCAATTCACCTAATTAAATCGATATATAAAATGTTTATAGATACGGATGCAAATTTAGTTGAAATCAATCCATTAATACTTACTAAAACTAATTCTGTTGTTTGTTTAGATGCAAAAATGAACTTTGATAGTAACGCACTATTTAGACAATCAGAAATTTTAAAGTTCAGAGATCTCAATGAAGAAAATGAAACAGAAATAGAGGCAAGCAAACATGATCTTGCTTATATCAAACTAGATGGAAGTATAGGCTGCATGGTCAATGGAGCTGGTCTTGCTATGGCTACTATGGACATAATAAAACTCTATGGCGAAGAACCAGCGAATTTCTTAGACGTTGGAGGAGGAGCCTCTAAAGAAAAAGTCTCAGCTGCATTTAAGTTAATTTTATCTGATGCTAATGTTAAAGGAATATTGATTAATATATTTGGAGGCATAATGAGATGTGATATTCTTGCTCAAGGGGTAGTTGATGCTGCTAAAGAAATAAATATTTCAGTTCCATTAGTAGTAAGATTAGCAGGTACAAATTTCAAAGAGGGAAAAGAAATTTTAAAAAAGTCAGGTTTAAAAATAATTCCAGCTGAAAATTTAGATGATGCTGCAAAAAAAATAGTAGAGGCGATAAGATAATTTGTGTCTATTTTAGTTAATAAAAATACAAAAGTTATTTGCCAAGGTTTTACTGGTACAAATGGAACTTTTCACTCTGAACAAGCAATAAAATATGGAACAAATATAGTTGGAGGTGTTACTCCAAACAAAGGAGGTCAAACTCATCTTGAAAGACCTGTTTTCAATACTGTTAAAGAGGCAAAAGATAAAACAGGCGCTAATGCATCAATGATTTATGTGCCAGCAAAATTTGCCTCATCGGCAATTATAGAGGCAATTGATGCATCTATAGAATTAATTGTTTGTGTGACAGAGGGTATACCTGTCCTTGATATGTTAAGAGTAAAACAGCATTTAAATAAATCTAAATCAAGATTAATTGGACCTAACTGCCCAGGCATTATCACGCCAGATGAATGCAAAATAGGAATTATGCCTGGAAATATTCATAAAAAAGGATCAGTTGGTATAGTTTCGCGATCAGGAACATTAACTTATGAAGCTGTTGCTCAAACAACTGAAAATGGGTTAGGGCAAACTACTTGTATAGGTATTGGTGGGGATCCTATTAATGGAACAAATTTTATTGATTGCTTAGATCTTTTTTTGAATGATGAGGATACAAAATCAATCTTGATGATAGGTGAAATAGGAGGAACAGCAGAAGAAGAGGCTGCTGAGTTTGTAAAAAATCATAATATAAAAAAACCAATTGTTGGATTTGTAGCAGGATTAACAGCACCTCCTGGTAGAAGAATGGGGCATGCTGGTGCAATAATTTCAGGAGGTAAAGGTGGCGCAGAAGATAAAATAAAAAAAATGGAAGAATGTGGTATTACAATTGCAAAATCCCCTTCTGAGATAGGGAAAACTCTTTTTAATAAATTGTCTAGTTGATAATATTTTTTTAGTAATATAGCTTAACGATATAGACAAATGTCATCTTCAAAAAACTTAGAGTATAAAAAAACATCATTCCTGAATAAGACAAATAGTGCATTTATAGAGGAGATGTATGTAAGATTTTTGAACCAAGATCCAAATCTTGCAGATAGTTGGAAAGATTATTTTGAAGGTATTCAGGACGAAGCAGAAGTTATTTTAAATGATATTAATGGACCATCATGGAAACCTGAAGGGGTAAGAATAAATTCCAATAATATAGAAAAAATAATAGAAAAAAATGGCAATGCATCCAAAGATGTATCTGATAAATTTAATTTTCAAGTAGTTGCAAATTCCAACAAAGAATCCATGAGTGCTGTAGCACTTATAAGAGCTTATAGGCTAAGAGGACATCTACTTGCAAAGTTAGATCCTCTAGAAATGATGACGACAGAATATTTAGATGAGTTACATCCTGAATATTATGGTTTTGATAAGAAAAACTACGATAAAAAAATTGAACTTAATGGTGTAATAAACAGGGAGAAGGCAAGCGTACGAGAGATACTTCAATTCTTAAAGAAAACTTATTGTGGCCCAGTTGGTTATGAGTACATGCATATCTCCAATCCAACTGAAAGAAAATGGTTTAGAGACAGAGTTGAAAAAGACGAGAATGCATTAAAATTTACTAACAATGGAAAAGATGCAATTTTAAATAAGCTTATTCAAGCTGAAGGTTTTGAAAAGTTTTTACATACAAAATACGTTGGAACCAAAAGATTTGGCTTAGATGGTGGGGAAAGTTTGATACCTGCGTTAGAGCAGATCATAAAAATTGGAGGACAGTTTAAAATTAAAGAAGTTAAAATAGGCATGTCTCATAGAGGACGATTAAACGTATTAGCAAACGTTTTACAAAAATCTTACAAAAGAATTTTTAATGAGTTTGCTGGAGAAATGAGTGGTAACACTAAAGATAGTGCTGGAGATGTGAAGTATCATTTGGGAGCTTCTTCAAACAGAGAATTTGATGGAAATTCGGTACATGTCAGTCTTACAGATAATCCATCTCATCTAGAGGCTGTAAATCCAGTTGTTTTAGGACAAACACGAGCAAAGCAATTTTTTCATGGCGATAAAGAAAGAAATAAAGTTATACCTATTCTTATCCATGGTGATGCTGCGTTTGCTGGCCAAGGAGTTGTATCTGAGTGTTTTGCAATGTCAGGGCTACCTGGTCACAACACTGGAGGAACAATTCATATAATTGTAAATAACCAAATAGGATTTACTACAAGCCCAAGATTTGCACGTTCATCACCATATCCATCTGATGTTGGGAAAATGGTAGATGCACCAATAATTCATGTCAATGGAGATAATCCTGAAGCTGTAGTTTACGCGACAAGAGTAGCAACAGAGTTTAGATTAAAATTTAACAGAGATGTGGTTATTGATCTAATTTGCTATAGAAGATTTGGTCATAACGAAGGAGATGAGCCATCTTTTACCCAGCCTTTAATGTATAAGAAAATAAGATCACACCCGTCTACGGTAAATATTTATGGAGAAAAACTAGTAAATGAAAATCTTTTCTCTAAAGATCAACTTAATTTAAAAATTCAAGAGTTTAAGAATTTATTAGACGATCAATTTAAAACTGCGAAAGACTATAAACCGAAAATAGAATGGTTTGAGGGAACATGGTCTAGATACAAACCAGAAAAAGGAAAAGATAGACGAGGTGTTACAGGAGCTGACATTAAAATTTTAAAAGAAATTTCAAATAAAATTAATATTGTTCCACAAGAAAAAAATATTCATAAAACAATTATTAAAATTCTTGACTCCAGAAGACAAACAGTTGAGCAAGGTGTTGGAATTGACTGGGCTACAGCAGAGGCTTTAGCTTTTGGTTCTTTATTGGAGGAGGGATATCCAGTTAGATTGGTTGGCCAAGATTCAGGAAGAGGGACTTTTAGTCAAAGACATTCCGTTCTAAGAAATCAAATTGATAATTCCAGATATATTCCTTTGAACAATATATCAAAATATCAAAAAAATTTTGAAGTTGTTGATAGTTTTTTATCAGAACTCGCAGTCCTAGGATTTGAGTATGGATATAGTTTAGTTGAACCAAATACTCTTACTTTGTGGGAAGCACAGTTTGGAGATTTTGCTAATGGTGCCCAAGTAATTATTGACCAATTTATTGCATCTGGAGAAAGGAAATGGAATAGAGCCTCAGGATTAGTAATGCTGCTACCCCATGGATATGAAGGTCAAGGTCCAGAGCATTCTTCCGCAAGATTGGAGAGATATCTACAGTTATGTGCAAATGATAATCTTCAAATTATGAATTGCACTACTCCAGCTAACTATTTTCATGCATTGAGAAGACAAATGCACAGAGACTTTAGAAAGCCTTTAATTATGATGACACCAAAGTCCTTACTAAGAAATAAATTATGTGTATCAAATATAGAGGATTTTAGTAAAGAAAATACATTTCACAGAGTACTCTGGGATCACGCTTTAGATCCTAAAGCTGAGGGTTTTTTAAAATTAAAAGATAAATCAAAGATAAGAAAAGTTATTATGTGTTCTGGTAAAGTTTACTTTGATTTATTGGCAGCAAGAGAGAAACTAAAAGTTGATGACGTTGCATTGTATAGAATTGAACAATTATACCCATTTCCTGCAAAAGCTCTTGTAAAAGAACTTAGACCATTTGCAAATAATTCAAATTTTTTTTGGTGCCAAGAGGAACCAAAGAATATGGGCGCATGGTTCTCAGTAAGAGATTATATACAATGGACATTAGAAACTATTAAGGCTAAAAATAGTAAAATTTCTTATATAGGAAGAAATCCTGATGCTTCACCTGCAACAGGTTACGCAAAAAGACATCTTTCAGAACAACAAGAAATTATTAATAAAGTATTTGAATAAATGAGTGAAAAAATTCTAGTCCCTGTACTTGGAGAGAGTATTACTGAGGCAACAGTATCCAAGTGGTTAAAAAAACAGGGAGACAGTGTCATTGCAGATGAAGCTGTAGTTGAACTTGAAACTGATAAAGTAAATTTAGAAGTACCAGCATCAACACATGGTGTTATTGCAGAGATTAATGCCAACGAAGGAGATACAGTTGAAGTAGGAGCAGTTTTAGGAGTGATTTCAGAGACTGCAAATAAAACAGAAAATAAACCTTCTAATCAAGTTATAGAAGATCAAAAAGACCAAGTAGAGGAGAACCCTAAAATATTTGAGACTAAAGTCGAACCAAAATTAAAAACTGAAGAAAAAGACAATGTTATAAGCTTGGATGTAGAAAAAAAACAAAAAGTATTAGAAACTTCAGATGAAGAACAGCCATTTGTTTTAACAGATGAAGTATTAGAGCCAAATGCAGAAGAAACAAAAATAAATCCAATATTATCCCCTGCTGTAAGAAAAATGGTTGCAGAAAAAAAAATTGATTTAGAACAAGTAAAACCTACAGGAAAAGATGGCAGAATATTAAAAGGCGACTTAATTAGTATGATGGGCGCCAATCCTCAACCGAACCAAAGAAAAATTCAATTTGGTGAAGAGGAAAGAATTAAGATGTCTAGGTTAAGACAGACTATTGCAAAAAGATTAAAGGAAGCCCAGGAAAATGCAGCAATGTTAACCACTTTTAATGAGGTTGATATGTCAGGTATAATGTCGATGCGAAAAGAAAATCAAGAAGATTTTCAGGCAAGATATGGAATTAAACTTGGATTTATGTCCTTTTTTGTAAAAGCTTGCGTGGTTGGTTTAAAATTATTTCCAGCAATAAATGCAGAAATAGAGGGACAGGAAATAATATATAAAAATTACTATAATATTAGCTTTGCTGTTGGAACTGAAAAAGGTTTAATAGTACCAGTTTTAAAAAATGCTGACGAAATGTCTTTTGCTGACATAGAGAAAGAAATTAAAAATCTGTCAGAAAAAGCAAAAAATAATTCTTTAGTTATTGAGGATTTACAAGGTGGTACATTTACAATAAGCAATGGGGGAGTGTATGGTTCAATGTTGTCTACCCCGATTTTAAATCCTCCTCAGTCAGGTGTATTAGGAATGCACAATATTGTTGAAAGACCTGTTGTTCAAGATAATGAAATTAAAGTAAAACCAATAATGTATCTTGCACTTTCATATGACCATAGGATTATAGATGGAAAAGACTCAGTTTCTTTTTTAAAAACAGTTAAAGAAAACCTTGAAGATCCAAGGAGATTATTTTTAAATATTTAAATGTCAGAAAAATTTGATGTAACAGTAATTGGTGGTGGTCCTGGTGGGTATGTCTGTGCAATAAGATTATCACAACTAGGTTTAAAAACTGCATGCATTGAATCCAGAGGATCGCTTGGTGGAACCTGCTTAAATGTAGGGTGTATTCCATCAAAAAGCTTATTGAACTTATCTGAAAATTTTCACAAGGCAAAAAATTTTGAAAAGATTGGTATCGAAATTGGTGAAATTAAACTGAACCTTGGAAAGATGATGAAAAATAAAGAAAAGGCTGTAACTGTTTTAACAAAGGGAATAGAATTTTTGTTCAAAAAAAATAAGGTTTCTTATTTCAAAGGCAAAGGGTCATTTAAAAGCTCAAATGAAATAGTAGTTTCTAGGGATGGAGAAGAAACAGTTATTGAGACTGAAAAAGCAATAATTAGTACAGGTTCAGAGCCTGTATCAATACCTGGAATGGAATTTGATGAGGAAAAAATAATCTCGTCTACTGGAGCATTATCCTTGGAAAAATTACCAAAAAAAATGGTTGTAGTTGGTGGAGGATATATTGGTTTGGAAATGGGTTCAGTTTGGTCAAGACTTGGAACAGAAGTAGAAGTCGTTGAATTTCTAGATCATATTACACCTGGTATGGACCGCGAGATATCAACTGAATTCATGAAGATACTTAAAAAACAAGGAATAAAATTTAAATTAAATACCAAGGTTGAAAAAATTACAAAAAATGAAAATGGAGTTATTCTAGAAGTAATTGATAAAGAAAATAAGAAAAATAATATAGAAGCTGATGTTGTCCTTATTTCAGTTGGGAGACGACCATACACGACCGGTTTAAAATTAGAAAATGTGGGAGTTAAAACTGACGAAAAAGGAAAGGTAAAAGTAGATAAAAATTTTGAAACAAATATTAAAAACATATTTGCTATTGGAGATGTTATTGATGGTCCTATGTTAGCTCACAAAGCGGAAGAGGAAGGAATAGCAGTTGCAGAATTTATTGCTGGCCAATCAGGACATGTTAATTACGAGATTATACCTGGTGTAATTTATACTACTCCAGAGGTTGCTTCAGTAGGAAAAACTGAGGAACAATTAAATGAAAAAAAAATTAATTTTAAAGTCGGAAAATTTCCTTTTATGGCAAACTCAAGAGCAAAAGCAATAGACGAACCAGAAGGTTTCGTAAAAATACTTGCTGATGCAACTTCTGATAAAGTTTTAGGAGTACATATTATAGGCCCACATGCTGGAGAAATGATTGCTGAAATGGCTATCGCAATGGAGTTTGGTGCAAGTTCAGAGGACATAGCGAGAACTTGCCATGCGCACCCAACATTTTCAGAGGCAATAAAAGAAGCGGCATTATCTGTAGAAAAAAGACAGATTCACTCTTAATATATTTCATAATATCAATTATGAAATATCCGATTTTATTACCTAATATTTTTGATCATCCATTTACTTATGAAAGTGAAAGCAAATTAAATATTGGTGACTATGTAAATGTACCTTTTGGCTCAAAAACAATAACAGGTGTTGTATGGGATAAATTTGAGGAAAATAATAATAAAAACTTTAAAATTAAATCAATTAAAGAAAGATTAAATATTCTATCTTTAAAAAAACAAACCATAAATTTTTTAAATTGGTTTTCGTATTATAATCTTATTCCACTCGGTATGACACTCAGGCTTCACTTTCTAAGTGGAAAAGCTATAGAAATGCAAAAAAAAGAAGAGTATCAAAAATATTCTAAAAAGTTCGGCAAACACCAATTTGTTTTATCTAATGAGCAAATAAAAGCCTATAAAGAAATAATAAAAAAAGATGACAAATTTAGAGTACACTTACTACAAGGCACAACTGGCTCAGGGAAGACAATTGTTTACTTTAATTCAATAAAAAAAATTCTTGATCAGGGAAAACAATCTTTAATTTTATTACCAGAAATTGGTCTCACGGGAGAATTTGAAAAGAAATTTAAGAATTTTTTTGGTTTTGAGGCAGCTATTTGGCACTCAAAAATAACTCCAAAAATGAAAAAAATTATTTGGAGTGGATTAGCGTCGGGTGAAATTAAAGTGGTTATTGGTGCAAGATCATCCTTATTTTTACCTTTTAAAAACTTGGGATTGATTACCGTGGATGAAGAACATGATCAATCTTATAAACAAGATGAGGGAGTAATTTATAATGCAAGAGATATGGCAATTGCTCGTGCCAGTAACGAGAATATACCTATTAATCTAATAACAGCTGTTCCATCTATAGAAACTTATGCAAATGTTAAAAATGAAAAATATTATCATTCAAGGTTGATAAAAAGATATAAGGATGCAAAATTACCTAACCATCACATTATAGATCTCAACCAATACAAACTTTCAAAAAAGTCGTTTATTTCATCTAAAACTTTAGAAAAAGTAAATGAACATCTTCTAAAAGGAGATCAAATACTTTTCTTTATTAATAGAAGAGGTTTTGCACCGTACGTTTTATGTAAAAAATGTTTGAATGTGTTTTCATGCCCGAATTGTTCAATCAATCTTGTTTACCATAAAAATAGTAAAAAACTTCTCTGCCATTATTGTGGTTACAGTTCTAACTTGAATAGAAAATGTAAAAAACAAGATAACTGTGAATTTATTTTTAGCGGGCCAGGTGTTGAAAAAATTGCTGAGGAGGTAGAAATATTATTTCCAAACAAAAAAATAAATATTTTTTCAAGTGATACAATGAATAAAGCTTCAGGAAAAAAAATTTTAGATAAAATTATTTCTGGAGAAATTAACATACTTATAGGAACCCAATTAATTTCAAAAGGTTTCCATTTTCCTAATCTAAATTGTATTATTGTATTAGATATTGATTTGACTTCACAAGGACACGATCTAAGAAGTGCAGAGAAGAATTTACAATTATATCATCAACTTTCTGGTCGAGCAGGTCGAGCAGGCAAGCCTGCAAATATTTATTTTCAAACCTTAAATTTAAAAACTGAAGTAATTGATCAAATAACTCATCAAGATCCATTTAAGTTTTTAGATCATGAATTAGAACTTCGTAAACAAAACAACCTTCCACCTTTTGAAAGATTTGTCTCATTAATTTTAACCTCAGAAGATGAAAAATTATTATATGATGAAACTTTAAAATTTAAGAATAAACTTGTCAGTAAAATAAGTGAAAAAATTCTTGGTCCTGTTAATGCGCCTGTGTTTAGAATTAAGAGAAAGTTTAGAAGCAGGCTCTTAATAAGAGCGAAGAAAAATAGTAACATTCAAAAAAAACTCAAAATGATCTTAAAAGAAATTAAATTTTCCAAAGGAATGAAACTAATAGTTGATGTTGACCCGGTAAGCTTCAATTAGTCCACTAAATACAGACATTTTTTAAAATCTGAGTCTTGAAGACTGATAATTGGTGTGTTAATTAAGCGAAATTTTTATAAAACATCTTCATATTTGAGAACTAAATTGACTAAAATTAATACTTCGGTGACATCAAATAATAGCTACTCTCAAGCTTTGTTTGAGTTAGCATCTGAAAACAATGTTCTTTTAGAGGTAGAAGAGCAAACCGCAGCTTTATTGAAATTAATAAAAACAAGTTCAGATTTTAGAGATTTGATTAAAAATCCTACAACAAAAAGTGATGATCTAATTAAGATAATGGATGAGATTGCAAATCAAAATAAATTTAATGGATTGTTAAAAAGATTTATCAGTTTTTTAATTAAAAAGAGAAGATTCTTTTACATTGAAAAAATATCTAACGATTATTTAGACGTATGTTCAAGATCTAGAGGAGAAATTAAAGCAGAACTTTTAGCCGCTAAAGAATTAAATAAAAATGATATAGATAAAGTTAAAAATGAGTTAGCTGAAAATTTTGGCTCAAATATAAAATTAAACTATAAACATGATCCAAGTTTAATTGGTGGGTTGGTAATTAAAGTAGGTAGTACTATGGTTGACACCTCCATTAAAAATAAATTACATCAAATACAAAAGCAAATGATAGAGGCATAAATGGAAATAAATCCTTCAGAAGTAACTAAGATTTTAAAAGAACAAATTAAACAATTTGGAGACAAAGCCGAAGTTTCGGAAGTTGGACAAGTATTATCTGTAGGCGATGGTATTGCAAGAATTTACGGTCTAGATAATGTTCAGGCTGGAGAAATGGTTGAGTTTTCAGATGGATCAAAAGGTATGGCACTAAACCTTGAAAGCGAAAATGTGGGTGTTGTAATTTTTGGTGATGATAGAGCCGTTAAAGAAGGCGATACAGTTAAAAGAACAGGAGCTATTGTTGATACTCCAGTTGGAAAAGAACTTCTAGGAAGAGTCGTTGACGGTTTAGGTAACCCGATAGATGGCAAAGGTGCTCTAGATAAAGGTATTAAGAAAAGCAGGGTTGAGGTAAAAGCGCCTGGAATTATTCCAAGAAAATCTGTTAGTGAACCTATGCAAACAGGTTTAAAATCAATTGACAGTTTGGTTCCAATTGGAAGAGGTCAAAGAGAATTAATAATTGGCGACAGGCAAACTGGAAAAACCGCGGTCGCAATTGATGCAATCATCAACCAAAAAAAAATAAATGAATCTGGTGATGAAAAACAAAAGCTTTATTGTATTTATGTTGCTATTGGTCAAAAAAGATCAACTGTAAGACAAATTGAAAAGACTTTAGAGGAAGCCGGAGCAATGGAGTATACAACTATTGTTGCTGCAACCGCTTCTGATGCTGCCCCTCTTCAATTTTTGGCACCATATACAGGATGCACAATGGGAGAATACTTTAGAGATAATGGAATGCATGCATTAATAATTTATGATGATTTATCAAAACAAGCAGTTGCATATAGACAAATGTCTCTATTGTTAAGAAGACCTCCAGGAAGAGAAGCTTACCCAGGTGATGTATTTTATTTACATAGTAGATTATTAGAGAGAGCCGCAAAACTAGGAGATGATCATGGTGGCGGATCATTGACAGCACTGCCGATAATTGAAACTCAGGGTGGAGACGTATCTGCTTTTATTCCAACAAATGTAATATCAATTACAGATGGGCAAATTTTTCTTGAAACAGAGCTATTCAATCAAGGAATTAGACCCGCAATCAACGTTGGTCTGTCAGTTTCAAGAGTAGGGTCTTCTGCTCAAACTAAAGCAATGAAAAAGGTTTCTGGATCAATGAAACTAGAGCTGGCTCAATACAGGGAGATGGCGGCTTTTGCACAGTTTGGTTCTGATTTAGATGCCGCTACTCAAAAACTTTTGAATAGAGGTTCAAAACTAACCGAACTTTTAAAACAGAAGCAGTATTCACCCATGACAGTTGCTGAGCAGGTTATATCAGTATTTTGTGGTGTAAAAGGACATTTAGATGAAATTGAACAAAAAGATATTGCAACATTTGAGACTAAAATTATTGAAAAATGTAGATCTGAAAAACCTGAAATAATAGATTCTATTAATTCTTCAGGAAAACTTGATGAAGATAATGAAAAAGTATTAACAGAATTAATTTCGGATTTAAAAAAAACTTTTAACTCATAAAAAATGGCAAGTTTAGACGATTTAAAAAAAAGAATATCTAGCGTTAAGTCTACACAAAAGATAACTAAAGCAATGAAAATGGTTGCTGCAGCTAAGTTGAGAAGAGCACAAGAAAGCGCTGAAAGAGGAAGACCTTACTCTGAGAAAATGAATAACATCATATTAAATCTGTCTAGTGGTGTTTCAGATAAGGAAAATGCACCAAAGTTATTATCTGGTACAGGCGATGATAAGGTTCATCTTTGCGTTGTATTAACAGCAGATAGAGGTCTATGTGGCGGTTTTAATTCAAACATTATTAAAAAAGCAAAATCTTATTTTCAAAAAATTTCTGATACAGGAAAAACATTAAAAATTATTACTGTTGGTTCAAAAGGATATGATCAGCTAAAAAGACTATACCAGGATAAAATAATTGAAAATATTTCATTTAAAGAATCAAAAAACGCAAATTATTTTGATGCTGACAAAGTCGGAAAAATAATTATAGAAAAATTTGAAAATAATGAGTTTGATGTATGTACAATATTTTATAATCAATTTAAAAATGTAATTACTCAAATCCCTCAAGAGCAGCAAATAATTCCTTTAAAAACTGAAGAAAAAGAAAACAAATCATCGGAGGAGAACTATGAGTTTGAACCAGATGAAGATGAAATTTTAGGAAATTTACTTCCAAAAAATATTTCAACTCAAATTTTTAAAGCGATGTTAGAAAATTCAGCTAGCGAACAGGGTTCGAGAATGAGTGCAATGGATAATGCAACCCGAAACGCAGGTGAAATGGTTGACAAACTTACTATTGAATATAATAGAAGTCGTCAAGCAGCAATTACTAAAGAACTAATTGAAATCATATCAGGAGCAGAAAGTTTATAATTATGAGAAAAGGAAAAATTACACAAATTATTGGTGCGGTAGTCGACGTAAAATTTGAGGGAGAATTACCAGAAATATTAACAGCATTAGAATGTAATAATGGAGGAAACAGACTTGTATTAGAAGTTGCTCAGCACTTAGGCGAGTCTAGTGTAAGAACAATCGCAATGGATGCAACAGAGGGTTTAAAGAGAGGTGATGAAGTAACAGATACAGCTGCTCCAATTAAGGTTCCAGTTGGACCAGAAACTTTAGGCAGAATCATAAATGTAATTGGTGAGCCTATTGATGAAAGGGGCGAAATTAAACCAACAGATAATTGGCCTATTCATAGATCTGCACCTGAATTTAACGATCAATCAACTGAAACAGAAGTTCTAGTAACGGGAATTAAAGTTATTGATCTTTTAGCACCATATGCAAAGGGTGGAAAAATTGGTTTATTCGGTGGAGCTGGCGTTGGAAAAACAGTTCTTATTATGGAATTGATTAATAACGTTGCAAAAGCTCACGGAGGATTTTCTGTTTTTGCAGGTGTTGGTGAAAGAACTAGAGAGGGAAATGACCTTTATCATGAAATGATAGAGTCAGGAGTTATTAAAACAAACGAAGCAGGTTCAAAAGCAGCATTAGTTTACGGTCAAATGAATGAACCTCCTGGAGCAAGGGCAAGAGTGGCTCTGACAGGTTTAACTGTTGCTGAATATTTTAGAGATCAAGAGGGACAAGACGTTCTTTTTTTCGTTGATAATATTTTTAGATTTACTCAAGCAGGTTCAGAGGTATCAGCTTTGCTTGGTAGAATTCCATCAGCTGTTGGATATCAACCAACTCTAGCAACTGACATGGGTAACTTACAAGAAAGAATTACAACGACTAACAAAGGTTCAATTACTTCTGTACAAGCAATTTATGTTCCTGCAGATGATTTAACAGATCCAGCTCCAGCAACATCATTTGCTCACCTAGATGCAACGACTGTATTATCTAGACAAATTGCTGAAATAGGTATTTACCCAGCTGTTGATCCACTAGACTCAACGTCTAGAATTCTAGACCCTAGAATTGTTGGCGATGAACATTATAGAGTAGCTAGAGAAGTTCAAAAAGTATTACAAACTTACAAATCACTGCAAGATATTATTGCAATTTTAGGAATGGATGAACTATCTGAAGAGGATAAGTTAATTGTTGCAAGAGCAAGAAAAATTCAAAGATTTTTATCACAGCCATTTTTTGTTGCAGAAGTATTTACAGGTTCTCCAGGTAAATTGGTAGACCTAGAGTCAACAATAAAAGGTTTTGATGCTATTTGTAAGGGAGAGTATGATCACTTGCCTGAAGCAGCTTTTTATATGGTTGGTACAATAGAGGAAGCTATAGAAAAAGCTGAAAAAATGGCTAAGGATGCAGCAGCTTAATGAGTGAAGGTTTTAACATTGATATTGTTAATCCTGAAAAATCCTTTCTTTCAAAAGAAAATGTTTCAGAAGTAGTTGTTCCTGCTTATGAGGGTGAAATGGGAATTTTAAAGGACCATATACCAATTATCTCATTTTTAAAGCCTGGTATCATAAAAGTTATTTCTAGCTCTGAGGAACATAATTTTTATGTTGAAGACGGTATTGTTGAATTTAAAGATAATACTTTATCTATTTTAACAAGCTCAATTTTTGACATTAAAAATGCGAATAAAAAACATGTATCAGATGAAATCCAAGAAGCCGAAAAAGAGTTAAATAAAGATGATTTAAATGATCAAAAAAGATTTTTGTTAAATCATAAAGTCGAAATTTTAAAATCTATAAGTATTAATTAATAACCTTTTCAACTTCTTTCTGTATTTCTTGATAAACCTGAAGTTTAAAATCTACAACTGTATCAGTAATCTTACTTAATTCTTCCCATTTCCAATCTAAAAATTCAGGATATTTTGTTTTAATATTTATTTCCTCATCATTTCCAATAAATTTTACAATAAACCATTTTTGTCTTTGACCTTTATATTTGCCCTTCCAAATTATTCCGAGCAAATTTTCAGGTAAATAATAGGTTGTAAAACCATCTATTTCTTTAATTAATTTCACAGATTTAATACTTGTCTCTTCCTCTAGTTCTCTGAAAGCTGCTTTTAGATTGTCTTCACCTTTGTCGATACCTCCCTGAGGCATTTGCCAAAAATTTTTTGGATTATCAATTCTTTTTGCTAAAAAAACTTTATTTTCTTTATTTAATACTACTATTCCCACTCCACTTCTAAGTGGCAACTTTTTAAATTTTTCTTGCATTTTAACCGTTAAGTAATTTTAACGCGTAATCAAGCTGGTTGTCGGTATCAGTATTTATTCTAAAATTATCTGACCCTTCTGCAATTTCAATATCAGGTGTAACACCTACTTGAGAAATTGATTTTCCAGATGGTAAATAATATTTTGAAACAGTAAGCCTTATCGCTCCATCATTTTTTAAAGGAATAATTGATTGAACAGATCCCTTGCCATATGTGCTTTCGCCCACTAATACTGCTCTTTTATGATCTTGAAGTGCGCCCGCAACTATTTCAGATGCGGATGCAGAGCCATAGTTGATAAGAACAATCATTGTTTCTCCGTTTAAAACGTCCCCTCTCTTTGCGAACCATTTTCTATTTTCAAATTTTCTTTTACTTTTTGTTGAAACTATTTCCCCATTTTCAAGAAAGAAATCAGAAATTTTTATAGCTTGAGAAAGCAACCCGCCAGGATTATTTCTTAGATCTAAAATATAATTTTTAACTTTTCCATTTTTTTTAAATTCTTTTATCTTATCCTCTATCTGATCACTGCTATTTTCATTGAAAGATGTAAGCCTAATATATCCGGTTCTATCGTCAATGATTTCAGATTTAACAGAAGCTACTTTTATAATATCTCTTGTAATAACAAATGTTAATGCCTTTTTCTCACCAACTCGTCTAACAGTTATTTCAATATCAGTTCCAACAGGACCTCTCATTAAATCAACAGCCTCCATTAAAGACTTACCTTGAACTTGTATATCATTGATTTTTACAATGTAATCACCTGCCTTAATTCCAACTTTAGAGGCTGGAGAATTATCTATTGGTGAAATCACTTTTACTACACCTGCCTCCATACCTACTTCGATACCCAAACCTCCAAATTCTCCACTTGTTTCGGTTTGCATATTTTCAAATGAGTCTGGAGACATATATGCGGAATAAGGATCTAGAGATTGTAACACACCATTTATAGCCGCATCCATTGCATCACTTTGATTTACATCCTCAACATATTCTTTATTAATTTTATCTAGTACTTCACTGAATAGATCTATTTTTTTATAAATATCATCTTCATTTGCAGATTTTGAAATCGTTGAAAAATTACAAATTAAAATAATTATTAGTAAATTTTTAATTTTAAATCTCATATAATTAATTTCTCTTTGGGTATTAATTCGGACCACATTTTTTCTAAT
Organism: uncultured Pelagibacteraceae bacterium; assembly: GCA_902574735.1. Taxonomy (GTDB): domain Bacteria; phylum Pseudomonadota; class Alphaproteobacteria; order Pelagibacterales; family Pelagibacteraceae; genus Pelagibacter. The sequence goes on from CACGOY010000018.1 coordinate 21,242, forward strand.
TCGTAAAATTTTCTTTTTTCAGGATTAAAAATATGAACAATTAAATCAATTCCATCAACCAACTTCCAATCATTACTTTCTTTACCTTCAATTTTACAATTTTGAATTCCACTTTTCTTAAATTTTTCAAAAACTTGCTCTGATAAAGCTTGGATATGTCTCGATGAAGTTCCACTAGCTATAATCATATAATCAGCCATTGATGATTTACCCTCAAGATCAATGGAAACTATATCTGTTGCTTTATTAAAATCTAGTGTATCGATTATTTCT
>CACGOY010000019.1:0-20715 GCA_902574735.1 uncultured Pelagibacteraceae bacterium
AAAGCAATATGGCAATGAAGGCTTACAAATTAATGCTCCTATCTCCATGATTGCTTGTGCATAATCACTTGATCTTTTTGAAAATCCAAAAAAAGATTTTTTTTTATTTAAGTTTTCTTTTGATGTTTCATAATCAGTTTTAAGTAAAAAAACTCTTTTTAGTATTCTTTCAACATTTCCATCCATTGGAATATAAGGCTTATTATGTGCAATTGCCAAAATTGATCTGGAAGTATACTCACCAATTCCTGGGAGAGATTTAAGTGTTTCAATATCTTCTGGTAACTCACCTTTATAGTCCTTTAATAGTTTTATTGCAGTTTTTTTTAAATTTCTCGCTCTAGAATAATACCCAAGTCCTTCCCAGTTTTTTAAAATTTTGTGGTCACTTGATTTAGCCAATGATTTTAAATTTGGAAATTCTTTTATAAACTTTTCAAAATAAGGAATAACAGTTTTTACCTGTGTTTGTTGAAGCATAAATTCACTTACAAGAGTAAAATATTCTTGTTTTTTTTTCGAAACTTTTTTTCTCCAAGGTAGGGCTCTTTTATTATTATCGTACCAATATAGAATTTTTTTTGGTATGTTTTGATTTGTCATATGAATATTAAATACAATACTAAGCAGAGATATAAATCCATTCAAGGTTTAAGATCTTTTAAGGATACTTTGCCCAAAGAGGCAAAAAGAATACTTAATAAAAAAGGGGATGTTTATAATAAAACTCTTGATAATTGGAAATATATAGTTGGTAAAGAATTATTCAAAGAATGTTATCCAAAATCATTTAAGGGATCTAATAAGGTAAAAAATAGTTGTTTGACTATAATGGTTAAAAGAGGGTCTGAAGTAAACTTAGAATATTCTAAAAATGAAATTATAAAAAAAATGAATGCATTCTTCGGATATGAAGTTGTTCAAACTATAAAACTAAATACATTTGATGGATTTTTGGAAAAAAAGCACAAAAAAAGCCCTGATTATGCGACAAAAAACAAACACATAAAAGACATAAGTAATATTAAAAATGAAAAAGTTAGAAATTCTTTAATAGAGTTAAGCAATTTATACAAAAAAAAATGAAAAAAATTTTATTAACCTTTTTATTGTCCTTCTTTTTATTCCCTAATATCTCAAGTTCTGATGTAAGACCAATAATTGATGGAAATATTGATGCAAAAGTCAAGTTAGTAGTATTTGAGTCTTTAACCTGCGGTTTTTGTGCAAACTTCCATAAGAAAATTTATCCAGAATTAAAGAAAGAGTTTATTGATAAAGGTTTTGTTTCAATTGAATATAAAAATTTTCCTTTAGATATCGCAGCATTTAATGCAGCAAAAATTGCTCATTGTAAAAACGACGGCAATTCTGAAGTCTTACACTATCTCTATGAGAAGCAAAGTGAATGGGTAAGAGGTGGTTCAATTGATGATGCAAACAAAAACATAAAAGAGCTTATAGAAAATTCTAGTTTCAAAATAGATATTGAGAGTTGTTTAGCTGATAAATCTGTAGAAGATCATATACTCGAAGACCGAATCAATGGTGTAAAAAAATATAAAGTTAAAGCAACCCCTACTCTAATAATTAATGGCAAAAAGTTTGATAATCCAACAGACTATAAAAAATTAAAAAAATACATAGAAAAACTGATATAAGTTAGCGAATGGAATTTAAAAAAATCCAGCTTACTGGATTTAAATCATTCGCAGAAAAAACCAACTTTCTTATTGAAGAAGGTTTGACAGGTATTGTTGGTCCAAATGGTTGCGGGAAATCAAATATTGTTGAGTCTTTAAGATGGTGTATGGGAGAAACATCAGCAAAAAGTATGAGAGGCTCTGGGATGGAAGATGTAATATTTTCTGGAACATCAAATAAACCGTCAAAAAATATTGCCGAAGTATCTATTGCTTTAAGTAATGAAAATAAAGACGGACCAATACAATACAACGAGCTTGACGAAATAGAAATCAGAAGAAAAATTGAAAAAGATAAAGGATCGAAATTTTACATAAACAATAAGGAAGTTAGAGCAAAAGATGCGCAAATGTTTTTTGCAGATTTATCTACTGGAGCACATTCACCATCTTTGATTAGCCAAGGTAGAATTGGAGCTTTGGTAACAGCAAAACCTGCTGACAGAAGAGCAATACTAGAGGAAGCAGCAGGAATTGCAGGTTTACACGTTAGAAGGCACGAGGCAGAACTTAGATTAAGTGCAGCAGAGAATAACTTAAAAAGAGCAGACGAATTGAGAAGACAACAAGAAAGACAACTTGCAAATTTGCAAAAGCAAGCAGAAGAGGCTGCAAAATATAAATCAGTATCTGAGGAAATTAAAAAAGTTGAGGCTGGTCTATATTATTTAAAACTTAAAGATATTGATCATGAAATAAAACTAGAAAATGAGATAAATACTGAGGCGGAAGATCAAGTTAAAGAGTTTAATTCACAATTAGAGAATTTGGAAAAAAGAATTACAGATGAAACTAACAAGGTAACACCAATTAGAGAGAGAAACATTGAAAATCTATCTAAAATTCAGAGACTTAATCTAGAATTAAAAAGTCTTGATGAAGAAAATGAAAGAATTGAAGAGGAGATTAAGTCTATAAAAAATTCACTAAGAATGATTGATGAAGATATTGATAGGGAAAAAAGTATTGTAATTGATGCAAACTCAAATGAAAAAAGACTTAAAGAGGAAAAAGGCGAGTTAATAGAAATAGATTCTAAATATTACGAAACTGAAAAATTATCTAATCAAGATCTAGATGTTGCAAAAGAAAATTTGAAAAGAGAACAAGATAAAGTAGATAGAATTTTAAATACATTTAGTTCAGAAAATTTAAAGAAGAATATTGAACAAATAAATAAAATTATTGATCAGATAACAGCTGCAAAAAATTTAATAAATGAACAAAATAATTCAGCTGCCTTGAAAGTTTTGGATGAATGTAAGGAGAACTTATCTTATTTAAATATAAAAATTAAAGATGCAGAGGAAGGTGATAAAATCACTGTATTGAACGAGACAAATGAAATAATTAAAAAACTTCAAGAAAAATACGCTGATATTTATAGCAATAACCAAAATATTAAAAAAGAGTCTGTTAAAAGAAATGAAAGAATTCAAAAGATAGATCTAGAAATTGAAAGTTGGAAAAATCTATTAACTAATTCTGAAAAAATGGTGAGGGAATTAAACGATAGAAAAAATAAACAAACATTAAAATTGAATGATCTTGAAAAACAGCCTCAACTGCAAGCTGAGAAAAAAGGACAGATTTCTGAAAGTTTAAGAATTTCAGAAAAGGAACAAAATGAAAATGAGACTATCATTGTAGAGATAGATGATAAAATATTAAAATTAAGTAATGAATTAAAAGATACCAAAGAAAATTCTATTGAGATCAGAGAGAGAAAAGCTAGTTCAGGTGCTACTATAGATGGTTTGAGTAAGAGAAGAAGTGATTTGCTAGAAAGAGTAAGTGCAGAATTAAATCTAAGTGAAGAAAAATTGTTAGAATTTTCAAATTTAGAAAAAGAAGTTGAATTTCCTGATGTGGTTACACAAGAAGAGTTGCTTGATGAGAAAAAAAGACAAAGGGAAAAATTAGGATCGGTAAATTTAAGAGCTGACGAAGAAACTTCAAAATATGAAGTAGAAATTAAAAAAATGGAAAAAGACAGACAAGATCTTGTAACCGCTATTATTAAACTAAAAGAAAGTATTTCTGAGCTTAATCAAAAAGGAAGAGAAAGATTGCTTGAGGCTTTTGAGAAAGTTAATAGAAAGTTTAATGAAGTTTATACTAAATTATTTAATGGTGGAAATGCAAAACTTGAACTTGTTGACTCTGATGATCCATTAGATGCTGGACTAGAAATGTTAGTTAGTCCACCTGGCAAAAGACTTCAATCAATTACTTTGTTATCAGGAGGAGAACAGGCTTTAACAGCCCTGTCTTTAATTTTTGCAGTATTCTTAACGAACCCCTCACCAATATGTGTATTGGATGAAGTTGATGCGCCTCTTGATGATGCTAACGTTACAAGATTTTGTAATTTGTTGACTGAATTAACTAAAATAACATCTACAAGATTTATAATTGTTACCCACCATGCTTTAACAATGTCAAAGATGGACAGACTTTACGGAGTTACAATGCCAGAAAAAGGAATAAGCCAACTTGTTGCTGTTGATCTTCAAAAAGCTGAGAGCATGGTTGCTTAAGACAAATGTCAGAAGATGAATTCAAATCTCGCTTAAAAATTGCAAAAAATAAAGCAGAAGTTCACAAGGATCAAAAAAATCCAAAATCTAGCTCTAACATGGGAACAGCGTTCAAAATGAGCACAGAATTGGTGTCTGCAGTAGCTGTTGGGACAATTATTGGGTTTATTTTAGACAATTGGTTTGGTACTAAGCCATGGTTAATTTTAATATTTTTTTTTGTAGGGGTGGCTGCTGGAATTATGAACGTGGTTAAAACCGCAAAAAAAATGCAAAAATAGATTACAGATGGCAGCAAACCCAATGAACCAATTCAATGTTTACCGGATTGGTCCAGAAATAAAATTAGGTAACGTTGATATTTCATTTACTAACGCAAGTTTATTTATGGTTATTAGTACAATAGCTATTTTGATTGTTTTAAACTTAGGAGCAAAAAAAAAATCACTAATACCAGATAAATTGCAATTGCTTGCTGAATTGAGTTATTCATTTGTATCAAAAATGATCAGTGACACAGCTGGAACAAAAGCAAAACCATATTTCTCATTTATATTTTCACTTTTTATGTTCGTCCTCTTTTGCAATATGTTTGGGATGATCCCTTATTCATTTACGGTTACAAGTCACATAATTGTTACTTTTGTGCTTGCAGCTTTTATATTTATTGGAGTTACAATTATTGGATTTATTAAACACGGCCTTGGTTACTTAAAATTATTTGTGCCAAGTGGAGTTCCGATGGTTCTCTTACCATTAATTGTTGTAATAGAAATTATTTCTTATCTAAGTAGGCCGATTAGTTTGTCAGTAAGATTGTTTGCAAATATGATGGCTGGTCATACCATGATGAAAGTATTTGGAGGATTTGTTGTTAGTCTTGGAATAGTAGGAGGATGGCTACCATTAAGTTTTTCAGTTGCGCTAACAGGTTTGGAGATACTAGTTGCTTTTCTTCAAGCTTATGTTTTTGCAATATTAACGTGCATCTATTTAAATGATGCATTAAATTTACACCATTAACAACTTATAAGGAGGATATAATGGAATTAGAAGCAGCAAAAATGATTGGAGCAGGACTTGCAGCAATAGCTCTTGCGGGCGCTGGAGTAGGAATAGGAATAATTTTTGGAAACTACCTATCAGGCGCGATGAGAAATCCATCTGCGGCTCAAAAGCAATTTCCAAATTTGCTTTTAGGTTTCGCATTAGCCGAAGCAACTGGATTATTTGGTCTAGTAGTTGCACTGATTATTTTATTCGCATTTTAATTAATGCTAAAAAAAATAATTATTAAATTTCTTTTTAGCTTTGTACTAATTACTAAAGTACAAAGTGCTGAAAGTGGAGGTATGCCACAATTAAATCCAGAGTTTTGGATATCTCAAATTGTTTGGTTAGTCATAACGTTTGGTGCTTTGTATATTATTTTGTCGAAGGTAATACTTCCAAAAATAAGTGATAATTTAGAAAGTAGAAGGTCACAAATTTTGGAGAATATAGAGATTGCTGAAAAACAAAGAGAGGAAAGTGAAAATAAAATAAAAGAATTTGATAAAATTATTTTAAATAGCAAACTAGAGGCAAAAAATTTGTTTAATGAGGCTCGTCAAAAAGTACTGGATGATATAGATAAAAAAAGATCTGAATTAGAGAAGAATTTAGAGGAAGAAATAGAAATTGCCGAAAAAGAGATTCAGAATTTAAATAAAAGTTCGGCAGAGAATATAAAAAAAATAGCCACAGAAACTTCTTCGGGCTTGATAAAACAACTCATTGGAGAAGAGATCAACAAAGAAAACATTTCATCAATTGTAAATGATCTAACAAATAATTCTAAGGAGAATAGAAAAAATGTTTGATGCAACTTTTTGGGTAGCTGTTTCATTTGTGATATTTTTTGTAGGCTTAATTTATTTAAAAGTTCCTCAAAATGTGAATAGTTTGCTAACGAAGATGATAGTTGACATTAAAAACGAAATTGATGAGAGTGAAAAATTAAGATCTGAATCAAAAAAACTGTTAGATGATGCGCAAAACAAATTAAATTCTGCAGAACAGGAAAAGAAAAAAATTATTAACCAAGCAAACATTGAAGCTGAAAAACTTACAAAAGATATGAGTGAAAAATTCTCAAAATCAGCAGAAATCAAGAAAAATTTAGCTAATATAAAAATTTCTCAAATGAAAGATGCCGCAATTAAAGATATCAAAGATACATCCATAAATATTGCAATCGAAGCAGTTAAAAAAACAATATCAACCTCGGTAGATAAATCAAAGTTAGATATACTATTTGAAAAAAATCTTGAGGAAACCAAAATTGAATTAAAAAAGGTTAATTCGTAAACGATATTGTAAAGTTCGTTTTTTTTCAAAAATAAGATAAATTTAAGAGATGAATTCAATAGTAATTGGATCTGGTTTTGGGGGTATAGCTTCAGCGCTAAGATTGAGAGCAAAAAATCATAATGTAACTTTAATTGAAAAGCATAATGATTTGGGTGGAAGAGCGCGAGTATTTAAAAAAAATGGATTTACGTTTGATGCTGGTCCAACAGTTATTACAGCCCCTTATTTAATTGAGGAACTTTTTGAATTATTTAATAAGACTTCAAAAAGCTACATTGAATTAAAGCCTTTAAATGTTTGGTACAGATTTGTTTTTGAAGATGGTAGTGAATTTGATTATTCAGGTGATGATGAGAAAATGAAAGTTCAAATTGAGAAAATAAGTAAAGAAGATTTTATTGGATATAAAAACTTAGTAAATTTTACAAAAAAAATATTTGATAAAGGATTTACTGAATTATCAGATGTCCCATTTGATAAACCTTTATTTATGTTTAAACAAATACCATCTTTGCTTAAACTAAAAAGCTATAAATCAGTGTATAGCTTGGTATCTTCTTATGTTAAAAATGATAAGTTGAGAAGATTATTGAGCATGCATCCTTTATTGGTAGGAGGAAATCCTTTCACCACGACATCAATTTATGGATTGATATTATATTTAGAAAAAAAATGGGGAATTCACTACTCCATGGGTGGCACAGGTCAAATAGTAAGTGGTTTAGAAAAACTTATGCTCGAAGAAAAAATTAAAATTATAAAAGGAAAAGAAGTTGTAGAGGTAATTACAAAGAATAAAAAAATTAGGTCTGTAAAGCTTGATGATGGAAGTGAATTAGATGCAAATAATGTTATTTGTAATGCAGATCCTCCAGCAGTTTATTCAAGTCTAATGAATGAAAAATTAAGTACATTTTTTAAGTATAAGATGAAACGTATGCAATACTCTATGGGTTTATTCGTGTATTACTTTGGTACAAAAAAGAAATATGAAAATATTGAGCATCACACCATAAAATTTGGAGAAAAATACGAGGAACATTTAAATGACATATTTAATAATAAAATATTGAATAAAGATATAAGCTATTACCTACATAGACCTACTGCTACTGACGAAGCGATGGCACCAAAAGGTAATGATTGTTTTTATGTTTTGGTTCCTGTGCCTAATAATCAGTCTGGCATTAATTGGAGTGAGAAAGGTGAGGAAATGAAAAATCTGGTCATCGATAAAATGCAAAATTTAATGCCAGATCTTAGAAAAAACATTGTAGAGGACTTCTATTTAACTCCTGATTATTTTGAAAAAGAATTAAATACAAAATTTGGCTCTGGCTTCTCAATACAACCAAAATTTACTCAGTCAGCATATTTCAGATTTCATAATAAATCTGAGATGTTTGATGGTCTATACTTTGTTGGTGCAGGGACGCATCCTGGCGCAGGTGTACCAGGAGTTTTGTCTTCAGCGAAGGTACTAGACAAGATACTCAAATGAATAATCAAAACTATTTATCGATTTATGCAAAATCATTTAGTTGGGCAGGTTTTTTTCTAAATAAAGAGACTTATCAAAAGTGCTCTGATTTATACACTTTTTGTCGATATTTAGATAATATTGCAGATGAAACCGCAGAATTAGAAACTAAGAAATTAAAATTCAAAGAATTTAAAAATGACTTTAAATCAAAAAATTTCTCAAATCCAATAATTGAAAAAATGTGGAAATTAATTGCTGATACAAATATTTCTACAAATATTATTTATGATTTATTTGATGGTGTTGAAAGTGATTTAGAGGAAAAAGTAGAATTGAAGTCTGAAAAAGAATTATTGATATATTCATATAGAGTTGCTGGAACTGTTGGATTAATGATGGCAAAAATTCTTAATGTTAAAAGAGAGAGTGCTTTTAAAGCCGCAATCGATTTAGGGATAGCTATGCAATTAACAAATATATCTAGAGATGTGATTGAAGATAAAAATCTTAATAGATATTATATAAAGTCTGATATCAAAGAGATCAAAGATACTTTAGAACTTGCTGAAACTTTTTACAGAAGTTGTTTTTATTACATAAAAGATATCCCTTTTCGTTTAAGATTTTCAATTTGTGTCGCAAGAAGAGTGTATAGAGAAATAGGATTTCAAATTAAAAAAAAAAGTAATTTTGAAGAGTATAAAAATTCTGGGAAAATATTTGTAAATAATTTTGGTAAAATTATACAAACTTTAATATCTTTATTGGATATGATTAAGCTGAGCTTAATGACTAATCGAGAAACAGGTCATACTCAAAATAAGCACAAAATTATCATGGAAGAGATTAATTTAAATGAAAGATTTTGATATTGTAATTATTGGAGGGGGGTGTAGTGGATTATCTTTAGCCTATCAATTAGAAATTAATTCAAAATTAAAAGGTAGATCTTTAGCTATAATTGATAATAGAGATAGATATTTTAGAGACAAAACTTGGTCTTTTTGGAAAGTAAATCAACATGATTTTGAAGATTGTGTAATAAAAAGTTGGAAACAGTTTTCAGTTAATTCTAAAGATGGAACTTTATATAAGGATTGTAATAAATATCCATATCAATCAATAGATAGTGGTTTGTTCTATGATAAAATTTTAAATAAACTTAAACAAAATAAAAATATTTATTTTTTTAAAAGCAAAAACGAGATTAACACAAATTCTTCTATAGTTTTTAATAGCGTTCCAGAGATAAGTAAAACTGATGATAAGCTTTGGCAACACTTTTGTGGATATGAAATTGAAACCGATAAAGAATTTTTCGATGAAGAAATTATGAATCTTATGGATTTTGATTGTGATCAAAAGGACAGTGTTCATTTTTTTTATACTCTTCCATTTTCAAAAAATAAAGCTCTAGTTGAAACCACATGGTTATCAACAATGAACAATCAAGAAGAAGAAGAATACGACCAACAACTTATAGATTATATCAAAAATCATCTTAATCTTAAAAATTATAGGATTAAGTACAAAGAAGTTGGTAAAATCCCTTTATTTAGAACTTCTAATATAAATAATCAAAATTTAGTAAATATTGGAACTGCAGGTGGCATGACTAGGCTAAGTACGGGATATACGTTTTTAAACATTCAGGAACAATCAAAATATTTAGCAAAAAACATAGAAAAATTTAGATCTAATAAAGCCTTCAAAATAGGCACAAAATATGAGTTTTTAGATAAAATTTTCTTAAGAGTTTTAAAAAAAAGTCCAAAAATAATGCCTAATGTATTTTATAAAATGTTCAACTCAAAATCAGAGACAATTATAAATTTTTTATCCAACAAAAGTCATTTGGGTGAAGATTTATCAATTATATTAAAAATGCCCAAAATAGTTTTTTTAAAAGCTATATTCCAACAAAAATGATTAAAAAAATTAATTATAATCACTCTTTGATTTTTTTTATATCGTGCATTTTTTTATCCTCTTTTGACTACTTGAGATCAAATTCATTTATTTTAATATGTTTTTTTTTAATTTTAATCTTGGGTGTTTCACATGGCGCTTTGGATAATATTAAAGGAAGAAAATTAATTAAAATTCTAAAAATTAAAAATATTTCTTACTTTTATTTGGTATATATTTTGATTGGTTTAGGCATTATTTTGTTGTGGATACTATTTCCACAAAGTTTATTGCTATTATTTTTGATAATTGCATCTTACCATTTTGGTAAGGAAGACTCAGAATTTATAAGTAAAAATCAAAAACAAAGTTTTTTATTAAAAACTTTTAAAGGATCAATTATAATAGTTTCACCATTACTCTCTAATCAAAATAAAACTTTAGAAATATTTAATTCTATAAATTTTGATTTATCTAATACTTTGCTAGTTAAAACTGAGTTTTTAGTAATTTTACTTCTTCTATCATTTATATCAAATTTAATATTATCTTTTAATAAAAATTATGATGAAAAGTCTGTTTTATTAATGGATTTTTTTTCAATAATTACGTTAAATATTTTTTTAAACCCTTTGCTGGCATTTACAATTTATTTCTGCTTTCTACATTCATTTAGACATTCCATTAAATTGATATTTGAACTAAATAAGAATTTTAAAAAAGGAATTTTTATATTTATTAAAAAAGCGCTTCCGCTTACTTTTATAACTGGAATTATTTTTATAGTTGCTTTAAATTTTTTAAATCATGAGTTTAAACTAAATGAAAGTGTGAATATGGTAATATTTATTGGATTGGCCTCATTAACATTTCCACATATATTGCTTGAATACTTAATTGAGAAAAATGAAAAATAATAAAATTAAAGTTTTTTTAGCAGCGCCCAGAGGTTTTTGTGCTGGTGTAGATAGAGCAATTGAAATTGTTAAGAAAAGTTTAAATAAATATGGTTCTCCAGTTTATGTCAGGCATGAAATAGTTCATAATAAACATGTTGTAGAAAGTTTAAAGAAAATAGGTGCAATTTTTGTGGAGGAGCTTGATGAGATTGAAGATAAAACTAGACCAGTTATTTTCTCTGCTCATGGAGTTCCAAAATCAGTATCAGAAAATGCATCAAATTTAAAAATGACTTATGTAGATGCTACATGTCCTCTAGTTTCAAAAGTTCACCGAGAAGCTGAAAATATTAATAAACAAGGAATGCACATTCTCCTCATTGGTCATAAAAATCATCCTGAAGTCATTGGCACTATGGGTCAATTACCTAAAGGATCAATAGACTTAATTGAGAACACTGAAAATGCTAATAATTATATTAATAATTCTAACAAAAAACTGGCTTATATTACTCAAACAACTCTTTCTGTAGATGATACCAAAGAGATAATTGAGGTCCTAAAATCTAAATTTCCAGATATTTATGAGCCCAAAAAGGAGGACATTTGTTATGCAACAACAAATCGACAAGAAGCAGTAAAAAAAATTGCCTCAAAATGTGAGATGTTTTTTGTAATTGGTAGCCGTAACTCATCCAATTCAGTTAGATTAGTTGAAGTTGCAAAAAAAAATGGTTCAAAATCAGCAGAATTAATACATTCTGAAAGCGAAATTCCTTTCAGTCAAATAAAGAATTGTAAAACAATAGGAATTTCATCGGGCGCATCAGCACCTGAAATTTTAGTTACCGAATTTATTGAGGGTCTAAAAAAACAATTTACTATTGATATAGAAGAAGTAGAAATCACAAGAGAAAATATTACATTTAAAGTTCCCGGAAAATTAAACTAATGGCAGTCTACACAAAAATAGGTTTAGATGAAATAAATCTAATTGAAAAAAATTTTAGTATTGGGAAAATATTAAATTATAGCGGTATTAAAAAAGGTATTGAGAACACAAATTATCTTATCAAATCAAAAAAAAGAAAATTTATATTAACTATTTTTGAGAAGAGGGTTAACTCAAGAGATCTGCCTTTTTTTATGAAACTAATGTCGGGTCTTGCAAAATCTAAAATAAAGTGTCCAAAACCAGTTGAAAATAAAAGTGGTAAATATTTATTTAAGTTGAAAGGTAAAAATGCATGTTTGGTAACCTTCTTAAAAGGAAAAGATAAGAACAATTTAAATTCTAAAGAATGCTTTGTCATAGGAAAAAATATAGCAAGATTGCACAACTCATCAAAAAAATTAAGAATATTTCGCAAAAATTCACTTTCAGTTAATTCATGGGGACCTCTTTTGAAAAAAATTAATAGAAAAATAAATAAAAAATTTAAAGATTTAACTGAAAATATGAAAATAGATTATATTCAAATTAAAAAACTTTGGCCAAAAAAACTTCCAACAGGAATTATTCACTGTGATTTGTTTTTAGATAACATATTTTTTTATAAGGGTCGCTTTCATGGTTTTATTGATTTTTATTTTTCTTCTAATGATTATTATGCATATGATCTTGCGATATGTGTGAATGCTTTATGCTTCAATAAAAAAAATAATAAATTTATTATGAATAAGAATAAATCTTCAAATTTATTGAAAGGATATAAATCGGTCAGAAAATTAACGAAATTAGAGAAAAATAGTTTTAATACCCTTTGTAAGGGCTCGGCCCTAAGGTACTTACTAACAAGATCTTATGATTATCTAAACACACCCAAAACAGCAATTATCAAAATCAAAGATCCAAAAGAATATATTCAAAAACTTGATTTTCATAAAAATTTAAATTCATTTAAAGATTATTGCTAATGATAAAAATTTATACAGATGGTTCTTGTATTGGAAACCCAGGGAATGGTGGTTGGGCTGCGATAATAATTGAAAATGGAAAGAAAACTAGAATTAAAGGCAGTAAAAAAGATACAACAAACAATCAAATGGAATTACTTGCTCCAATTAAAGCTTTAAAAAAAATTGCAAAAGGTAGCAAAGTTCAGATTTTTACAGATTCTAAATATGTAAAATCAGGTATTACTGAATGGATACATAATTGGAAAAAAAATGGCTGGAAAACAGCTAATAAGAAAGATGTAAAAAATAAAGAATTTTGGACTGAATTAGATAGCCTATCAAAATCTTTTGAAATTAAATGGAGCTGGGTAAAAGCTCACTCATCAGATAAGCTTAACAATGAGGTGGATTTATTGGCAAGAACTTCAGCAAATATCTAGGTGCCTAAAAGAGAGCTGAAATTCAATTTATAATATATCTAGAATACCCTCTGCTGAAGATAAACCACATTCTTTAGTCTCTTTTTCAACTTGAATATTTGATACTTGCAAGTTCTCGATCACCATAGAATATCGATTTGATCTTATTCCCATACCTCTAGAATTTCTATCGACCTCTGCACCGATTGCCTTCGTAAATGATAAATAAGGATCGGATAGCATTATTATTTTATTTTCAATGTTATTTGCTTGTCCCCAAGCATCCATAACGTATGGATCATTAACTGATATACAAAATATATTTTGTATTCCTTTCTGTTTTAATTTATCTGCATTCGCCACATAACCTGGAAGGTGAAATTTGGAACAGGTTGAAGTAAAAGCACCAGGTAGACCAAATAGAATAATTTTGCCTGTGCCAAGTATTTCTTTAATTTTGCTTATTTTTGGCTCGCCCTCCACTAAATGAAATATTTCAGTATCAGGAATTTGATCTTTTATTTTAATTTTCATATTGAATTTATTACATAATTTTTAACTTTTTCTAAATCATTTGATAAGACATCAAATTTTTCCTCCCTATCATAAACATATCTTAGGCTTTCTGGTAGTTTTTCAGTTTTTGAGATTGCGACCTCTATTGCTTTTGGAAATTTACATGGATGAGCTGTTGACAATACAACACAGTTTTTTTCTAATTCTAGTTTTTTTGCAGCCCCAATTCCAACTGCAGTGTGAGGATCAACTACTATTTGATATTTTTCATGAATATCTTTTATCATTTCAACTGTCTCATTTTCGTCTAACATTTCAGAGATAAAATTTCTTTTAATCTTCTCTAAGTCATTATTATCAATTTTGTATTCATTATTTTTTATTTTACTCATAACATCTTTCGTAAATTCAGAATTACAGTCTTTAACATCATATAAAAGTCTTTCAAAGTTACTTGCTATCTGAATATCCATACTAGGAGTATTTGTTTCTTCAACTTTCTTTTGTGTATAATCACCTCCAGAAATTGCTCTGTGAAGAATGTCGTTTTTGTTTGTTGCTACTATAAGTTTGTCGACAGGTAGGCCAAGTTTTTTTGCTAAGTAACCAGCATAAATATCTCCAAAATTACCTGTTGGAACAGAAAATGATAAAGGTTGTCCATTACCTGTTTTAAAATACGCATAAAAGTAATAAACGGCTTGAGCAATTATTCTTGCCCAATTAATTGAGTTTACGCCTGACATGTTGATCTTATTTGAAAAATTTTGATCATTGAACATGGCTTTTACTAAATTTTGACAATCGTCAAAGTTACCCTCAATTGCGATATTAAAAACATTTCTCTCTTCATGAATAGTCATCAATCGTCTCTGAACTGGTGAAATTTTATTATGAGGATGTAATACAAAAACATTTAGATTACTTTTGCCTTTCAATGCATCGATAGCTGCAGCCCCTGTATCTCCTGAAGTTGCTACAATAATATTAATTTTTTTCTCTGCATTTTCTAAGTGATATTGGTAGAAATTACCTATCAATTGCATTGCAATATCCTTGAAAGCGAGTGTTGGACCATGAAACAATTCCAAAATTTTAAATTTTCCTAAATCAGATATTTTTACAACATCTTCACATCTAAAATGTGAGTAAGATTTGGATATCAAGGAAGATAATTCTTTTTTTGTCATAAAATTTCCAATAAATGGGAAAATAATTTCAACTGCTAATTCATTGTATTTAAGGCTGCTAAGTTTGGTTAATTCTTCATTACTAAATGGTTTAATTGATTTAGGCACAAATAGACCGCCATCATCTGCTAAACCTTTAAGAAAAACGTTTTTAAATGAGAAATGATCTGAATTATTTCTGGTACTAATATATTCCATCAGTAATTTTTTTTTCTGAAATATAAATATATTAAAAATATAGAAACAGCTAATGAAAACCAAGTTAATGCATATTTTAAGTGGTTGTTGGAAATATTGGCTCCCACTTGTTTTGACTTTGGATAAATTCCTTCTTGCTTACTAATATTGTTTATAATGAATGGAGAAAATTGTTTACCAGTATAATTTAATAAATCCTCATCTTTTAATGTAAACCAATAGTTCTTATTTATATTATTATCTGGCTTAAAATAATTAAATTTACTTTTTAGTTTCAAAATCCCCTCGAACTTACTTTCATCTGAAAAGTATTTTTTTGATTTAAAGTCTCTAGGAATCCATCCACGATTAATTAAATAACTTTTATTATTGATGCTTATTGGATTGACAATATCAAAACCTGGCTCTCCTTTTTCACTTAAACTATACAAGTAAATGATTTTTGAATTATCTAATGTTCCTTCAAATTTAATTTTTTTAAAATTAGTTGGATTGGTACCGTTAAACTCTATTGGTTCACTTTTTAAAGATTGTTCGATTGAGTTTATTAATTCAAGTTTCCAGTTTAACCTTATAATTTGCCAAGTACCTAGGGCTAAAAAAACTAAAATAAAAAAATATACAAATAATGAAAACGATAACTTGTTTTTCAAATTATTTTAACTTCCCCAAATGTATATGGCTGCAAATAAAAATAACCATACCACATCGACAAAGTGCCAATACCAAGCTGCCGCCTCAAAACCAAAGTGATGTTCTTTTGTAAAATGACCCAGTTTTCCCCTCCATAGACACACTGCTAGGAAGATTGTTCCAACGACCACATGAAAACCATGAAACCCTGTAGCCATGTAAAAAGTTGCTCCATAAATATGACCTGAAAAACTAAATGAAGCATGTTGATATTCATATATTTGTAAAAGAGTGAAGAATGCTCCTAGAGCAACTGTACAAATCAGACCATTAATAAATCCTTTTCTATCACCTTCTAGTAAAGAGTGATGAGCCCATGTAACTGTTGTACCTGATAAAAGAAGAACTAGAGTATTTATAAGAGGAATATCCCATGGATCAAATGTTTCGATATCTTTTGGTGGCCAAACATTACCAGTAAATTCATTTGGAAATAAACTTGCATCAAAGTAAGCCCAGAACCAGGCAACAAAAAACATTACCTCAGAGGCAATGAATAAAGTCATTCCATATCTATGATGAAGTTGTACAACTGGAGTATGATGGCCTTGGTGCTCGGCCTCAATAACAACATCTCGGAACCACATAAATGCACAATAAATTAGCAGAGCAAATCCAAGCAACATTGCCCACATTGCTTGAGCATGCAAATAATAAACTGTTCCTAGTGCAGTAATTAATGTAGCGAAAGAAGTAGCAATCGGCCACGGACTAGGGTCAACTAAATGGTAATCATGCTTTTGAGCTGAGGACATTTTTAACTCTCGTTTTTCTCAACTTTATAGTAGTCAGAGGAGAAAAAAGTATAGGACATAGTAACATCCTCTATATTTTTAGTTTTTGGGTCGTTTACTAATTCAGGGTCTAGATAAAATACTAAATCATAAGATGCTTTTTCTCCTGGTTTAAGTGTCTGTTTTTCAAAACAAAAACAGCCTAATTTGTTAAAATACTGGCCAAAGGACGAAGGGGAAACATTGTAACTTGCAACTGCGGATGAAGGTTGATCACCCAAATTTTCAACATTAAATTTAATTTTATAAACTTTGCCTGGTTTTACATCCAAAGTTTTTTCATTAACTGCAAAATCCCAATCTAACTGAGAATTCACGTTTGTATCAAGCCTTACATTTACTATTTTATCTAATACTATCTTTGGTGCCTCTTTAGAGATTTGGGTAGTGCCTCCAAATCCTGTTACCCTACAAAACAAATCATAAAGTGGTACTGCTGCAAATGATAATCCCAACATAAAAACGAAAATTCCAGCTAGCAAAAGAGGTGTTAATGTATTTTTTTTTATCATATTGACCTCTCAAAGACACCGACGTTATATAAAGTAAAAACAAACAATATCACTATAAAAATTACAAGACCTAGCGCGGTCCATAAATTTTTCTTTTTTGTTTTTTCGTCTCTTATCATTAAATAAGTTTATCTATTAAAAATAACACAAAAATTAAAAATAAATAAAATATTGAGTAAGCAAAAATTTGTTTTGCAATTTTGATCTCAAATTTATTTTTCTTATAATTATAAAGTTTAAAGCAAAGATAATTATAATAAATAGTCAAGGTCAATCCAAGTGTAAGAAACAATTCTGATGTAAATCCAATCGCATATGGAAGAACCACTGTTGGTAACATTAGCAATGAATATATAAATATATTCTTTTTTGTGTTTTCAATTCCATTAGTAATTGGCAACATTGGAATTTTCGCCTTTTTGTAGTCCTTAGCCTTGTAAAGGCTTAGGGCCCAAAAATGAGATGGTGTCCAAACAAAAATTATTAGAAAAAAAACTAAAGGTTCAATTGATAAAGAGTTTGTTGCTATGGTCCAGCCAATAACAGGTGGCAACGCACCTGCTGCTCCTCCAATTACTATATTTTGGGGAGTTCTTCTCTTTAACCAAATTGTATAAATAAACAAATAAAAGAAAATTGTAAAAAATAATAAGAAAGCTGAAATAGCATTAGTAAAATAATATAAGCTAAAGACAGAAATAATAGATAATGTTGTTCCAAAGTATAAAGCCTGAGCTCTATTAAGTTTGCCTCGTGGAATTGGTCTTAAGCATGTCCTAGTCATTAATTTATCAAGATCAGCCTCGTACCACATGTTCAATGCGCCTGCCGCGCCTGCCCCAATGGCCACTATGAGAATACCAATAGCTGCCTGAGTGAAAGGTATGGAATTTGGAGCCGTGAGCAAACCAACTGCACAAGTAAATATTACTAAAGACATTACTCTTGGCTTCATGAGCTTTATTAGCTCTGAGATAATTCCAAGATCTGTGTTAGATCTTTTTTCTCTTAAGATAGTAGACTGCATTTTAATATTATATATTTTTACTAGAATCTAACTACTAGATTTTTCTGCACCCTCGACGTTTTCGAATTTAGGAAGCTCATCAAAAGTATGAAAATTAGGCGGTGATGGAACTGTCCACTCTAAGGTAGTTGCCCCTTCGCCCCATGGATTCTGAGCTGCTTTTTTCTTTTTAGCAAATGCGTAAATTAAATTTGCAAAAAATACTGCCAATCCTACGATCGATATATATGACCCTATGGATGAAATATAATTCCATTCAGCAAATGCATCTGGATAATCTGCATATCTTCTCGGCATACCCGCTAAACCTAAAAAATGTTGTGGAAAAAATACTATGTTTACACCAATGAATGTAAGCCAAAAATGAAGTTGTCCCATCCACTCTGAATACTCATAACCTGACATTTTTCCAAACCAATAGTAAAAACCTGCAAAGATTGCAAAAACAGCTCCAAGCGATAAAACATAGTGGAAGTGAGCAACAACATAATATGTATCATGTAAAGCTGTATCAACTCCAGCGTTTGCTAAAACAACTCCTGTCACTCCACCAACTGTAAATAAAAATATGAAACCAAGTGCCCAAACCATTGGGGTTTTAAATGATATTGATCCACCCCACATAGTTGCGATCCAAGAAAAAATTTTTATTCCGGTTGGGACGGCTATTATCATAGTTGCAGCTAAAAAGTATGCTTTAGTATCAGTATCAAGACCTACTGTGTACATATGATGAGCCCATACCACAAATCCAACAATTCCTATTGCAACCATTGCATATGCCATACCTAAATATCCAAACACAGGTTTTTTGGAAAAAGTAGAAACGATATGACTTATCATTCCAAAACCTGGTAAAATTAAAATATAGACTTCTGGATGTCCAAAGAACCAAAATAAGTGTTGAAACAAAGTTGGGTCACCACCTGATTGGGCCTCAAAGAATGCTGTTCCAAAATTTCTGTCTGTTAATAACATTGTTATCGCTCCAGCTAAAACTGGTAAAGATAACAAAAGTAAAAAAGCGGTAACAAGTATAGACCAAGCAAATAATGGCATTTTATGTAATGTCATACCTGGCGTTCTCATGTTTAAAATTGTAGTTATGAAATTTACTGCACCTAAAATAGATGACGCGCCCGCAACATGTAAACTTAAAATTGCCAAATCCATTGCTGGACCTGGTTGACCTGCTTTTGAAGATAACGGTGGATATATAGTCCAACCTCCTCCAACACCTTGTGCCCCTGGAGGTCCATCAACAAATATTGAAGCTAGAAGTAAAATAAAAGCCACAGGTAGCAACCAAAAAGAAATATTATTCATTCTAGGGAATGCCATATCAGGTGCACCAATCATTATTGGTACAAACCAATTACCAAAACCACCAATCATTGCTGGCATCACCATGAAGAAAATCATTATCAAACCATGTCCTGTAACTAGGACATTATATAAGTGATAGTTGCCACCTAAAATTCCATCACCTGGATGCATTAACTCTATTCTCATTAAAACTGAAAATGCAGTTCCGATTACCCCTGCAATAATTGCAAAGATTAAATACATTGTTCCTATATCTTTATGGTTTGTAGAATATGCCCATCTTTTCCATCCAGTTGGTGTATGGTGGTCGTGACCGTGTAATGTTGCTGTACTCATTATTTACTTACTCGCTATTAAATTTTTATTAATTAAACTTTCGTCTTTTGCAAACTTTATTTTCGCATCTGACAACCACGCTTGATAGTCCTCATCAGAAACTACTCTTACTTCAATTGGCATAAATGCGTGCTTTATTCCACATAATTCTGAACATTGACCATAATATGTTCCAACTTTTTCTGCTTTAAACCATGTTTCATTAATTCTTCCTGGCATTGCATCTCTTTTAACTCCAAATGAAGGTAATGCCCATGCATGCAATACATCATTTGCTGTTATTAATACTTTTACAACTTTATTTACTGGCACCACTACAACGTTATCAACTGCTAGTAATCTTGGTTGACCCTCTTTTAAGTCCTCTTCTTCAATCATATATGAGTCAAAAATTATATTTTCATCTGGGTACTCGTATCCCCAGTACCACTGATATCCAATTGCTTTAATAGTTACATCCGCTTTTGGAATTGTATCTTGAGAATACAAAACCTTAAATGATGGAACAGCCATCACTATTAGAATTAAACATGGAACCAATGTCCAAATTATTTCCACTGCAACATTATGAGTTCTTTTTGACGGATTAGGATTTCTAGACTCTCTAAATCTCACCATCACATATAACATCAGAAACAATACAAACGCACTTATTGCCACAATAATTGGAAGCAACATATAGTCGTGGAACCACACAATATCTCTCATTGTCTGAGATGCAGGCTCTTGAAAACTCAATTGCCACTTCTCCGGTTGATTGGCAAAAGCAGGCAATGAAATTAATGAGGTTAATAAAGTTGTTATGAATTTTTTCATTTTCAAAAGTTTATAAAGCCAAAAATATAAAAAAACACTAGAGATTTCGCGACAATTTATCAATTTTTTAGAAAATTGATCACAGATAAGGCGGATATAACTGC
>CACGOY010000020.1:0-16677 GCA_902574735.1 uncultured Pelagibacteraceae bacterium
TATGTTTTAAAAACTTAATACCTAAGCCAGTTCCTGTATGTGCTCCTTCTATTAGACCAGGTATATCTGCCAGTGTTATTTCTTTATCATCATAAATTGTGACACCTAAGTTTGGATTTAATGTGGTAAATTTGTAATTTGCTATTTTTGGGTTGGCACTTGTTATGGATGCAAGCAGGCTAGATTTACCAGCATTAGGAAGTCCTATAATTCCTATATCAGCAATAGTTTTGAGTTGAAGCCATATCCAAAATTCCTCTCCTTTAGATCCCTTAGTAAATTTTTTTGGAGCACGATTAGTTGAAGATTTGAATCTTGTATTCCCAAACCCCCCCTTTCCTCCTATAGCAACAACAAATTCTTCATTTTCATTTTTAAAATCATAGATTAAAGTTTTGTTATCTTCCTCAAATACTTGTGTACCGACAGGAACTTTTAGAAAAAGAACTTCACCACCTTTCCCTGTTTTGTTTTTTCCACTACCATCGCCACCTCTTTGTGCTTTAAAGTGTTGTTGATAACGAAAGTCTATAAGCGTGTTTAAGTTTCTTTCAGATGTAAGTACTACAGAACCGCCTTTACCACCGTCTCCACCATCAGGACCTCCAAACTCAACAAATTTTTCTCTTCTGAAACTAGGTGATCCCGATCCGCCATCGCCAGCTTTTACGTATATCTTTATTTGATCTAAAAATTTCATGATACAACAATGTTAGGAGTTGTGAGATTTAATTGGGTTTTACAGATACGTAAGTTCTATCTGACTTACTTTTTTTAAATTCTACTTTACCTTTAACTACAGAAAAAATTGAGTGATCTTTTCCCATCCCTACATTTTCTCCAGGGAAAATTTTTGTTCCTCTTTGTCTTACTATTATATTTCCAGGAACAACAAACTGGCCACCATATTTTTTTACTCCGAGCCTACGTCCAGCACTATCTCTACCATTCCTTGACGATCCACCAGCTTTTTTTGTTGCCATACTTTACCTATTTATTTGAAACTTCCTTAGTTTGAGTTTTTATTTCTTTTGAAGCTTCCTTTTTTATTTCCGCCTCTGAAATTATCTTTCCATCCTTAGCAAAAATTTTATTTATTCTAATTAAAGAAAACTGCTGTCTATGTCCATTTTTTCTTCTAGAGTTTTTTCTTCTTCTTTTTTTAAAAATTAATACCGTTCTATTTTTTCCATTTTTAATTATGTCAGCTTCAACTTTAGCTCCTGAAATAGTTGGTTCTCCTAATTCAAGTTTTTTATCGTCTCCGTAAGCTAAAACTTCGTTAAATTCTAATTTAGTTTCAGGCTTCGAATCTTCTAATCTTTCAATCTTAATTATTTCGCCAGCTTGCACTTTGTACTGTTTTCCACCTGTTTTTATTACTGCGAATGACATAGTTAGTCCTAATTTTTAATAACAGCAATATAGTCAGGGTCAAATCATAGTCAAGCTGAATAACTTAGAAATTATCCTTTAAATCTCTCAATTTTGAAAATGTTTCCAAATCTTCAGATTTTAAAAAAATGTTGCAATCTAGTTCGTCCTCAATTGTGGTTGGAATAGTTGGTAATCCTTTATCTAATAAATTTTTTATTTTTTCAAATTTTTTGTTTAACTTCTCATTTTGTTGATCTTGAATTTTACAAAACTCTGCATTTTTCATTGTGTATTCATGTCCACAGAATATTTTTGTTTCTTTAGGGAAATTTTTAAATATTTGAAGCGAGGAAAACATTTGTTCATATGTACCTTCAAATATTCTACCACATCCTAAAGAGAATAATGTATCTCCAGTGAATAATAATTTTTCTTTTTTAAAGTAGAAACATATGTGCCCAGAAGTATGTCCTGGTATATGGAATACTTGAAAACTAAATTCATCTTTGCTCCAAATCTCTTTGTCCTTCAACTCTATATCGATTCCTGGTATTCTATGTTTATCTTCTACATATCCTATTACTTTGGCATTATATTTCTTTTTTAAATTTAAATTTCCTCCAATGTGATCAAAATGATGATGTGTGTTTAAAATATACTTTAAATTAGCTTGATTACTTTCTACAGAAGCAAATACTGGTCCTTCCTCACTTGGGTCTACAACACATGCATTTTTGTTACTGTCTATAATTAAATAGGAATAATTATCTTCTAGACATTTTATAATTTCAACATTCATTTATTTCTCTATTAAAAAAATTCCTAATTGCGATTCTAAATTTCTCCATGCTAAATTTTTAGCACTCAAATTTAGAGTTTTATCATTTTTTAATGCTAAAGATTTAAAAATTTTTATTTCTCTTTTTGAACAAAAATTGAAAAAATCCCTTAAAGTGCACATATGCAAATTAGGTGTATTATACCATTCATTAGGAAGGTTTTCTGTAACTGGCATTGTGCCTTTAATTAATAAATTAAGACGAACTTTCCAGTAACCAAAGTTTGGTATAGTTACAATTGCTTTTTTACCAACTCGCAAAAGCTCAGAAATAACTTTTTCAGGATCTAAGAAAGCTTGAAGCGTCTGACTTAATATAACAAAATCGAATGAATTATTTGGGAATTGTTGCAAGTCATTTTCTGCATTTCCTTCTATGACAGTCAAACCTTTTGATAGGCAATTTTGAACCCTATTTTTTGAAATTTCTAAACCACGTATCTTAGAAGTTTTATTATCTTTAAGAAACTTCATTAATTCTCCATCGCCACATCCAACATCTAAAACTTTGGAATTTTGCAATATTAGCTCAGAAATAACTTTAAATTCTTTTTTCATTCACAGTTTTATAGTTTGTTTTTAAATAATTCCCTAAAGTATCCAAAAAATCTGGTACATTTAAAAGAAATGAATCGTGTCCTTTGTCAGATTCTATTTCTACAAAACCAACATCTGCACCAATTGCGTTTAGCGCTATAACTATCTCTCTATTTTCAGCAGTTGGATATAACCAATCTGAAGTGAATGAAATTACAAAAAATTTAGAAGTCGTATTACTGAAAGCAGCTGATAGATTACCATTAAATTGTTTTGATAAATCGAAGTAATCCATCGCTCTAGTTATATACAAGTAACTATTTGCATCAAACCTATCTACAAACACTGATCCTTGGTATCTAAGATAACTCTCAATTTGAAAATCTGCATCAAAACTAAATTTTAAATCATCTCTCTCTTGTAACTTTCTGCCAAATTTTTCCTGGAGACCCTTTTTCGACAAATAAGTAATATGTGCCGCCATTCTAGCAACAGCCAAACCTTTATCAGGACTTGTTTTATTTTCTTCATACAAGCCATTTTTCCAATTAGTATCAGCAAGTATTGCTTGTCTTCCAAGTTCATTGAATGCAATATTTTGTGCAGAATGACTAGATGTACAGGCAATCGGTATTGCAATATGTGATTTATCCGGAAAATTTGAAACAAATTGTAATACCTGCATACCACCCATGGACCCGCCGATAACTGCAAATAATTTATCTATTTTAAAATGCTCTAGTAGATTGTATTGAGCATTAACCATATCATTAATTGTTATAACTGGAAAATTTGTCCCTATGGGTTTGCCTGTTTCTTCATCTATTGTGCTCGGACCATATGAACCCATACATCCTCCAATTACGTTAGCGCATATGACAAAAAATTTTTCTGTATCTATAGCTTTTCCTGATCCAAGTGCGTAGCTCCACCAGCCATCTTTATTTGTAATAGGATTTTTTCCAGAAGCAAATTGATCACCTGTTAGTGCATGAAATACTAAAATAGCATTATCTTTTTTTTCGTTAAGAATCCCATATGTCTCATATGAAATTGAAAAATTTGAAATTTCTTTCCCACAATCTAATTTTTGTGGTTTTGTTATTATAATATTTTTAAACTGTTTTAATTTATTCATAATAAATTTAAGATTTAGCGAATTGAGAGGTAAAAAAACTTGTTTAGCAGGTTTTTTATAGCGCTCGCAATTCAGTTTAAATCAGCGCAGTAAACTTTTACAAGATAGGTATTTACATGTCAATTTTTTTGGAATTAATTGCTTCTTTTGTTTAAATATATAAATATTCACTTTAATAATTATCGATATGAATGTACCAAATTTTAGAAAAATAGATCTCATCACCTACAAGCCAGGAAGGTCATTATTAAGCTCTAAAAAAAAAGTAATTAAACTGTCAGCAAATGAGTCGGCTTTCGGTGCAGGGGAAAGAGTAAGAAATATATTAAAGAATAGAAATAACAATATTTCAAAATATCCCGATAGTAAGTTTAAAAGATTAATAGAAACTATTTCAAAGAAATTTAATTTAAATAAAGAAAAAATTATATGTGGAGCAGGATCAGATGAAATAATACAAATGATTTGCACACTATTTCTTAATAAGGGTGATGAAGTAGTTGTCCCACAGTACAGTTTTTTAATGTATAGAATTTATGCAAAAATTGTTGGTGCTAAGGTTAAGTTTTCAAAAGAAGTAAATTTTAAAGTTTCTGTGGATGAAATCTTGAAAAAAGTAGTTAGAAATACAAAAATAGTTTTTATAGCAAATCCAAATAATCCTACGGGCACTTATTTAACAAAAAAAGAATTATTAAAATTAAGAAAAAAATTAAATAAGAAAATACTATTAGTTGTGGATGATGCGTACTTTGAATATATGATGAACAAAGATTACTCATCAGGATTAAATATTTTTAAAAATTTTAGCAATGTTTTTATTTTAAGGACATTCTCAAAAATTCATGGTCTTGCATCATTAAGAGTTGGTTGGGGGTATGGTGACAAAAAAATAATTAAAGAACTTTATAAAATTAAACCACCATTTAATGTTAATAAATTTGCACAAGATTGTGCTGTGGAGGCTTTATATGACAACAAACATATAAAAAATTCTATAAAACATAATACCTATTGGTGTAAAAAAATTAAGAGTGAGTTACAAAAATATGACATCACCATGAATGAAGTTACAGCAAATTTCTTTTTACTAAACTTTAAAAACTGTAAATTCTCATCAAACTTTATCTCAAGAAAACTTGAGAATAGAGGAATCATATTAAGAGAGATGTATGCATATGGAATAAAAAATTGTTTAAGATTAACAATAGGCAATGTTAAAGAGAATAAATTTTTTTTAAAACAGATGTCACTGATATTTAAAAATGTTTAAAAAATTATTGATTATAGGATGTGGATTAATTGGATCCTCTCTTTTGAGAGCATCTATAAATAAAAAAATTTCAAGGCAAATACTAGTTTTTGAAAAATCAAAAAAATATAAGAAGCAAATCAAGAGTATTAATTCAAAAATAATCATTCTTGATGGGCTTGATAAAAATATATCTGATGTTGATTTCGCAATATTAAGCACTCCCATGAGTGAATATAAAAAAATAATTCCTATGCTAAATAAGTATATTAAATCAGATTGTATAATTACTGACATAGGATCAACTAAATTGAATGTTTTAAAAATCAAAAATAAAGAATTAAATAAATCATTGACATGGATTATGAGTCATCCAATTGCAGGTTCAGAGGTTAGTGGACCAACTCATGGTACAAAAAATTTATTTCTAAATAAATGGTGTATTGTTTTTGAAGATAAAAATAAAACAAAGCAAAAAAAACTATTAAAATTCTGGAAAATAATTGGCTCAAAAACAATTATAATGAAGGCCGATGAGCATGATAAAATTTTTTCTATTACCAGTCATTTGCCACACTTAATTTCTTATAATTTAATCACAACAGCATTAGATTTTCAAAAGAAATACAAAAAAAATATCATTAAATTTAGCGCTGGAGGATTAAGGGATTTTTCAAGAACGGCGGCATCCAATGAAATTATGTGGAGAGATATATTCTTTAGTAATAAAAAGAATATGTTAGAGGCAATTAATTTATTTATAAAAAATTTAAATCAATTTAAGAAAAATATAATTAATTCTGAAAATACAAAAATATTAAAAAAATTAAAAAACTCTAAAAATGTTAGAAGTCAAATTATTGAACTTAAACAAGATGTTTCCGAGCCAAATTTTGGAAGAGAAGATAATTAAATTGAAAAAATTTTTTTAACTTTTAAACCAGCAGTTTTTTCAATAAGCTTAATCGTTTGATTTATTGGCATTATCAAAACTTTTTTTCTTGGTCCATAAGCGTGTATAAATTTTTTTGAATTTATACAAATTCCAACATGTCCCTTCCAAAAAATAATGTCACCTTTTTTAAATTTTTTTTTGGATTTAAGTCCCTTTTTAAACTTGATCTGATCAACAGTATCTCTTGGGAAAAATTTGTTATTATAATTGTAAATTATTTGCACTAAACCAGAGCAATCAATGCCTTTAAAAGTTTTACCTCCCCATTTATATTTTACATTTCTAAAAAGGTTTACAATATATACAAAATTTTTAATCTTATGATTTATTGGTTTAACATCATCCCTTTTAATCCAAAAATTTTTCTTAAACATTAAATAGGATTTGTATTTGTTTAAAATTTGAATTTTACTTGCAAATGGTAAATTTTTACCTGTGTAAGTAAATTTATTCTCCTTACACAATTTGTATATTTTTGATTTTAGTACATAAATTTTATGTGAGGTTCGGTATTTATTAAAAAGTTTTAACTTTTTGATAAATCCAACATAGTTATCAGTATCAATTTTAATTTTATAAAAGTTTCTAGATTTTTTTAAAATACTAAAGTTTTCACCAAATAATATCTGTGTACTAACATTTGAATTAATATTTGGTCTTTCATAAATATTAGAAAATTCGGAATTGTAGATAAAATTATTTTTCACTGAGTTTTAATTTTTTTCTTATAAACCATAAGCAAATTAGTGATGGAATAACCATTAACGCAGTTAGAATGAAAAAAATTCCCCAATCACCGTTTAACCAATCAACTAATGATCCTGATGATGATGCTAGCAAAGTTCTACCTGCTGTCCCTATAGATGCAAGAAGTGCATATTGTGTAGCCGTATAAGTTCTATCTACAAGTAAAGATATGAATGCTACAAATGCTACAGTTGCGAATGCAGCTGCAATATCATCTAATATTACAGCTGCAGCGAATAATAATTCAGATTTTCCACTCCAAGCAAGAAGTGTAAACATTAAATTTGTTATAGCCATCAAACCTCCAGCTATAAACATTGTTTTGACTGTTCCGGATCTTATTGCGAACAGCCCACCCAACAATGTAAATATAACTGTTGTAATCCATCCAAGTGTTTTTGAATATATCGCAATATCTGATTTTGAAAAACCAAGCTCTTTATAAAAAACGATAGACATTCTACCTAAAAAAGCTTCCCCAATTTTAAATAAGAAAACAAATCCTAAAATTCCTATTGCTATTGAAAATCCATTTTTCTTAAAAAAACTTATTACTGGACCTCCTATAGTGCCTGATAACCAAGATAAAATTATTGTTAAAAAATTATTATTTCCAAGTTTATTTTTAATTATTTCATCTGTCTTTTTTTGAGATAAAACTCTTTCTGTAAAACTATTTTCATGAACAAACATTAGTGCAATATTCATTATAATTACTAAAACACCCATAACTATAAAAGTTGCTTGCCAGTAATTATTAACACCAATTTTTTCGAAATATTCTGCAGTGAACAAAGCTACAACGCCACCAAGCTTATAACCAGTCCACCAACCAACAACAGCCATGGCTGCACCTGCTGCCATAGATTTAGTTTCATGTTCTCCTACTTGCTCAATTCTTAAGGCATCAACAGTTATATCTTGTGTGGATGAGGCAATAGCTATCACCAGACCAATAGATATTAGCAAAGCTAAGTTTTCAGATGGGTTTATTAAACTCCATAGTATTAATGAAATTAAAATTACCAACTGCATTAAAACTATCCAGCCGCGCCTGTGACCAATTTTTTTTGTTAGAAAAGGAATTCGTATCCTGTCAATTAAAGGTGCCCATAAATAGTTGAATGCATACACTCCAAATATCAGACCTGCCCATCCTATTGTTGATCTACTTAATCCCTCTTCTTTGAGCCATAAAGATAAACTGCTTCCTATTAAAACCCATGGAAAACCACTTATTGCACCAAGTAGCAAAATTCTTAACATTCGGATATCAAAATAATATTTAAATAAATTTGATATTTTTTCTTCTTTTTTAATCATCAGTATTTTCTCCAAAAGGAAGGAATAAATAATACAAGTACCGCAAATAGTTCCAACCTTCCTAGTATCATTCCTATACTCAAGATCCATTTTGAAAAATTAGATAAGTAAGAGAAATTTCCATTTGGACCTATTACATCGCCTAATCCAGGTCCAACATTTGAAATAGATGTAGCAGCAGCAGATATAGCTGTTATAAAATCTAAACCATCTACAGACAGCAAAGCAGTAATAACAAAGAAAATTAATATATATAAGAATATGAAAGAAATAATTGATGCCATAAATTTTTCATCAACATTATTTTTATCGTATTTAATATTGAATATTCCTCTTGGATAAATAATTCTCTTTAATTGATTTGATATAAACTGATAAAGTATTTGAACTCTAAATATTTTAATACCACAAGCTGTAGATCCAGCGCATCCACCTATAAACATTAATATTAAGAAATAAATTAGTGGAAACTGACCCCATTTACTAAAATCATTTGTTACATATCCAGTCCCAGTTAAAATTGAAACAACATTGAAAGATACTTCTCTGAAGTTTATTTCAAATATGCTTTGATTTTTAAGAGATAGGTAAAGAAAAATTATAAAAATTGAAAAAATTACGATTTTTATAAAAGTTTTTATTTGGGTATCTGTAATAAAAATTTTTTTATCACCCCCTAAATATTTAATATAAGCAATAAATGGTACACTTCCAAGAATTATAAAGATAATAGCTGTTAGCTCAATAAATCCACTGTCAAAATAACCGATAGATTCGTTGTAATTGGAAAATCCTCCAGTTGCTATCGTTGTCATTGAATGGACAATACTATCAAAAAAACTCATTCCAAAAATTTTATAGAAGAAAGCGCAGACTAAAGTTAATGATGAGTATATAGCAATTAATCTGATAGAAATTTCTTTAGACTTAGGTAATATTTTTTCTGGTGTATGGGTATTTGAAATAACAAATAATTGCATACCTCCAATATTCATTATTGGCATTAAAGTAATTGCCATTACAATAATTCCAATTCCTCCCAACCATTGAAGCATTGCTCTCCATAATAAGATTGCTTTTGGTGTTTCATTGAGATTTGTCAGAATAGTTGAGCCAGTAGTTGTGATTCCTGACATACTTTCAAAAAATGCATTTGTGAATGAGAGACTTAAATCTGAGAAAACAAATGGTAAAGAGCCAAATATTGCAATACTTAACCATGATAGTGCCGTCAAAAGAAATGCTTGAGGTAAAGTTAATTTTTTTTCGTAATCTAAGTTAGATAAAAAAAATAGAACTCCAAAAATTATCGAAACTAAGCCAGATCCAATAAAACCAGAGTCTACTTGATTATAATAAAATTGCGCTATAATAGGCACAATCATAGATAATCCTAAAATAATTTGTAAAACACCGAGTATAAAAAAAACGGTTTTATAATTGGACATTTTGATTGGACATTATTTTATGGTAAATAAATTTCAACTCTATAAGAGTTATTAAATACGTTATTTTTGAGTATTTTGCATTTATATGATTGACAAAATAAATATTGATAAAACAAAAGCATGGCCATTTGTAGAAGCAAAAAAAATCATAAGAGAGAGAAAGAAAAATATAGAGAGTAAGGGAAAAATAACTCTACAAACGGGTTATGGCCCAAGCGGTTTACCTCATATTGGAACATTTGGTGAAGTTGCAAGAACATCAATGATAGTCAATGCGCTTAATCATTTAACTGACCTTCCTAAAGAGATAATTACTTTTTCAGATGACATGGATGGTTTGAGAAAAGTCCCAGAGAATGTACCAAACCAAGAAATTTTAAATGCTAACCTACATAAACCCTTAACAGTTGTTCCAGATCCTTTCGGTAAATTTAATAGTTTTGGAGAACATAATAATGAAATGTTAAAAGATTTTTTAAATAAGTTTGGGTTTAAATATTCTTTTAAAAGTTCAACTGAGCTTTATAAATCTGGAAAGTTTAATGAAACTCTCAAATTAATATTAAGTAATTATAAAGGCATAATGAATATTATTTTACCAACCTTAGGTAAAGAGAGGCAGCAAACTTATTCACCCTTTTTGCCTATCTGCCCAACATCAGGAGCTGTCTTAGAAATACCGATCAAGGAAATCGACGAGAACAATTCCAAGGTTTTGTTTGATAACAATGGAACAGATTTAGAAAAGAGTATTTTAAATGGCGATTGTAAATTACAATGGAAGGTAGACTGGGCTATGAGATGGTATGCACTTGATGTTGATTTTGAGATGTATGGAAAAGATCTCATTGAGAGTACAATCTTATCAACAAAAATTATAAGATTACTTGGTAAACCTAATCCCTCAGGTTTTGCATATGAATTATTTTTAGATGAAAAAGGAGAGAAAATCTCAAAATCAAAAGGAAATGGAGTAACTATAGACCAATGGCTAGAGTATGCTTCTCCTCAAAGTTTATCACTTTATATGTATCAAAACCCTAAAAGAGCAAAAAAACTTTATAGAGAAGTTGTTCCTAAAGCTATGGATGAATATCTAGAGTTTATAGAAAAAGGTAAAAATCAAAGTGATCTTGAAAAATTAATGAATCCAGTTTGGCATGTTCATAATGGAACAATTCCAAATGAAAAAATTATAATGTCATTTTCTATGTTGCTAAATTTGGTTGAGACAAGCAATGCAGATAACAAAAAACTACTTTGGAAATTTGTGAAAAAATACAAACAAGATATCAAAGAGGACGAGCATCCAATTTTTGATAACTTAATCAATTATGCAATTAAATATTTTAATGATGTTATAAAAACTAAAAAAGTTTACAAAACACCTAATGAAAATGAAAAAGGTGCGTTAAATGCTTTAATAAAGTCACTTGACAATTGTAATGATGATATGGCTCCTGAAGAACTTCAGACAAATATATTTACAGTTGGAAAAGAAAACGGTTACAAAGAAAACCTAAGAGATTGGTTTAAACTTATTTATGAAGTTGTTTTCGGTGATGAGAATGGACCTAGAATGGGTTTCTTTATTAGTTTTTTTGGAGTGCAAGAAACTAAACAACTTATCAAAAATAAATTAAATAATGTTTAATAAAATAAGACCTTTAATTTTCAAATTTAGTCCTGAAGTAGCACACTCTCTAGCGATTAAAACTCTTAAGCTAAACGCTTTGCCAAAAAAGAAAATTAAAAATAAAACTGTTTTAGAAACATCAATATTCAACAAAATTCTTGAAAACCCAATAGGAGTTGCAGCAGGTTTTGATAAAAATGCGGAGGTATATAATCCACTATTTAACCTGGGTTTTGGTTTTGTTGAGGTTGGTACTATTACACCTGAACCACAGTATGGAAATCCAAAACCGAGAGTATTCAGACTCGAAGAGGATGAGGCTCTAATCAATAGACTAGGATTTAATAATTCAGGTTCAGAGGAAATTTATAAAAGAATTGAAAGTAATAAACCATACGGTTTGTTGGGAGTTAATATAGGCCCAAATAAAACAAGTGATAATAGAATTCAGGATTATGTAAAATGTTTTAGAAAATTTATTTCGGTTGCAGATTATATCACAATAAATATTTCTTCTCCTAATACAGAAAATTTAAGAAATTTTCATAATCAAGAGGAAATGAACAATTTATTATCTGAAATTCAAAAAGAAAAAAAGAAATTACAATCCAATTTACCTATAGCTGTAAAAATTTCACCAGATATAAATTTTAACTCAATTGATGAAATTTGTGAATCATTGGTTAAACATTCTATAGAAATTTTAATCGTATCGAATACCTCCGAAAAAAATAGAGATAATCTTAAAAATATAAATAAACTAGAAAAGGGTGGGCTTTCAGGAGCCCCAATAGAAAATAAATCGAATGAATTAATTAATTTATTTTTTAACAAACTAAAAAATAAAATTAAAATTATAGGTGTTGGAGGAGTAAGCACTGGTAAGGGAGCTTACGAAAAAATAATTCGTGGAGCATCTTTAATTCAACTTTATACTGGCATGGTATATAGAGGACCAGATATAGCTAATAAAATAAGCCAGGAATTAATCGAAATACTCACAAAAGATGGCATTAAAAATATTTCAGAGATAGTGGGATCAAAAAATTGATATTGACGGATTAACTCATTAATCTTATACAAGCATAATTTTTATGACAAAAAAATGCGAACTCACAGGAAAAATGCCTCTTAAAGGTCACAACGTTAGCCATGCTAACAACAAAACTAAAAGAAGATTTTTACCTAATTTAAAAAAGGTAAAATTTAAAAGTGAATTGTTAAAAAAGTCTATGAAGCTCACTGTCTCTAATGCAGGTGTGAGATCAGTTGATAAGAAAGGTAGCTTTGATAACTTCTTAAAATCTGCAAAAGCAAGAGATTTATCTCTAAGGCTAAAAAAACTTAAAAAATCATTACTCTCTAAAACTGCTTAATGAACAAAGTATTTTTAATACTCTCATTATTTATGGGAGTTGTAGTATTAGCATCCAATTATTTAGTTCAGTTTCCAATCAATTATTATGGACTTCAGGATATTTTAACATACGGTGCCTTTAGTTATCCGATTGCATTTTTAATTACTGATTTAGCAAATAGATCTTTTGGAAAAATAATTGCTAGAAAAATTGTTTATATTGGATTTGTAATTGGAATTTTTTTTACACTTATATTCTCAACAAATTTTGAAGATTTAATATCAATTAGGATAGCAATAGGATCTGGTACTGCTTTTATGGTTGCTCAATTATTAGATGTGCAAATTTTTGATAAATTAAGACAAAAAAAATGGTTTATTGCACCTTTAGCCTCATCCTTCGCAGGCTCAATAGTAGACACATTCCTATTCTTTTCTATATCTTTTTATGGAACAGGTGTTCCATGGGTAACTCTCTCCCTAGGAGATTTAGCAGTTAAAATTCTAGTTGCTTTAATAATGTTAGTACCTTTTAGGATGATGTTGGGTATTTTAAAGCCAGCTTAATTAGAAATGAAATTTATAAGCTAAAATTTTATAAGCCAACTTTGCAACTAAAAAATTATAAGAATTAAATCCTTTAATTGGAGAAAGTTCATTAATATCTGCACCCACTATGTTTGAATTTTTAGCCGCAATCTTAATAATTTCTAAAGATTCATTCCAGAATAGTCCGCCTGGTTCTGGAGTACCAGTAGCTGGCATAATACTACTATCGAAGCCATCTACATCAAAAGTTAGATAAACCGTTTTATTTTTAATCATTTTTTTAAAAGTATTCAAATTCCATTTTTTTTTATCTTTTGCCCAAAAAATATTTATTCTTTTTGAATTCTTTTTTAAGAAGGGTATTTCACCCTCTGATATATTTCTAATACCAAAAGATATTAAGGAAACATTTTTATAATCTAAGCATCTCCTTATTGCAGAGGCGTGAGAATATTTTTCACCAAGGTAACTTTCTCTTAAGTCTGCATGTGCATCAAAATGTAAAAGACAAACATTCTTGAACTTTTTTGTAAATGGAATAATGCAACCTGGAGTTATTGAGTGTTCACCTCCAAGGACAAGAGGAAATTTTTTCTTATTTAAAATATTTTCATTTATTAAAGAAATTTTTTTTAAAGCCTTATTAATATTTTTATCAATTTTAAATGGTTTTAAAGTTTTGATACCAATTTTCTTATGAGGCTCATAATTTAGCTCTTCATCGTATAACTCAACTTGATGAGAAGCTTTTATAATTTCTTTTGGTCCATTTTTTGTTCCACCACCATAACTAACTGTTTTTTCAAGACCAAAAGGTACAACAACTACCTTCTCTTTAAATTTTGTTTTATTATCAATGCCAAGGAAACCGTCCTTATTTTTCAAAAATTCTAATTCTTTAATCATTCTCATCTAATTAAATCTCTATTTTTCCTCTTAAAAAAGTAATCGCGTCTCCTCCAATTGTAACCCTATCACCATTATAAGTACAATAAAGTTTACCACCCCTTTTTGAGATTTGATGGGCGGTCATTTCTTTTTTTTTTAATCTTTTAAACCAGTAAGGAATGAGTTCACAATGGGCCGAACCAGTCACTGGATCTTCTGGAATACCTAACTTAGGTGCAAAAACTCTTGATACGAAATCTACTTCATTTCCTGGTGCTGTTACTATTGTTATTGGATATTCTAGTTTGTTCAATTTATCAAAGCTTGGAGAAATATTAATTATATCTTCTTCACAATCATAGACAGCAATCGTATCTCTATGTTTATAAAGTTCTTTGGGTTTTTTACCAAGAGCGTTAGAAATATTATCTATATTTTTTTCAATACCAGGATCTCTAGAGGGAAAGTCCATAAAGTATAAATTATCTTTATGTGTCACAGTCAACGTATCTTGAATTTTTGTTTTAAATACTATTTTTTCTAAATTGTTATCTAACTCTTTTAAAATTACATGTGCAGTCGCAAGTGTTGGATGACCAGCTAAGTCTAATTCAGTCAAAGGCGTAAACCAACGTATATCAAATTCATTTTTATTTTTTACAAAAAAAGCTGTTTCAGAGAGATTATTTTCTTGAGCAATTTTTTGCATTAAATTATCACTTATCCATTCTTGCAAAGGACATACTGCTGCCGGATTGCCTCCAAATACTTTAGATGTAAAAGCATCAACTTGATAGATTGGTATAATCATCCTTTAATTATATGATATTAAATTAAAATATTTTTGAGAAATTTTTTCTATCTCTATTTTTCCACTCACCTCTATGGAAAGCATCACTTGCAATTAACGGCAAAACAGATGTTGCTTCAGCAAAAACCATTTGTTCTTTTGTTACGTCAACTTTACCCCATGAACTTGCTTCTTTTAAAGTTGAACTGCTGCAAGCACCATCTCTAGAATCTGCAACTGTAATTTGTACAGCATATTTATGCATAGCCACATTTTTACCAAGCAGTTCAGCACATATGACCGTATCTTGAATAAAATTTTTTGGAACACCTCCACCAATCATAAATAAACCAGAACCTTCAGATCTAATTTTAATTTCTGTCAATTCTCTAAATTCTCTTATTGCATCAATAGTTATGTGATTCTTTGGATTTCTTTCTTGATGCATTACTAATCCAAAACCAGCGCTGGAGTCTGTAAAAGCAGGGCAAAAAATTGGTACATTATTGTCGTAAGCCATTTCTATTAACGACCCTTTTTTTTTAGAATTTGTTTTTAGATATTTCCCTATTTCCTGAATAAATTCTCTTGAAGTGTAACTACGAGGCTCTAACGTATCTGCAATTTCTCCGATAATTCTATCACACATTTGAAGTTGATCTTCGTCTATGTAGGTATCGTATATTCTATCAATATAATTATCTCTAAGCTCCGTATCATCCTGAAATTGAGAACCTTGATAATGTTTAAAGCCTAAAGCCTCAAAAAAATCCATGTCAATTATAGAAGCTCCAGTTGCAACTATTGCATCCACCATATTATATTTAACCAAATCTCTATACACATGCATACATCCTGCTGCAGAGGTAGATCCAGCTAAGGTTAAAAAAATTGTACAATTTTTATCTTTAAGCATTTCATTATAAATATCTGCTGCATTGGCAGTTTCTCTTGATACAAATGACATTTTTGACATCGAGGATATAATTTCTCTTGCATCGAACTTTGTGATGTCAATGTGCTCAACCTCCTTGCTTAAGAGATCTTTTTTTCTATTATGTGATAAGTTTTTATTTTCTGACATTATGCAACAAGAAACTCTTTCATAGTTTCTTTGTTATACATTGTCATAATTGGATCATCTTCTACTTCAAATATCTGATCAGAATAAAAACCATTAAATTGAGTTCTAAATGTTAAACCATATGCTCCGAGTTGACCTAACTCAATATAATCGTTTTCCTTAATATTGCTTGGCAATATGAAAGGACCTTTCATATAATCCATACTATCGCAAGTTGGACCATAAAAATCAAAAGAAGTTAACTTCTTTGATATTACTCTTCCATTTTTAATTACTCTTGATGGATAAACAATATTAGGTGTTCCTGCATCAAATAAAGTTCCATACGTTCCATCATTGATATACAATTTTTGTTTTTTTCTTAAGTTTACTCTTACAATTGTAGATCCACTTTCCGCAACGAGCGATCTACCAGGCTCACAAATTATTTCTGGCAGTTTTTGAAGTTTTAAATTTTTTAAACATTTATTTATTTCGTCAAAATAAGATTGCATTGGCTGCGGTACAAGATCTGGATAAATTGTTGGAAATCCACCGCCGACGTTTATTATGTCAGGAACAATCTTTGTTCTTTTAATTATATTTCCTATTTCTGAAATTCCTTTTGCATACGAAATTGGATGCATACACTGAGAGCCTACATGAAAACTTAAACCAAGTTTGTAAGCATATTGTTTACCAAGCCTTAAAAGACCCGCTGCTTCTGATGTTATAGCTCCAAACTTTTTGGATAAATCAATTTCAGCATGTTCATTTGA
>CACGOY010000021.1:0-15955 GCA_902574735.1 uncultured Pelagibacteraceae bacterium
GATATAGCGAGGAGCAAACTAAGGAGTATATTCAATCAGTTATAAAAGCAGATTTTGCAGAAGCTGGTGACGAAGATGTATTTAGAAAAATTAAAAGTGATTTAGAAAGTTTTAATGTTTCTGACGATGAAATTCATAGTAAAATGAATGAGATGAATGAAAAGGCTAAAGAAGACTTTAATTAAATTATTCATTACTTTTTTATTTTGTAGTAATTCTTTCTCAGATACAGAGCAAATATCCTCGAAGAATGTTTTAGTAATAGATGGTGACACAATTATTTTAAATAAAAAAAAAATCAGATTTTCAGGAATTGATGCTCCAGAAAGTTTTTTTAGAGGTAAGAAACAAACCTGTAAGCTTAAAACTCAAAAAATTTTTTGTGGCGAAATTTCAAAAAAAAAACTAACTCAAAAAATCGATAATCAAATTGTAAAATGTTTTATTGAGAAAAATAATGACAGATATAATAGAATTCTAGCAGAATGTTTTGTTAATAATGAAAGTTTATCGGTTTATATGGTGAAAAATGGTTACGCATTTGATTATGTTAAATACTCAAAAAAAAAGTACCAAGAATATGAAAATTTTGCAAAAAAAAATAAACTTGGATTATGGAAAACTAAATTTGAATATCCATGGGTGTGGAGAAAAAAAAACAGATAATTTATAAATTAATTAGTGATTCGATCAAAAAAATTAATAGTTTTAATTTCGTTTTTACTTATATCCGCATGCTCATCAGTGCCAAAAAATACATCTGATAGTTGCTCAATTTTTTCTGAAAAATATTTTTGGTATAAACATGCAAAAAAAACAGAGAAGAAATGGGGTACCCCAGTTTATTTACAACTAGCTATCATCAAAATGGAGTCTGATTTTGATTGGTTGGCAAAGCCACAAAGACAAAAAATTTTTAAGGTTATACCTTACAAACGTCCTTCAAGTTCTTTTGGATACTCACAAGCTGTCAAAGGAACGTGGAAACAATATAAAGAGGAGACTGGAAATAAATTTGCATCAAGGGCAAGATTTAAAGATAGTGTTGATTTTATTGGGTGGTACACAAACAAAACAAAATCTCTACTTAAAATACCGTTAGATGATAGTTTCAGACAATATCTTGCTTATCACGAGGGATGGGGTGGATACAAAAATTACAAAAAAAATCAAAAGGTTATCCTTTTAGCAAATAAGGTAGAGAACAATTCAAATAGATACAAAAAACAACTTAATGAATGTAAAAATTCCTTATCAACTAAAAGGTATATTATTTTTTAGTTTAATTGTTTTTTTAGCTCTAAATCTACGGCATCTATTCTTTTGGTGTTTTTTGCAAGAGCCAAATACATTGTTGGAGTTATGTACAATGTAAAAAATGTTGAAATTATCATTCCACCTAAAATTGTTGATCCGACAGCTAATCTTGATCCTTCACCTGCTCCAGGTCCAATATTTCCAATAACCAAAGGCAACATTGCAATCATAGTACTCAAAGAGGTCATAATGATAGGTCTTATTCTAAGTTTACAAGCATCTTTAATTGCTGTTTCTATTTTTGCACCTGTTCTTCTTATTTGGTTAGCGTAGTCAACAATTAAAATGCTGTTTTTTGTAGATATCCCAATTAAAATTACTAGAGCGATTTGTGAAAAAATATTTATTGAACTATTTAAAAATAAAATAAATATCAATCCTCCAAATACAGCAAGTGGAACTGTTAAAATTATGATGAATGGATGAATAAATGAATTGAATGTAGCAGCCATCACTAAATATGCAGTAATTAATGCTAAAGCAAAAATGATAAAGATTTCATTGCTAGTTTCCTTCAATTCCTCTGATTTACCTTTCCAAGTGATTTGATTTTGTGGCGCTAAATTATTCATTGTATTTTCTAAGTACTTCATTGCCTCAGCTAGACTATAATTTTCGTCAATTGCTGCAGATATGGTAACAGCTCTTTGTCGATTATACCTTGGTAAAGTCTCTGCTGTACCTTTCTCCTCAAATTCTACTAAACTTGCTAGAGATACGAGTTTACCACTTGTTTCTGATCTAACATGTATTTTTGAAATTCCATCTTTATTTCTCCTGTCTGCGAGATATTGTTGTAAAATAATGGGATATTCTCTTCCCATCCTATTAAATGATGTAACTCTTTTTCCACCGTAAAAAGTCTCCAAAGTTCTTCCTATTGTCTCTGTAGAAACACCTAAATCTTTTGCTCTATTTTTATTTGTAATTAACTTAACTTCAGGTTTATTTTTTGTGTAATCACTCTCAATTCTCGAAAGATTTCTATTTCTTCTAAGAGTTTGAATTACCTCATTTTGAATTTTCTCTAGCTCCTCATAGCTAGTACCATAAATAACCATTTGGACTGGTTTGTTGTAATTAGATACTCTTATAGATTGTGGAGAAATTGGAAAAGCAAAAGCTTGTGGAACTGTAACTATCTTTCCAATAGCTTCTCTTAAAACTGTCTGACTCCCTTTTTTCCTATTTTTCCATTCATCTAGTAATGCTATTATAATAAAACTGTTGTATGTGGTTGCTGATTTACCAAATCCTGGTACACGCATAATTAATCTTTCATAAGGACTATCTTCAGCTTCAAGAAGTTTTAATAATCTACTTTCAATAATTTGTGCCTTATCTTGAGTGTATTCAAAAGAACTTCCCTCATCTGTTGAACCAATTATTAAATATGCACCTCGATCCTCAATAGGGATTAATTCTTTTTTGGTAAAATTGAAAAGGAAAATAGACCCTAAGACCACAAATATTATAAATCCTGATACTATTTTTTTTTTATTTAACCAATATCCCAAGGTTTCGATGTAACCTTCAGAGAAGGATTTAAACAAAGTATTAAACTTTTTAACAAATAAACCTTTTTTTTCTTTTTTACTTAAAAATTTGCTACCTAGCATCGGAGACAGAGTAAGAGCAACAAATGAGGAAACAACAATTGAAAAAGATAAAGCTATAGCAGTTTCTCTAAATAATGTACCTGAGATACCCTTTATAAAAATTAGAGGTAAAAATACCGCCACTAAAATTAATGTTGTTGCAATAATTGCAAAGGTAATTTGTTTTGATCCCTTATAAGCAGCAACTAAAGACGTTTCTCCTTTTTCAATACGAGTATAAATTGCATCGGTCATTATAACAGAGTCATCTGTAATAATTCCAATTGCTAGTATAAAACTTAGCAGCACGAAAATATTTATTGATAAATCAAAAATATATAAACCCAAAAAAGATCCAATTAAACTTACTGGAAGTGCAATTGCAGGCACAATGACAGCTTTTAAATTTCCTAAAAATAAATAAATGATTAATACAACTAATACAAAAGCAATTATTAAACTTTTATAAACTTCTTGAATAGCAGTTCCAACATAAGTTGCTCTATTAAATGCAATTTCAAGATTTAAACCATCTGGCAATAAGGGTTTTATTTCATTAATTTTTTTTTTAATTTGATTAGATAGTTCAACTGTAGAAGCACCGCTTCTAGCATAAATACCAATTCCTACAGTTTTTAAATTTTTTGCATTTTTTCTCTGTGCTTTAAACAGAGTTTTTTCTGAGACAGGTCCAAATTCTATATTTGCGACATCAGATAATAATATTGCTTTATCTTTAACTTTTTTAATTGGTAGTGATTTTATTGTTTCTATATTTGTATAAGATTTATCAATGTTTAAAGTTAAGTCTCTATTATCTGCTTCTAAAGTACCAGCAGGAAGATCAACATTCTCATTTCTTAAAGCTCTTTCAACTTCTTGAATAGTTAAATCGTTTGCAGCTAATTTAATTGGATCAATCCATACCCTAACACTTAATTCTCTAAGACCCCCAACTAAAATTCTACCAACATTTGGTACGCTTGAAAAAGCATCCACAAGGTATCTTTCAGCGTAATCCCCAAGATCTAAATCGTTCCATGTAGGAGATGAAAGACTTAGCCACATAGTTGTAGTAAATCCTGCTGCTCTTTTTAAAATTTGAGGAGGACTAGACTCACTTGGTAAATTATCAACTACCCTTGATACTCTCTCTCTAATGTCATTAGCGGCATTGTCTAGGTCTATATCGGTATTAAACTCAATATTAATTCTACTTCTGCCATTTAAAGAAGTGGAATCTATGTTCTTGATCCCTTCAGCACCCCCTATTACATCTTCAATTTTTTGTGTAATTTCCTCATCAATAATTTCAGTAGAAGCTGATTTATAGTCTGTTTGAACTTGGACTACAGGTGGTTGAATTCCCTCAGGCAGTTCTCTTACTGGAAGTTCTGAGAAAACAAACATCCCAAAAATAACCAATACTAAGGACATCACCCATGCTACTACCGGTCTTTTAATACTTATTTCTGTAAGATTCATTATAAATGTTTATCTTAGCTATTTTTCTCAGC
Organism: uncultured Pelagibacteraceae bacterium; assembly: GCA_902574735.1. Lineage (GTDB taxonomy): Bacteria > Pseudomonadota > Alphaproteobacteria > Pelagibacterales > Pelagibacteraceae > Pelagibacter. The sequence continues at coordinate 4,433 of CACGOY010000021.1, forward strand.
ATCAGATTTTTTAAAAATATTTAACTTTTTAAGCCAATCAAATTTTCCTTTTGTCGATTCACTTTTAGTAGTTTTCTCTTTTTTCCCCCATGTCGATGCTTTCTGTTTTTCACCTTTTTCAATTGGCTTTATTTCTAAATTTGGTCTGACTTTTTTTAATCCCTCAGCTACAATTTTGTCTCCAGAATTTACGCCGTCTTTAATTTCAATAAATCCTTTATAACGATCACCTATATTAACTTTAGTTTTAATTGCTTTGTTTTCATTGTTTACTTTGTAAATAAATACATTGTCTCCCTCTACAATTGTGCTTGTATCAGGTGCGCCCAAATTATTTCTTACATTGTATCTAATTGAGACTTCAAGAAAAGATCCAGGTAAAATTTCACCTTTTTGATTATCTATTTTAATTCTAATAGGTAATGATCTTGTGTCCTCTGTAATTCTACTTGATATAGAGTCTACTACTCCATCAAAATATTTTTTTGCAGAGCCGGAGTATTCAATTTTGACTGGCAATCCAACTTCAATAAAAGGAAAATAGATCTCTGGGATTTGAACGTCACAATATATTGTTGATGAGTCATCTAAATTTATTAAAAGTGATGATTTTGAAACTTCAACGTCCTCGGAGAATTCTTTTTTACCAATAATCCCATCAAATGGAGCAAAAATTTTCCTATTTTTTAATTCGACTATTACATCACCTTTTTTAACTTTTCGGTTAAATTCTATTGGTTTAATTATTTCAAATTTTTCTATTTTATATGCTTGAGTTTGAATAGGTACTGCTGTACCAAAAGTACTTATATTATTTTCAAAAATCCTTTCTTTAGCGTATGTTACTATTACTCCGGGAGGTGGCATTTTACTAAATTTTTTTTTGAAATGATTTCCAATCATTGTTCTTGCAATGATTACTCCTGCAATAATAAAAAAAAATATAAATATAACTGTTGTAATTTTAGATGATCTTTTCATTTATTTTTTATTCTATTTTTCCGTACTCTGCCCATGAACCATCGTAAATGGTAGGCACATATTTATTATCAACCAAAGAATATGCAAGTGCTAATATACAAGCTGAAACTCCTGAGCCACAAGAAAAAACTAACAATTTATTATTATCAGGATTTATTTGATCAAATATTTGTTTAATTTCTTCAATATTTTTAAATGTTTTGTCTGATCGTATAATATTGGTGAATGGCAAACAGTGTGAGTTCGGTATCGATCCACTTCTAACATTTTTTCTAGGATCAGATACTTTTCCAAAAAATCTTTCCTCACTTCTCGCATCTAAAACTAAAAATTCACTTGTCTTAATATTTAAATCAATCTCAGATTTATTTTTTACCATATTTCTATTTTCAACAGCTTCATATTTCGTTTCTTTAAAGTTAACTTTTTCTTTTGATGTAGGTTTTTTCTCTTTTTTCCACTTACCCAGTCCTCCATCGAGAACACTTACATTTTTGGGGTTATGACCGTAATAAATAAAATTGTACCAACATCTGCAAGCACTTAACACATCAGAGTTGTCGTAGATTATTATTTTATCTTCGTTTTCTATACCAAGCTTTGAGATATTTTTTGACCAAGTTTTAGCATCTGATAGCATATGAGGAAGATCAGTATTTTTTTCTGAAAACTCATCTAAATTAAAAAAAATTGAATTCTCAATGTGTTCAATTTTATATTCTTCAAATCCATCTCTATCTGTCGAGGGCAGATGCCATGAGGCATCTATTATTTTTACATGACCTAAGTTTCCTATTAACCAGTCTGTGGAAACTAAATACATTAGAATTTTTTATCTAAATATTTCTGATGATATTCTTCTGCTGTACAGTAATTTTTTAAGAGTGATAGTTGTGTCACCACTTTTCCATTTAACTTTTTATTTTCAGCTTCAATCATTTTTTCAGCAGACAATTTTTGTTTTTCATTTAAATAAAAAATTTCACTTCTATATTGTGTACCAAAATCATAACCTTGAGAGTTAAGCGTAGTAGGATCATGAAATTCAAAAAAATATTTTAATATATCTGCGTAAGTGATAGTTTTTTCATCATATTCAAGTTTAACAACCTCAGCATGGTTAGTTGTTCCAGTACAAACATCCTTATAAGTTGTGTTTTCAGTATTACCCCCACAATAACCAACCTCTGTTCTAATTATTCCATCTATCTTACTAAATTTTTGTTCAGGACCCCAAAAACATCCAAGTGCTAAAATTGCTATTTCCATTGATAATTAATGTATTTAATTTAAAGATAATAACATGCTCTCTAAAAATCAATTGGGATTTTTGTACATGTTTCTGTCTGTATGTGCATTTTCAGTAATGGATATAATTGTAAAATGGTCTCAACATTACCCTTTAGGTGAAGTTTTATTTTTTAGGGGATTTTTTGGCGTTATTTTTTATTTATTTATTATACCATCAGATAGACGAAAAAATTTTTATTACACTAAGAGGGCAGGGTTACATTTTTTAAGATGTGCTTTTGGATTAATTGCTTTAGTTGCAATATTTATAGCTTTAAGAAATTTGCCATTAGCGACAGTAGTAAGTATTTCATTTGCTGCACCTATATTCACAACTATATTTTCAATTTTTTTATTGAGAGAAAAAGTTGGCATATTTAGATGGTTAGCAGTCATAATAGGTTTTGTTGGAATAATTATTATTACAGAGCCTGGTTTGAGTTCAGTGAACATTTATTACATATACCCAATAATCTTTTGTTTGGGATTATCGTATGTAGCAATTGCTATTAGACAGTTGTCAAAAACAGAGCCAGTTTGGTTAATTTCTCTCTATTTTTCAGTAGCAATCACTTTATTAAGCTTATTTACAATACCTTATGGGTGGATTATGCCAAGTCTATATGACCTTGCATTTCTATCTTTTATAGGTTTTTTTGGAGGCGTTGCAAATTTATGGTTAAGTCAGTCATATAAATATTCTGAGGTATCATTAGTTACTCCTCTTAAATATTTAGCTTTAGTTTTTGCTATATTTTTTGGATATCTAATTTGGGGAGAGATACCAACAATAAAAACTTTGATGGGGGCAGGTTTGGTAATAATTTCATCATTAATTATTTTTAGAAGAGAGATATATCTCAAAAAACAGTTAACAGTTGGAAGACATGAGTAAACCGCCATCATATTGGAATAAAGCGAGGAGATATTTATCATCAAAGGATAGAGTAATGAAAACTTTAATTGAAAAATATTCTGATGCCTCACTTACAACTAGAAAAAATATATTTCTTTCACTTTGTAAAAGTATTATTGGTCAGCAGATTAGTGTAGCGGCTGCTAATTCAGTATTTTTAAAGTTTAAAAAAAAATGTAAGAATAAAATTTCTCCTAAAACAATTAAAAAATTAACCTTCACACAATTAAAAAGCTGTGGATTAAGCAGGCAAAAAGTAAAAGGAATTAAGTCGTTAGCTGAAAAAATGCTTAATAAAGAATTTAAACCTAATTTAATAAAAAATATGTCAGACGAGCAAGCCATTGAATATTTATCAGAATTGAGACAGATAGGCAGATGGTCTGCTGAGATGATACTTTTATTTACTTATAACAGGTCAAATATTTGGCCTGTTCAAGATATTGGTTTATTGAGAGCTATATCAAATAATTATAAAAAAAAATATTTGCCACCAAATAATTTTGTAGAAAAATTAAAAATTAGATTTTCCCCATATTGTTCAGTTGCAACATGGTATTTATGGAGATCTATAGATGATGAACCTATTCAGTACTAAATCCTTCTACAACTTGCATGTGTCGAACAGTTGTATTTTTAGCTAACGCCCAACCTTTTTGATATTCTTTTGAGTCATGACATTCAATTGCCTTTTGAAAATTTGGAAATTCCCAAACAACTGTTCTTAAAAAATTATCTCCCTCAAAAGATTGACTCCTTCCTCCTCTTACTAGAGGCACACCTCCATAACTTTTAATAATTGGTGTTGCTGCTTCAGCATATTTTTTTAAGTTTTCTTGGTTTTCAATTTTTGTATATAAACTTATCCAATATCCTTTCATTATATTTCTCCTTTTTAAATTTTAAAATTTATGATACCAGATTTTATGTCAGAAAAATTAATAATCAGTTTTGAAGAATACCTGGACACAGTAGAAAAACTTGCATTAGAAATAAATAATAATTTTAAACCAACTGTATTAGTTGGAATTATGAGAGGCGCTGCGCCTATAATTGATATTTTATCAAGGATTTTAAAGTTACCTACAGCTTATATAGTAATCCAAAGTTACTCTGGCGAAGGCATGGAAGATAAGCAAGGAGAATTAGTTTTTGCTAGAGATATAAGCTCTATAGCTAAAGAGGAAGACTTTAAAAAAGTTTTATTGGTTGATGACTTATCTGATACGGGTCTTACACTAAATAAAAGCATAGAATGGTTGAAAAATTACCAACCAATTAAAAATCAAATTCAAGAAATTAAAACTGCTTGTTTATGGAAGAAAAAATCATCTAAATTTACACCAGATTTTTGTCCAATTAAGCTCGATAACGATCTGTGGATAGTCCAACCTACAGAGCATTATGAGGAAATGTCTATTGATGAAGTAATTGAAAAACAAGGTAGGGCTAGAGATTAACTCTAGCCCATTTAGATAATTATTTAAGCTACTACGAAACTAATTAAACTTAAAACCGCAATAACCCATATTGCAGGAGAAGTATCAGAAGCTTTTCCTGTAAATAATCTTATTAATGCATAAGATACAAATGCCAAGGCAATACCATTGCTGATACTGTAAGTTAATGGCATCGTTATCATTGCAAGTATTGCTGGGGCTGATTCACCTATATCATTCCACTCAATATCTGTAATGTTTCTTACAAAAAGAACTGAAACAAATAATAGAGCAGCACCATCAATTTGTTTTGGTAAACTAGTTGCTAATGGTGCAAAAAATATGCAAGAAAGAAATAGAAGCCCAATAACCAAAGAAGTCATTCCTGTTTTCCCACCTGCTTTTACACCAGCACCAGACTCCACATAACTTGTTACAGTAGTGGTTCCCATCATTGCACCTGCAACAGTACTAACACTATCTGATAGCATTGCTTTATTTATATCTTGAACTTTACCTTTTTTATCAACTTTGCCAGCAACATTAGCAACCGAAGTTAATGTTCCTGCAGTATCGAAAAAATCAATAAAAAGTAACGTAAAGATTACCGTCGACATTCCTGCTGTCATAGCTGCAGATAAGTCAAATTCAAAAAGGTATGTCATAGGAGGTGGAGCACTTGCTATACCATTAAAGTTTGCAAGACCAGTTGCCCACGAAATTATACTGAACGCTAAAATACCAATAATAATATTTCCTTTTACATTCATTTTTTCAAGCACCACAATTACAATAAAAGTTGCACAACCTAATAAAACTAATGGATTACTTAAGTCTCCAAGTTTTACTAAAGTTACTGGATCGTCAACAACAACTTCCATAATTTGTAATCCAATGATTGCTAAAAATAATCCTATACCTGCTCCAATACCTAACTTTAAGCTTCTTGGAATTGAGTTAATTAACCAAGCTCGAATTGGTGTGAGAGATATAATTAAAAACAATACACCTGCAACAAGTACAGCACCTAAAGCCTCTTGTGGCGTGTATCCCATTCCTGCACAAACTCCAAATGCAACAAAAGCATTAATTCCCATCCCTGGAGCTAATCCGATAGGCCATGTCTTTCCATAAAATGCCATTATAAAACATGCAAGAGCGGTTGCTAAAATTGTTGCCGTGTAAACTGCCCCAAAATCAAAAAATCCTTTTTCAGGTCCAGCAAACTCACCTGAAAGTATAAATGGATTTAAAAACATAATGTAAGCCATAGTTAAAAATGTTGTTACACCTGCTATGACTTCAGTACGAAAGTCTGTTTTATGTTTTTTATAATTAAAATAATTATCTAACATTCGTTCCTCCTAAAGGACTATCTTTATTATATTCTTAATTGAAATTCGCGATTTTAGATTGAATTATTAACATTTTTCAACTGTGAGGTTTAAATTTGCCTTATTTTGGTGGTTATAATTTATCATAACTTGTTCATGAAAATAAAATTTATTTTAATCTCTATGTTCTCTTTAATTCTCTTATCTGGTTGTCAAACAATCAAAAATAAATCTGATGAAGTTGCAGAAAAAGAGAATGAGAAATATGGACAATTCGTAGGCAAACAAGTTAGTGAATTAAAAATGGAACTTGGAGCACCTACAGAGGATTTTGTTAATGAACTTGGTAATGAAACTTTAGTTTATAAAACTAAAAAATATGGCTTACCTTGTGACAGAAAGTTCGAGATTAATTCTTCAGGTACAATTATAGGATTTAATTCAAGCGGTTGTTTTTAAACCTGTGGGGCTTAACCCCACAAGCAAGGTTTTACTTATTTGATTTCAATAAGTTTTCTTTTTTTATGCTCTGGTATTATTCTTTCACAAGCAATAGTTAAAAGACCGTCTTTTAGTTGAGCGCCATTTACTTTTACATCATCAGCAATTGTAAATGATCTCGCAAAATGTCTTTGAGATATGCCTTTGTGAATTATTTCACCATCATCGTTTTTATTTTCTGACTTATCAACTTGTTTTGTTCTAACAGTTAATAAATTATCTTCAAATTCAACTTCAACATCATTTTTACTGAAGCCAGCAAGCGCAACCTCTATAGAATATTTGTCTTGTCCAGTTCTTCTAATGTTGTATGGCGGATAGTTTGATTGCATGCTCAAACCTCCATTTCCAAGCATATTTTCGAATTGGTCAAACATATCGTCAAAACCAATAGAAAATGGCCTTAATGAATTGAAGATAGATAGATCCTTACTTGTCATAATTTCCTCCTTTGTTAAGCAAGTATATTTGCAAGCCCCATTAGGCGACCTACTTATTACATATAGGAATGAAGTTTATTTTTTCAAGATTGATTAAATTTTATCAGTAATTTTTAATATAAAAGAATAATCTAGTGCAATTTCTTCAATAGCACCATCTCTTCCAGACTTACCACCGTGCCCAGCATTCATTTCAGTTTTTAATAGCAGTAGATTATTATCTGTTTTGAGTTCTCTAAGCTTAGCAGTAAATTTTGCAGGTTCATCGAAGAGAACTCTGTTATCACTTAAACTTGTAGTAATTAATATATCCGGATAATCCATTTTTTTTATATTGTTATAAGGTGCATAAGAATAAATATAATCGAAATGTTCCTTGTTTTCTTTAGCATTTCCGAATTCATCAAATTCTCCTACAGTAAGAGGAAGTGAATGATCTAAATTAGTTGTTAATGAGTCAACAAACGGAACAGCCATAACAATGCCTTTAAATAATTCCGGATTTTTATTAACAACTGCCCCCATTAATAAACCACCTGCAGAACCACCCATTCCAATTATTTTTCCTTTAGATGTATATTTTTTTTCAATAAGAAATTTTGCGACTGCAATATAATCCTCAAAAGTATTTTTTTTATTAAGAAGTTTTCCCTCCTTCCACCATTTCATTCCTTTTTCCATTCCCCCTCTTATATGTGCAGTGACCCATATTATATCTCGATCAATTAAGCTTAATCTTGTTGAAGAAAAGTTTGGTGTCATTGAACTTCCATAGGACCCATAGCCATACAATAGTAAATTAGCTGAGCCATCGACTGGTGTATTTTTATGCCTAGTTATTGTTAATGGAATTAATCTATTGTCATGTGAAGAACACTCAAGCCGTTCCACTATGTAATCATCTGAATTGTGACCAGAGGGAATTTCCTGTTCTTTTAATAATTTTCTCTCTTTAGTCTTAAGATTATACAGATAAGTTCTTCCAGGTGTTTTTGGTGACGAATATGACAAGTGAACCTCATCAGTATTCTTATCTTTTTGAGCTAAAGAAATACCAGGAACAACAACTTTTTCATCAGAAAAAATAATCTCCTCCTCTTTGTTGGTTTTTGGGTCTCTAAGAATAAGTTTGCTCAATGCGTTTGAGGTTTCAGATCGTATTATCCAATTTTTTAAAAATACTAAACCACCTATCAAAACTTCGTTTCTTGCTGGTATAAAAACTTCCCAATTTTGATCTTCCAAACTTCTTGCTCTCTCAATTTTAAAATCTTCAGCATCTTTATTGGTGTGTTTGTAAAAATGCTCATCCCAAGAATTTACGGAATAAATTATTCCTCTTTCCCTTTTTTGAATAAGTTTTGGTTTTGGTTCCTGCTCGTCCACTGAAAAATAGTATTGTTCTGATGTGTTATGATCTGAAGAAGTAATAAAAAAAAATTTTTCATCTGAACTAATACCTAATCCAACTGTGAATGCTTCACTCTTTTCCTCAAAAATAAGCTCATCATCTAAAACACTGCAACCCAATTTATGTCTGAATATTTTTCTTGGTCTATGATGTTCATCAAGTTTTGAGTAAAAAATGAACTTATCATCTAAACTGAAAGTGATGCTTCCACTTGTTTCCTGTATTTTTTCGGTGATTAATTTATTTGTTTCTATATCTCGTACATGAATTGTGTAATATTCAGATCCCTTCAAATCTAGAGAGTAAGCAAGGTATTTATCATTAAAACTAACTTCTAAATCTCCTAAACCAAAATATTCAGTATTTAATTTTTCTTTTTCCTTATCGCCATTCCAAATTTCCTCTACTTCATTGGTATTAATTTTTTTTCTTAATTTAATAGAATAATTCCCTTTTTCTGTTGTTTTGGTCCAATACTCATAGCGAACATCTTTAAAAGGCAAAGATTGATCCTCTAATTTTATTCTTCCTTTGATTTCATCAAATATTTTTTTTTGACTATCTTTAGTATTTTTCATTTGATATTCAAAATATGCATTTTCTTCCTCTAGATATTTTCTAACTTCAGGTAAAAGCTTTGAGCTATCCTTGAGGACTTCTAAAATATTTTTTTGATGTATCCAGCTATAATTATCTTCCCAAGAGACATCGTGACAAGATTTTACTTCTAGTTTTTTTCGTAATTGTGGTATTTTCATTATGAAATTTATTACATGAATTATTTTATTTTAATACTTATTATTTTTATTGTTGTATATCTTTTCCTAAACTGGTTTGCCAAAACATCTTCAAAAAAAATTTCAAAGTATATTAGATTATTTATAATTTTTTTTTCAGTTCTTTTAGCATTTCTCATGTTTTATGCAGGAAGGTATATTTTCTCATTACCGTTTTTGTTGGCAATACTTCCATTAATCAAAACAAAAGCTGGTATTACTTTGCTTCAATTAATTAGGATCTGGGGACTTTTGCGTGTTTTAAAAAGCTCTGGAAGATTTAATTTTAATAATTTTAATCAAGCCAACAATACTCAAAATATGAAAATTGATGAGGCATTTAAAATTTTAAATCTTGATATGAATAAAAAATATTCAAAAGAAGAAGTAATGAAATCTTACAAGAGTATTATGAAAAAAATTCATCCAGATGTAAGTCCTGAACTTTCAAGATTGGCATCTATTGTAAACGAAGCTAAGGATGTTGTGATAAAAAGTATAGATATTTAATCTTTACTAAAAAAATATTATCTATTAATTTATTATAATGAGTAAGGTAAATGGTATATACGCTGCAACACTATCAGTATTAAATGATGACTTGTCCCTAAACATTAAAAAAACCATTAATCATGCAGAGAATGTAATGGAATTAGGGTGTCATGGTGTAGTTTTTTTTGGCAGCACAGGTCAGTCACAGCTAATTTCCTTATCCGATAAGATACAAATGATTAATAATTTACCTGGCAGTCAACATAAAGAAAAATTTATAATCGGCTCTGGCTTAAATTCTCTAGGTGACACAATCAATTTGATGAGTATTTCGCTATCGAATAAATTAAACAAATTTTTAATAATGCCACCTGCTTATTACAAGTATCAGGACGATGATGTTATAAATTTTTACTCAAAGATTATTGAAGCTTTACCTGAAAGTGAAATCATACTTTATAATTTTGAAAAATTATCTGGTTATGTTTTTAGTTTAGAATGTATTGAAAAATTAGTCTCTAAATTTCCAAAACAAATTATTGGTGTAAAAGATAGCTCATATAACCTGTATAAAAAACTAAAAATAGACAACTTTTCCATCATGCCTGGCTCCGAAATAAAACTGCTGGAGGGACTATCTATTGGTTGTTCTGGAATTATTACAGCAACTGCAAATGTTACAGCTTCACTTGCAAGAAATGTTTATGATGATTTTATAAACAAAAGAGATCAGACACAAAATCAAAAATTATGTGAAGTAAGAAGTACGTTTGATAAATTTAATTTAATTTCAGGATTACATACCTTTTTAAAGAGCAAAGATAATAATTTTAAAAATTTATTACCACCCCTTCACTTACTACCCAAAGATCAAGAGAATGAATTAAAAACTTTATTAAAAAATTTAAATTTTGATATTGAAATACCAAGAGCTGCATAATGAATTTAGCTAATTTTTTAAATAAAATATTTACTCAGGATGGATTTATACTAATTGATTATAATTCAAAAAAATATCAAATAGGCAAACCTATTAAAGAAATACCTATAAACTTAAGAATATTAGATAAATCTTTACATTACAAATTAATGTTTTATCCAGATTTATATTTAGGAGAGGCTTATACAGACGGATCTTTGATAATAGAGAATGGAACACTTACTGAGTTTTTAGAAATAGCATTTAAAAATATAGGGAGAAGTGAAATAAGCACATATAGCAAGATACTTAAAAAAATTAGAGGAACCTATAGATACCTTACTAATTATAATCAAATCACAAAATCAAAAAAAAATGTCAGTCACCATTATGATATATCTGAAAAACTTTATGATCTTTTTTTAGATGAAAAAAGACAATATTCATGTGCTTACTTCAAAGATGACAATAATACCTTAGATGAAGCTCAAAATAATAAAATTGATCATATAATAAAAAAATTAAACATAAAACCAAATCAAAAAGTATTGGATATAGGATCAGGCTGGGGCTCTCTTGCAATTGATATTGCAAAGAAAACAAGTGCTCATGTGGTTGGAATAACACTTTCAGAAAATCAGTTAGAATATAGTAAAAAAAAAGTTAACGAATTAAATCTAGGCAATCAAGTAGATTTTAAACTTATTGATTATAGAGAAATAAATGAAAAGTTTGATCGAATTGTAAGTGTTGGAATGTTCGAGCACGTAGGAAGGAAATATTATCAAAAGTTCTTTAATCAAGTTGCAAAATTACTTAATGAAGATGGAGCAGCTTTAATTCACACAATTGGTTCTGTAAACAGCCCAAGAGACCCACAGCCGTGGATAAATAAGTATATATTTCCAGGGGGTTATACCCCAAGTTTGAGTGAGGTTGCTAGCCCGATTGAAAATTCTGGTTTAATTATAACAGATTTAGAGGTTCTAAGAATGCATTACGCCCACACTCTCAGACATTGGAA
>CACGOY010000022.1:0-10386 GCA_902574735.1 uncultured Pelagibacteraceae bacterium
CTCGAATAAATTGGATTTATCAAATCTTTTGTTAGCTTATCTTCTTTATCTAATTCAATTAAATTTTTATAGTCATTTATGTTTTTTATATCCATTGAAGTAAATCCTACTAATTCAATTTTATTGGCTAGAGACAAGGCTTTAGCAATTGAAATTGAAGTTCTTAAACTTGAAAATTTTCCTGGCCCTTTATTAATATATATTTTCTTAATTTGATTTATATTTGTATCTTTTTCACTCAAAAATTTATTTAATAGAGTCACTATTTTATCAAAATTTTCTCTACTGTTTGAATGCTCAGTGGTATATGATTTACTATCTTTGATGATTGAAAAAAAAATTTTATCACTTGCAGCATCAATTACTAAATTAGTCATAATCAATTTATTTCTATTGCAAACAAACCTATATGCAACAGAAAAAAAATACGAGAAAGATGAAAAAGGGATTTTATCACTCATGTACCATAGATTTGAGGAAAATAAATATCCATCAACTAATATTAAGTTGGCTGTGTTCAAAAAACATTTGGAGTTAATAAAAAATAATAATTTTGAATTTTTTGATCCAAAAGATTTTGAGAAAGAATTTTATAATGTAAAAATTAACAAAAAAATTCTTATCACTATAGATGATGCTTTTTTGTCTTTTTATAACAATGCTTGGCCTGTTCTAAAGAAAAATCAAATTCCTTTTATTTTATTTACATCCACTGAAACTATAGGAAATAAAGGTTACATGACTATGGATCAGTTAAAAGAAGTTGAGTCGTATAACTTTGCATATTTGGGAAATCACTCTCACTCTCATGAATACATGGTAGGATTTGATTTTGAGAATTACACAAAAGATATAAATAAATCTATTGAAATATTTAATGCTCAATTTAATTATAATCCAATTTTTTTTTCATATCCTTTTGGTGAATATAGTTTAGAACAAAAAAAATTTATTTCATCAAAATTTAAGTTTGCATTTGGCCAGCACTCGGGCGTCATTGATCTTAATAAAGATCCATATGAATTGCCAAGGTTCCCAATAAATGAAAAGTATGGTGATCTTAAAAGATTTGAGTTTTTAATAAATTTACTCCCACTTCAGTACAACAAACTCTATCCAGAAGATAAACTGATTAACAAAAATAACCCTCCAGAGATGACTATAGAATTTTTTAAGGAGCAAAAAAATTTAGGGCAAATAAATTGTTTTTCTGATGAAGGAGGTTCTTGGGATAACTCAAACATAAATTTAGACGAAAACAAACTTACAATTTCCTTTAGGGAAAAGTTTAATTTTAGAAGAGGAAGAATTAATTGTTCCTTAAATGATATAGATGGCTGGAGATGGTTAGGTAGTCAACTTTCAGTAGATTTAAATTAAGTTCTTCAATTTTTTTGTTGTTGGTAGAATTTTAACTTCATCAAATTCTGTGAGAGAATTTTGCTCAATAATTTTTTTTAATATTTTTGTGTATTCAACGCCAGTTTCTGCATATTTATCCAAGTAATTTACAAGCAAAAGACTATTTAGTTTTCCTTCATTGTCTCTTTGAATAGCTCTTTCACGTCTGAAATTTTTATATCCTGAATGTGTATTTAGATTTCTTTGATACGCTTTCACAGATGCTTTTAAGACTTTAAACTTTGCAACCTTGTGTTTTGAGTCTCCATCTGCTCCAGCCGGTTTAATTCCTTCTCCAGACCAAGTCCATTGCCCAAAGAGTGCATTTCCCTCTTGCGCAAATCTTGATGTACCCCATCCAGTTTCTTTAGCTGCTTGAGCAATAGCTAATGAAACTGGTATTTCATCCATTCTTATTTTTAACGTTGACAAATCATTACTTTTGACACCATATTGCTTAAATTTTTTTGATAGCCACTCTTTCTCTGTTTTTGAATTGTTATTCTTGTTTAAAATAGCAAAAAGCTTTTTCCTATCTAAACGAATTTTTGTATTCTCCTCAATTATTAAAGGAAGCACAATTTGTATAAATAAATTCTTTCTTTTTTTTGTACTTTCTATTTTTTTCATTTCTTTGGGCAAATGATCAATAGAATTTCCAATGTTTACTAGTTTTGTTTCTTTAACTTTTTTAAGATTATATTTGGTATCCTCAAACAATTGCTCAATAGTAGATGCGCTTAATCTAGAAGTATTTAAATTATTTTCATCGGAATTAAATACGTCTATATCATCAAATACGTTTTCCAAATTTGTTTCTTCATCAACGTTTTTTTTTTTAAATATATCTTTATTGTTAAGTGTTAAATCAAAATTTTTTTTTGATATATTCGACACTTCAATATTGGCTCTAAAGTTTTCATCCATAAAATTAGTCATCACAGGTAAACCAAAAAAAAACAAAATAACAATACTACTTGCTAAGGAAAACTTAGATAAACTCTTGTAATCTTTTTTAAAAAAATTTTTTTTATTTTTCTTTTTAAGGCTTTTTAATTTAATTGAGTTTGGTTTTATGAAAATTGATTCATTTCTATTTTTTTTAGGCATAAAATAAGTCTAATGATTATATAAAAATAAATTATTATTTTAAACTGCTAAAACTTCTTTAACTTCAGGAATATAATGTGTGAGTAAATTTTGAACTCCTTGTTTTAACGTCATAGTTGAAGATGGGCAGCCTGAGCAACTTCCTTGTAATTCTACCTTGACTTTGCCATCTATAAACTCTTTAAATTTTATATCTCCACCATCTTTTGCAACTGCAGGTCTAACTTTTGTCTCTAAAATATGAATTATTTTTTTTTCAATTTCATTTAAACTTTCATCAGATTTATTTTGACCCAAGTTATCGAGAATGCACTTATTTCCTTCGGCATAATACTCATTTATATAAGATATAATTATATGCTGTATATCATCCCAATTATTTTCATCTATCTTGTTAACTGATAAAAAATCTTCACCTAAAAAAATACCGGTTACACCATTTATTGATAGAATATTTCTCAGCAAAGCATTTTTTGTATCATCTTTATTAACGATCTCGAAAGGTCCATTATTTGAAACTGGACGTCCTGGTATGAACTTTAATGAGTTTGGGTTGGGTGTTTTTTGAGTTTGTACAAACATTTCTCTAATATAATAACTAAAAAAACAATTTAAATAGTTAAAAACCGATTATTTTCTTCATTTCTCTAACTTTATTTTCAGCTATGTCATTTGCTTTTTCTGCTCCAGCTAATAAAATTTTGTCCAAATAAACAGGATCATTTAATAATTTATTTATTTCTTTTGCCATTGGAGAAATTTTATCAATTAATTGTTCAGAAAGACTTGTCTTAAACTCAGAGAAATTTTTACCACCAAACTCCTTCAAAGTGGTGTTAATATTTTGATTTTTTAAACTTGAATATATTCCAAGTAAATTTTCTGCCTCAGGTCTGTTTTCTAATTCTTCAATAATATTAGGTATAGGATGTGGATCTGTTTTTGCTTTTTTAATTTTATTAATTATTAAATCTTTACTGTCTTTTAAGTTTATTCTACTTAAATCTGACACGTCTGATTTACTCATTTTTTTTGTACCATCTTTTAAGCTCATAATTCTGGAGAATTGTTTTTGTATTAATGGTTCAGGAGGAACTAGGAAATCCTCAACATTATAATCGTTATTGAATTTTTGAGCAATATCCCGACAAAGTTCTAAATGTTGCTTCTGATCATCGCCAACTGGTACATGTGTTGCATCATACAACATAATATCTGCAGCCATAAGAATAGGATAAATGTAAAGGCCTACGCTTGCTTTCTCTTTATCTTTTCCTGCTTTTTCCTTAAACTGTGTCATCCTGTTAAGCCAACCCATTCTACCAATACAACTCAATATCCAAGAACCCTCTGAGTGCGCTGGAATTAAAGATTGATTAAACAAAATGCTTTTGTTTGGATTAAGTCCACTTGCAATGAATGTTGCAGCAGTTTCTCTAATATTATTTTTTAGTTCTTTTGGATCTTGTTTCAAAGTAATTGCATGCAAGTCAACAACACAATATATGCAATTATTGTCCTCTTCATTCTGCAGTTCTACAAAATTTTTTATTGCACCTAGATAATTTCCTAAATGTAGATTTCCTGTTGGTTGGACTCCTGAAAAAATTTTTTTAGCCATTAAGTTAATATTTTATTTTAATATCTGATAATTTGAAAGCTTTAGTGACGATAGATATTAAAATATACATTACAAACGTTATGATTACTAAAATAATAATGCATAAAAATTTATAATTGTTCTGATAATTCAGATATTCGGAAAAGAACTTTATTAAATATATAAATAGACTCAAAGTAATAAAATTAGAAAAAATTATTTTCAGGATTGAAAAATGGAAATTACTTGAAAATTTAAAATAACTTTTGTTGATGACTATAATCATTAAAATTATACCATTTAACCAAGAAGATATTGTAGTTGCAATTGGAATAATTATAAACCCAATTTTGTTAAAGAAAATAACACTAATAAAAATATTAACTGCTACTGATAACACAGAAATTTTAAATGGAGTATTAGTGTCTTTTCTGGCAAACAAAAAACTGGAGAATATCTTTATTAATGAAAATGCAGGTAAGCCAAGAGAAAAATAAAATAAAGCTCTAGCTGAATTTTTTACACTTTCAATATCAAATGATCCGTATCCAAATAATGATGAGGTTATTTCCTCAGAAGCAAAAATCAAAGCAAATGATGCCGGTAAACTTAAAAATAAACTTAATTCTAAAGCTTTATTTTGTATTTCTGAAATTTTTAATTTATCCTCTGTTTGAACATATTTGCTTAAATTTGGAAGTATGACTGTACCTATTGCTATTCCTGCTATTGCAAGATTAATCTGATAAATTCTATCTGCATAATATAAGTAAGATACTGCGCTTGCTTGAAATGAAGCAATAATAGTACCAACTAAAATATTTATTTGGGTTACACCTGAAGCAAAAATACTTGGTAGAAGCTTTTTAAAGAATAATTTTATGTTATCATTCATTTTAATTTTTAAATTAAAATTAGGTAGATAAAATTTTCTTACGAAAAAAATAAGAAATATAAATTGCACCAATCCAGCAACAGATACAGTGTATGATAAGTAATAAACTAATGTGTCCCCAAAATTATTTGCAAAGATTAAACACAGAATTAATAGAATATTTAAAATTATTGGCGCAGCAGCAGCTGCAGCAAATTTGTTATGAGAGTTTAAAATTGCTGATAAAAAAGAAGCAAGGCAAATAAAAAGTAAAAAAGGAAAAGTAAGTCTTGTTAAATTTATAGCTAATTGCATTTTTTCTTTATCATCAATAAAACCAGGAGCAATAATTTTTACAAATCCTGGCATGAAAATTTCAATTAAAATTGTTGTAACTAAAAGAAAAAAAACTAATAAATTAAAAACTGAATTTGCAAACTCTTTGGCTTTATCTTTTCCTTTGATAAGTTCGCTTGAATAAGATGGAACAAAAGCTGCATTAAATGTTCCTTCGGAAAATAACCTTCTAAAAGTGTTTGGAATCCTAAATGCTACAAAAAAAGCATCAGCTAATGGCCCAGAACCTAAATAAAGAGCGATGAAGAAGTCTCTAACATAACCAAGCACTCTACTTATCAAAACAAAAAAACTAAATGTGCCAGTTGACTTAATTATGTTCATAAATCATATTAGTCTTAATTTAGATCTAATTGTATATTTAAATATTCAAAATGAAGAAAGTTAAAATAGAACATTATTCAGATAAAGAAGCTCTTGATTTTCATACCAATGAAAAATCAGGAAAAATTGAAATAAATTCGTCGAAGCCGATGACTACTAAAAGAGATTTGGCTCTCGCTTATTCCCCAGGTGTTGCTGCTCCAGTTAAAGCTATCGCAGAAAATCCTGATCTTGCTTATGAGTACACTACTAAAGGTAATTTGGTAGCAGTAATTAGCAATGGATCTGCAATTCTTGGTCTTGGTAATTTAGGAGCTGTTGCTTCTAAACCAGTTATGGAGGGAAAAGCAGTTTTATTTAAAAGATTTGCAGATATTGATTCTATAGATTTAGAAATAGAATCAAACGATACTAACGAAATTATAAATTCAATTAAGAATTTTTCAAAAAGTTTTGGAGGTATTAACTTAGAAGATATCGCTGCTCCAGACTGTTTCGTCATAGAAGAAAAACTAAAAGAAATTTTAGATATTCCTGTTTTTCATGATGATCAACATGGCACTGCGATTATTACAACTGCAGCACTAATAAATGCAGTAGACATTGCAAAAAAGGATTTAAAAAAAATTAAAATTGTAATCAATGGTGCAGGTGCTGCAGCTATGGCTTGTGCTAATTTATTTAAAAGCTCTGGTGTTCCTCAAAAAAATATTACTATGTTAGACAGAAAAGGAGTGATTTACAGGGGAAGAGATAATCTAAATCAATGGAAATCAGCTCATGCAGTTGAAACAAAAAATAGGACATTGTCTGACGCAATTGATAGTGCAGATGTTTTTTTAGGTTTATCTGCAGCAGGCGCTCTTAAAATAGAGATGGTTAGAAAAATGGCAAAAAATCCTATAATTTTTGCTTGTGCAAATCCAGATCCAGAAATTACTCCAGAACAAGTTGAGGAAGTTAGAAAAGATGCAATAATTGCTACAGGTAGATCAGATTATCCTAACCAAGTAAATAACTTAATTGGTTTCCCATATATATTTAGGGGAGCATTAGATGTAAGAGCGAAGACAATTAACGAGGAGATGAAAACTGCTGCAGCAGACGCAATTGCAAAACTTGCAAGAGAAATTGTGCCTGAAGAAGTGGCTGCTGCAATGGGAGGTGAAACACCTTCTTATGGAAAAGAATACATTATTCCCTCTACATTTGATCCACGTTTAATTAGTGTTATTCCAGTTGCAGTAGCGAGGGCCGCGATGTCAAGTGGAGTTGCAAGAAAGAATATTGAAAATTTTGATATATATTCTGAGCAACTTAAACAAAGATTGGATCCATCTGTAACTATTATGCAAGGAATTAACTCGAAAATTAAAAAAAATAAAAAAAGAGTTGTATTTGCAGATGGGGAAGACGAAAATACACTTAAAGCTGCAATTGCTTTTAAAAATAGTAATCTAGGAACACCAATCATAGTTGCGAAAGAAAAAGTTGTCAAAGAGAGGTTAAAAGAAATTGGATATGGCGAAAATTTTGATATTGAAATTGTGAATTCAACTAAAAAAGACAAAAGAGAAAAATATGTAAACTTTTTGTTTAAAAAACTGCAAAGAGAAGAAGGCTTATTAGAGAGAGATTGTGATCGAATGGTAAGAAATGATAGAGTAATATGGGGTTCTTGTATGGTGGCGTGTGGTGATGCAGATGCAATGGTAACTGGAAATACAAGAAGATATGCCCAATCTCTTCAAAAGATTAAAAAAGTTGTTGAACCAAGGCCCGGTGAAATAATGTTTGGGTTAAATATGGTTGTTAATAAAGGGAAAACTGTGTTTATTGGAGATACTAGCGTACATGAATATCCAACATCTGAACAATTAGCTGAAATAGCGATTTCAGCTGCAAGGGTAGTAAGACTTTTTGGTTTCGATCCTAAAGTTGCCTTCCTTTCTCATTCAACTTTTGGACAACCATTAACTAGCAGAACAAAACACATAAGGGACGCTGTTGAAATTTTAAAAAATAAAGAAGTTGATTTTAAATTTGATGGAGACATGCAACCAGATGTGGCATTAAATAACGAGTATGCAGATCTTTATCCTTTTTCAGAAATTGTTGGCAAAGCTAATATATTAATTATGCCAGGACAACATAGTGCAACCATTTCTCATAAAATGATGAAGTCTTTGGGTGGTGCTAAGGTGATTGGTCCTTTGTTGATTGGTTTGGGACAGCCAATTGAAATTGCTCCACTAAGATCCTCTACTTCTGATATATTAAATTTAGCCTCTGTTGCAGCATATTCTGCAGGGGTAATTAATTATAAAAAACCAAATTAATTTTTAACTATTCTAAGGTCTTCTACAAGTAATATACTTGAAATTACATCTTCGACATCAAGAATTTGTTTTGCTTCATTGATAACTTCTGTTCTCTCTTCCTCGTTTTCAGCAATACCATATATATAAATTTTTTTTTTATGAGTATCTATATTGTAATTAGCAGACTTAATTTTTTTACTAGCAATCATAGCTGTACGTAATTGTGAAGTAATCAAAAGATCTTTTGCAGATTGTTGAATATTAAACTTTTCTTTTATCTTAAGATCGTTTTTAACCGATCTTGCACCTTTTATTTCCCAAGCCAACTTTGTTATTTTTAATTTCTCTTCAGTTGTTTCAACCTTGCCGGTTATGAAAATTCTTCCATCTATAACTTTTGGCTTAACAGATAAAAAATACTTTCCATCCATATTTATAATTTTAGCACTCAAATTCTTTTGCATTATATTATCATCTATCTGAGTTCCTATAGTTCTTGGATCTATTGCAATTGATACTCCGGTACCAAGAACTCCCGTTGATGAAGCGCCCACACACCCACTTAAAATTATTAATAATATAAAAAAGTAAAGTTTATTTTTTATCATTTTTAATTTCTAAACAGTAATTGTATATAACTTTTTTTTGAAAGTTTTTTTTACTACAAATTAATTTCACTACATTTTTAATTGTTTTAGTTTTTAATAATTTTTTAATTTCTTTTTTATCTGATTCTTCTAGTTCAATTAACTTTTTTTGAATATTTCTATTCTCAGAAATTATTACTGTTAATTCTCCTTTTTTCGATATCCTCAAACTATCTAATTTATTTGAAGTAATTCTTATATACTCCTCATGAAACTTTGAAATTTCTCTACAAATTAATATATCTCTTTTTGGAAAATGAAGTTTTAAATCACTAATAATTTTGTAAAGTTTATTTGGTGATATAAAAAATACAACTGTACATCCAAAACTTGATGCTTTTTCAAGATTTAAAGTAAGGTCTTTTCTTTTTTCAGGCAAAAAACCAAGAAATAAGAATCTATCTGAAAAACCACTTATAGAAATACCTGCACTAACAGATGATGCTCCAGGTATTGGAAAGATATGGATTGAATGCTCTGTACATTCTTTAATAAGTAATCGACCTGGGTCTGATATAGCTGGTGTCCCTGCGTCAGATATTAAACAGATAATTTTGTCTTGTTTAAGCTTTTCTATTATTTCTTTAATTTTTTCTCTCTCATTGAATTTATGGTAAGAAATAAGAAGTTTTTTTATGTTAAAATGATTTAACAATTTTTTTGATACTCTTGTGTCTTCACACAAAATTAGATCGCATTTTTTAAGTACTTCTAAAGCTCTTAAAGTAATATCCCCAAGATTTCCGATAGGTGTTGCAACACAATATAGCCCAGGTTTAAGATTATCTAAGATTTTATCATGATGCATAATTTAAAATTATATTATTAATAATTAAATGAAATCTTTATTTAAAAAAATATTAATATTAATTTTCGTATGCTTATTGCCTGTAGGCAAAATATTTGCAGAAGACAAAATTAGAATTGGTCTTGTTGTGCCATTAACTGGTGAATATTCGACTATTGGAGACTCCATTATTAAATCAACAAGACTTGCACTTAATAAAATTAATGACGAAAAATTTGAAATTGTGCCAGGAGATACGAAAGCCAATCCAATTGATGCATTAAAAGCATCAAAAGCCCTATATGATCAAGGTATTAAAATTATTATAGGTCCAGTTTTTAACGAAAGTACAAAGTATCTTGATGAATTAAATAATGTAACTTTCATATCATTAACAAATAAAATTTATGGAAACCCTCCAAATGTAATAAGTGCAGGCGTTAATGCTATTTCTCAACTTCGAACGATTGATAAATTTAGGAATTTAAATGAGATCGAAAGGACAATTATTTTAATCCCTAAGAGTGACTACCAAAAAGAGGTTGAACAGGCAATCAAAAAAACAAAATTAAAATTAAAAGATAAATATTTTTATGATATGGACCCAACATTGCTTACTTCCCAAATCGAAAATGTTACAAGATACCCTGAAAGGAAACAGAATTTACTTAATGAAATTGAAAGGATAGAAAATTCATCGTTAATAAATAAAGAAAAAAAATTAGAGGAACTAAATAAAAAAGATACTTTAGGTGGGATAAACTTTGACTCAGTTATTATTGCTGATTTTGGTGAAAGTTTGAAGAGTGTAGCCACATCTTTATTATATACAGATGTTTCTTCAAAAAGAATTTCTTACATTACTTTAAATCAGTGGTTTGAAAATTCACTTTTAAAAGAATATTCACTGCAACCAATTTATTTTCCATCAATTAATAAAGAAAATTTTGAATTGTTTAAGGTTG
>CACGOY010000023.1:0-9171 GCA_902574735.1 uncultured Pelagibacteraceae bacterium
ATATTATACTACATGAAAAATATCTGTGATTGGAACAATTGTTTTGAGGAAGGGTTGTATAAAGCGCCCAAAGAAAGAGATAATAGTAAAAATTTTAGATTACTATGTTTAGAACATGTAAAAGAATTTAATAAAAATTGGAATTATTTCTCTGGTATGAATGATCAGCAGATAATGGATTTTTTGAGATCAGATTTAACCTGGCACAAACCGACGCAGAGCTTTAGCTCGTCAGATAATTTTTTTAAAGTTTTATGGAATAACGCGCTAAAAGATGAAATGGATAAAATGAAATTTCATAATGAATTTAACCATATGAACAAATTTAAGTTTAATAGTAATGATATTAAAGCATTTGGAATACTTGGAGTATCGGTAGGACTAAAATGGGAAAAAATTCAGGAAAAATTTAAAAAACTTGTTAAAAAAT
Organism: uncultured Pelagibacteraceae bacterium; assembly: GCA_902574735.1. Lineage (GTDB taxonomy): Bacteria > Pseudomonadota > Alphaproteobacteria > Pelagibacterales > Pelagibacteraceae > Pelagibacter. The sequence continues at coordinate 431 of CACGOY010000023.1, forward strand.
TTCACCCTGATATGAATTCTGGAAATAAAAAATTTGAAGATAAACTTAAAGTAATAACTTTAGCTTATACTCAACTTAAAAATACTTATAAGGATAGAATTGACACCTAATATTGAAAAAACTCCAGATATAAAATTATCAGTTAACCAAACTTTTGGTTTTGAAAGTGATATGGAAGTTGATGCATTTTCTGAAAAGTCAGAATATGTGCCTGAAATAGATAAAAGCTATAAATTTGATAAAGAAACAACTCTAGCAGTCCTAAGCGGTTTTGCTTTTAATAAAAGAGTTTTGGTTCAAGGCTATCATGGTACTGGAAAATCCACACATATTGAGCAAATAGCTGCGAGATTAAATTGGCCATGTATTAGAATTAATTTAGATAGTCATGTAAGTAGAATAGATTTAATTGGTAAAGATTCAATTGTAATTAAAGACGGGAAGCAAGTCACAGAGTTTAAAGAAGGAATCCTTCCTTGGTCTATTCAAAATCCAGTTGCTCTTGTTTTTGATGAGTATGATGCTGGTAGACCAGATGTAATGTTTGTAATTCAAAGAGTGTTAGAAGCAGAAGGAAATTTTACATTATTAGATAAGAATAAAGTAATAAAGCAAAATAAATTTTTTAGATTATTTGCAACATCAAATACTGTTGGTTTGGGCGATACAACTGGATTATATCATGGAACACAACAGATAAATCAAGGCCAAATGGATCGATGGAATATAGTTACCACATTAAACTATCTGGGTTTAGAGAAGGAAATGGAAATCATTTTAAGCAAAAACAAAAATCTTAATAATGCTAAAGGTAAAGAAAAAGTCTCTAATATGATTAAAGTAGCAACACTTACGAGAAAAGGTTTTATGGCTGGTGATATTTCAACTGTTATGAGCCCACGTACTGTTTTGCATTGGGCAGAAAATTCAGAAATATTTAAAGACACTGGATATGCATTTAGGGTTACATTTTTAAATAAATGTGATGATGTAGAGAAAAATATTATTGCTGAATACTATCAAAGATGTTTTGGAGAAGATTTACCTGAGTCAATGATAAATGTTCAAGTTTAAATGAACAAAGAAGACAGTTTCAAAGAAAAATTTAAGCAAGCAATATTATCAACCGTTAAAGTAATCTCTGAAGATAACTTTTCAAATCCTAAAAATAAGAAACAATTAAATGAAGAAAACCTTAAGGTAAATAACATTGAAAATATCAAAGATAAAAATGAATTTATAAAAATAAGAGCAGAAAATGATTCTGAAGCTTCAAAAAGAAAATTTTCAAATAAATCAATCTTTGAAAAAAATATGCCATCTAATCATAGTTGCCAATCGTTATATAAATTGTCTGAAAAAATTAGATATGAAATGTTAGGATCGGAAATGTTAATGGGAATTTCAAAGAATTTCCAAAATAACTATTCAAATAAATTAAAAAAAATTGATCTTACAAAAATTAAAAAAAAAGACGATGTAAATATTTCAGATGCATTTGAAATTTATATGTTAGACAAATTTTTAAAAGTACAAATTGAGCCAGAGGCTCAAAAAATTTTAAGTTTTTGGGAGAAAGAGTTGAGGGATACTTTTGATAAACATATTACTTATTTAAATAAAAACTTAGAAAATCAAGAGATCTACAATTCAAAATTTTCAGAAATATTAGAGAATATGGAAATTTTTGATAATGAAGAAAATGACGAAAAAAAAGAGACTCAAGAAGATAATAACCAAGATAATTCAAGCTCTAATAATCAAGATGATAACGATTCAGATAGCTCTGAAGATAAAAAAGAAGATGACTCTTTAAATGAAGGAGTAGATGGTTTAGACGACATAAACGAATTTAGACTTGATGAACAGACAACCAGTGAAGAAAATGAAAACCAACAATCTGAAAGTGTTGTTCAGAAGAAAAATTTAGGTATTGGAGATAGAGATTATAAAGTATATACAACCGAATTTGATGAAGTTGCAAAAGCTGAAAACCTTGAAAGCCCCGAAGAAATTTCTAAGCTCAGAAAAAATTTGGACCAACAGCTAACAAGTTTCCAAGATATTATAACTAAACTTGCAAATAAGTTGCAACGTCAATTATTAGCAAAGCAAAACAGAGCATGGGAATTTGATTTAGAAGAGGGTTTATTAGATAGTTCTAAATTACCTAGAATTATTATTGATCCGTATAATTCCTTATCATTCAAAAAAGAGAAAGACTTAGATTTTAAAGATACCGTTGTAACATTATTGATTGATAATTCTGGATCAATGAGAGGTAGACCAATTACAATTGCTGCTCTATGTGCTGATATTTTATCTAGAACTTTGGAAAGATGCTCAGTGAAAGTTGAGATTCTTGGATTTACAACAAAAAACTGGAAAGGTGGATTGTCTAGAGAGGAATGGAATAAATCTGGTAAAACAAAAAATCCTGGAAGATTAAATGATTTAAGGCACATAATTTATAAATCAGCAGATACACATTGGAGACAATCAAAGAAAAATTTAGGACTTATGCTTAAAGAAGGTCTTCTAAAAGAAAACATTGATGGAGAGGCTATTACCTGGGCATTTAATAGACTTAAAAAAAGAAAAGAGGAAAGAAAAATTATGATGGTAATTTCTGATGGTGCACCAGTAGACGATTCAACTTTATCAGTAAATTCTGGAGATTTTCTTGAAAAACATTTAAAGAAAATTGTTAAGTTTATTGAGAACAAAAGTGATATTGAAATTTTAGCAATCGGTATTGGACACGATGTTTCTAGATATTATCAAAAAGCAATAAAAATAACCGACGTTCAAGAATTAGGAGATGTGATGATTGGACAATTAAGTGGATTATTTGAGAATAAAAAAAAATTACATTAAATATTTGCTAAATTTTTATTCAGCCATTCTATTTTAATTTCTGCACCACCTCTTGTCTCTGAATTTCTAAATAATAGTTTAGCTTCATTTTTCTCAAGTAGAGTTTTACCGATAAATATCCCTAAACCTAAGCCAGACTTACTTTTATCCTTTGATTTTATTGATTTAATATAGGGTTCACCAATTTTACTAAGAACATCTTTTGGAAATCCTGGTCCATCATCTTCGATTGTTATTTCGGAGACCTCACTATCACTTTTAATTGCAATATAGATGTTATTTTTAGCGAATTTATTCGCATTACCAATAAAGTTTCTAATCCCATACACAATCTCAATTGATTTTGTAACATTGAATGAGTTAGCATTTTGTTCGATATCAATATCGAAATTTTTATCGGAAATTTCTTGGAATGATGTAACTATTTCTTTGACGTAATCGTGCAAACTCAAGTCTTTATCAATAAACTCATCCTCTACGATTGGATTTAATGTTAATCTTTTTAATATCTCATTACACCTATCTACTTGGCTTACAAGAAGGTCGATATCCTTTTTTACATCCTTATCATTTTTAAATTGTTCAAATAATTCTTGTGATATTATCTTAATTGTTGAAAGAGGTGTTCCTAATGAGTGTGCTGCTGCTGCAGCTTGGCCTCCTAAAGATATAAGCTCATGTTCTTTAGAAATTTCCTCTTGTATCTTATCTAAAGCTTCTTTTCTAAGATTAGATTCTTTTCCAAATGATAAAGCAAAATAATTTAGAAATAATAAAGCTATAATTAATGCTAAAGGGATTGAATAATAAATATAAATGTTTGTAATTGATTGGTCTAGTGGTGCTGGTAAATGCTCATGGTAAAAAGTTAGTAAAATTATACATAAAATAGTAAAACCTATAAGTATAATATTTGTTTTAATATCTAAACTGGATGAGGCAAACACACTTGGAATTAATAAAAATATAGCAAATGGATTTAATATTCCACCTGATAAGTATAATAAAGCCGCTAATTGAATAATATCTATTAATAAAAAATTAAAAGCTGATCTATTTGATAAGTGTGTTTTTTTATAAAAAAAAATTAAAAATAAATTACTTATTGCACCAATCAAAATAATTAGGTTGGCAAAAATATAATTGAATTCAAAATCAAATATAAATCTAACACTATTTATCGTTATAAATTGACCAATGATTCCTATCCATCTTAAATTTATATAAGTAGACTTATTCAAAGAGTAAAGTTGTGAAGTTTTTCCAAACTCCATTTTAAATGTCTAAATTTGAAACATTTATTGCGTTATCAACAATAAAATCTTTTCTTGAAGACACATCGCTTCCCATTAAAGTTTGAATAAGATCTTGGTCTTTTTGCGAATTTTTTGAGTATTGTACTTGCAGCAAGTTTCGGGTTTCGGGATCCAGTGTTGTGCTCCATAATTCTTCTGGGTTCATTTCTCCTAAGCCTTTAAATCTTTGAATATTCAATTTTGATTTTTCTTCTTGTAAAGATTTTTCAAAATCCTTGGATCCCTTTTTTATTTTTTTTAGATCTTTTGAATTTTTTACTATGAAATCCTCTAATTCTTTCTCATCCTTGATGTAAATTCCTTTAGATCCTTTATTAATTTTAAATAATGGTGGTTGAGCTAAATATACATGACCATTTTCAATTAACTTATTAAATGGTTTATTATTAAAAAATGTGAGTAATAAAGCTCTAATATGTGATCCATCAACGTCAGCATCTGTCATTATAATTATTTTTCCATATCTCAAATCTTTTAAATCAATCTCATCATTTTTGGGATCAAGTCCTAAAGCATTTATCAAAGTAACTATTTCATTTGATGACATCATTTTTGATAGTGCCTTTGTCCTTAGATCATTTGTATGTCCATTTTTTTTTGATCCATTTAACTCCGTAAATGTATTAAGAATTTTTCCTCTTAAAGGTAAAACTGCTTGATTTTCTCGATTTCTTCCTTGTTTTGCTGATCCACCAGCTGAGTCACCCTCAACTATGAAAAGCTCAGTACCATCTTGTTTTGAATTTTGACAATCCGCCAACTTACCAGGTAAACCACTTAATTCTAACGATCCTTTTCTTCTGACATTTTCTCTTGCTTTCCGTGCAACATCCCTAGCTACGGCAGCTTGTATAATTTTTGTGAGAACTATTTTTGCAACAGACGGGTTTTGATCAAACCAAATTGAAAGTTTTTCACTTATAATCGTTTCTACTATATTTCTTACTTCAGATGATACTAGCTTATCTTTAGTTTGAGATGAAAATTTTGGATCAGGTATTTTTACAGATAACACACAAGTTAAACCTTCCTTAACATCATCACCTGATAAAGAAACTTTATTTTTTTTTAAAAGATTTTGTTCAGATGCATATTTATTTATAACTCTAGTTAATGCACTTCTAAATCCTAACAAATGTGTTCCACCATCTTTTTGATAAATATTGTTTGTATAAGGGAATACATCTTCATTATATCCAGCGTTCCATTTTAAAGAACACTGAACATCAATTTTGTTTTTAAGACCTTCAATATAAATTGGTCTTCTAAACAAATCATTGTCACTTTTATTTTTTAATTTTTCTCTTTTTTCGTCAAGAAATTCAACAAATTCGACAATTCCGCCATCAAATTTAAACTCAACAATTTTAGGTTTTTTTTGAGTTAGATCAGTTAATATTATTTTAATTCCCTTGTTTAAAAAAGCTAATTCTCTCATCCTTTTTTGTAACGTTAAAAAGCTGAATTTGTTTGAGGAAAATATTTCTTTAGATGGTAAAAATTTTATTTCTGTACCTGTATTTTTGGATTTACCAACAACTTTTAAAGGTGATTTTGCATCACCATTTTTAAATTCAATAAAATGTTTTTTTCCATCTCTATCTATAGTGAGTTCAAGTCTCTCAGATAATGCATTTACTACAGAAACACCAACTCCATGTAAACCACCTGAAACTTTATATGAGTCGTGATCAAACTTTCCACCAGCATGTAACTGGGTCATTATAACTTCAGCTGCTGATTTTTTTTCGCCCTTATGAATATCAACTGGAACCCCTCTTCCATCATCTCTAACTGTTACAGATCCATCTTGATTAATGTCTACTGAAATATTTTTACAGTGTCCTGCTAAAGCCTCATCAATAGAATTATCGACAACTTCGTAAACCATATGATGAAGACCCGTGCCGTCATCGGTGTCGCCTATATACATGCCTGGTCTTTTTCTTACTGCCTCAAGTCCTTTTAGGACTTTGATGGAGTCTGCCTGATAAGTGCTATTATTTTTTGCCATTTTTATTTTTTTTGGAAAGGATTTTTATACCATTTTTAAAATTTTTAATAAAATACAGAAGGTATTTAACAGTCAAAAACTGTTGATAATCAAAGCTTTTTTGGCGTTTTTTAGTTTTTTTTTCTTCTTTTTAAATTTAGTGAAATAATCTGCATTTTTGACTCTAATATGGCGGAGAGAATGGGATTCGAACCCATGAAAGAGTTTCCCCTTTACACGCTTTCCAAGCGTGCGCCTTCAACCGCTCGGCCACCTCTCCAAAAAATCAACTTTCTTTTGAAATTTTTAATACACCTATAAATGCCTCTTGTGGGATTTCAACTTTCCCAAATTGTTTAGCTCTTGCTTTACCTTTTTTTTGTTTTTCAAGAAGTTTTCTTTTTCTATCTAGTGCCCCTCCACCATGTATTTTTGTTAATACATCTTTTTTAAAGCCTTTTATGGTTTCTCTTGCAATGATTTTACCACCAATAGCAGCCTGTATAGGTATCATAAAGTTGTGTCTTGGAATTAAATCTTTCAATTTTTCACAGACTTCTCTACCAGTTGATTGCGCAAAGTCTGTATGTATCATCATTGCAAGTGCATCTACTGGTTCTGAATTTACTAAAATACTCATTTTTACTAAATCACCTTCTCTATGTCCTATTATTTCATAGTCAAAACTTGCGTATCCGCTTGTCATTGATTTCAATCTATCATTAAAATCAAAAACAACTTCATTTAATGGTAGTTCGTAGTTGACAACTGCTCTATTTCCTGAGTAGCTTAAATTTGTTTGTATTCCTCTTTTGTCTTGGCATATTTTTATAATTGAACCAAGATATTGATCAGGTGTGATAATAGTTGCTTTAATCCATGGCTCCTCGATAAAATTGATTAGTGTAGGATCTGGTAAGCTTGATGGATTCTGTAAATCATTTACATCGCCATTGTTCATGTGAATTTTATAAACAACACCAGGAGTTGTTGTAAGAAGATTAATATCAAATTCTCTTTCTAATCTTTCTGTAACAATTTCTAAATGAAGAAGACCTAGAAACCCACATCTAAAACCTAATCCTAAAGCAGAAGAAGACTCTGGTTCATAAGAAAAACTTGCATCATTTAATTGTAACTTGGCTAAACCGTCTTTTAATTTTTGATATTCTGAACTATCTACTGGAAACAAACCACAAAATACAACTGGTTTACTGGGTTTAAAACCGGGTAAGGCTTCTTTAAGTGGATAATTTGCATCACATATAGTGTCCCCAACTTTTGTATCAGATAAAACTTTTATGCCAGTTGTTATAAAACCAATTTCACCTGCGTTTAACTCATTTATGTCTTTAGGTTTGGGTGTGAAAACACCAACTTTTTCTACAAAATAATCTTGGTTTGTAGACATCATTTTAATTTTCATATTTTTTGATATTTTTCCATCTATAACTCTAACCAAAATTACCACTCCAAGGTAAGTGTCATACCAACTGTCAACTAACAGACATTTTAATTTACTATTTGCCTCTCCTTTTGGACCAGGAAGTGCATTAATTATTTGCTCTAATATATCTTCTATACCTTCTCCTGTTTTTCCTGAGCAGGGAACTGCTCCTGTGGTATCAATCCCTATAACATCTTCAATTTGTTTATTTGTTCTTTCAATATCAGATGCGGGTAAATCAATTTTATTTAAGACAGGTATTATTTCATGATTTATATCAAGTGCTTGATAAACATTTGCAAGTGTTTGTGCTTCAACACCTTGAGTACTATCAACAATTAAAATTGATCCTTCACATGCATATAATGACCTGCTAACTTCATAACTAAAATCAACATGTCCTGGTGTATCAATTATATTTAAAACATAATTTTTTCCGTCTTTTGCTTTATAGTTTAATTTTACAGTTTGTGCTTTAATTGTAATTCCTCTTTCCCTTTCAATATCCATAGAGTCTAAAACTTGTGCCTTCATTTCTCTATCCGTAAGCCCACCACATTTGTGAATTATTCTGTCAGCTATAGTTGATTTACCGTGATCTATGTGCGCAATAATAGCAAAATTTCTTATATTATTAATTGTAGTTGTCATTATTAGGATCTAATTTTAGCGCCAGACTTACTCTCAACTGAAGAAATAATTAAATTATTTATTTTTTCTAAATCTTTTTCGTCTAAAGTTTTTTCAGATGATTGTACTGTAACATTAAGTGCGATTGATTTTTTATTTTTTGGAATATTTTCGCCTTCGTAAACATCAAAAACCTTAACATTTTTAATTAAATCTTTATCTATTGATACAATTATATCTATCAAATCTTGTGCTTTAATTTTTTTATCAATTACAAACGCAAAATCTCTCTCAGATTTTTGATAATCTGAATATTCAAATTGAGATTTTTGATCTTTAAGTTTTTTCTTTGTTTCTTTAAAAAAATCTAAATATATTTCAAATCCAATTAAAGCATCAGTCTTAATATCTAATTTTTTTAAAATATTTGGATGTATTTCACCAAAAAATGCAATTGGCTTATCTTCTTCAGTGCTTA
>CACGOY010000024.1:0-8067 GCA_902574735.1 uncultured Pelagibacteraceae bacterium
AAATACTAACTAAAAATTTTGATGGTTGAGAATTCAAGAAACTGATTACAGATTGATAATCATTATCATAAATAGATACAAAATTTAGAATAAACCAAAGCATCAGAGGTATTAAAATCAGCGAGCTAATTTTTAAAAACAGCCATTTTTTAGTAACAGATTTCATTAAATCAAATTTCTCCCAATTAGATAAATTAAGATTGTTAATATAAATGATCCAATGATTACAATAGAACCGGTAATTTTTGTTGTTTTTAAATCAAATCCATAACCTAAATCCATAATAATATGCCTGATCTCACTTAACATTTGAAAACTAAAAGACCAAATAATACCTACAACAAAAAATTTTCCAAAAAATGAATTTAAAAAATAGTTTACCGATTTATAAGTTTCCTCACCTAATAACAAAGAGGAAATCCACAAACATAAAAGTGAAATGACAATTATATTTATTATTCCCGTAATTCTTGTTGTAATTGATACCAACGATGAAATATGCCATTTATAAATTTGAATATGAGGAGATAGAGGATTGTTTTCCATTTTAATTATTATTTATAATAACTTCTGCAATTTCGACAGAATTTAATGCCGCCCCACGAAGAAGATTGTCTGAAACAATCCAGAGATTTAAACAATTTTTTTTTGTTTTATCCTCTCTAATCCTAGAAATAAAAGTCTCATTTTTTCCCGTAGCCTCAATTGGTGTTACATATCCACCATTTTCTCTTTTATCTATAACAGAACAACCTGGAGCATTATTTAAAACATCTTTAATTTTCTCTAAAGAAAATTCTTGTTCAAATTCAATATTTACAGATTCTGAATGAGATACTAAGACTGGTATTCTCACACATGTTGCCGACAGTTCAATTCTTGCATCTAAAATTTTTTTTGTTTCATTAGTCATTTTTAATTCCTCTTTTGTATAACCATCTTCTGAAAAGTCATCAATGTGTGGAATTATGTTAAATGCAATTTGTTTTGTAAAATTTTTTGATTTAATTTCTTTGTTTTCTAAATACATTTTAGTTTGTTGTAACAATTCATCCATTGGGGCTTTGCCTCCTCCCGAAACCGATTGGTAGGTAGATACTATAACTCTTTTAATTCTAAATAAATCATGCAAAGGCTTCAACGCCAAAACTAACTGTGTTGTGGAACAATTAGGATTAGCAATTATATTTTTTTTCATGTTCTGAATATCTTTTGCGTTTACTTGAGGAACTATTAATGGAACATCTGGATCCATTCTAAAATAACTAGAATTATCAATTACTGTTGTGTGTTTTGCAGCTTTTTCTGCATACTGTTTAGAAATTTTTCCACCTGCTGCAAAGAAAGTTATTTTTGCTTTTGAAAAATCATAATTTTCTAGGTTTTCTATTGAATACTTTTTTCCATTGAATTCTAATTGTTTTCCAGCGCTGTTTGGTGATGCAACCAAATAGAGATTATCAATATTTAAATTCTTTTGTTGTAAAACTTCTAAAGTTTTACGACCTACGTTTCCTGTTGCCCCTACAATTGCAATATCCATGGTATTTTTTGAATAGTTTTATACTAAATAAAAGGTAAATCACAAACTTTTCCATCAAAAGCTTGATCATTAATTTTTATTTTTATTGCCTGATTAGCATTCCAATTTGGCTTATTTAGCATAGCTATTCCAATGACTTGATCAAAATAGGGTGAATAACATCCAGATCTTAATTCACCAATTAGATTATTATTTTCATCCATTATATCAATCGACTCTGTGATATTTATTTTTTTCAAATCTAATTTTACTCCCATTAACTTTTTACTTACACCCTCAGACTTAATTTTTATCAATTTTTCTTTTCCCAAAAAATTAATATCACTATCCACATTTACAAATTTATCAAAACCACACTCCAAGGGATTGTCATTTATATCAATATCATTTCCATAAGATAAAAGTGCACTCTCAATTCTTTCTATTAAATTGGGACAGCCTGGTTTTACATCAAGGTCTTTACCTTTCTCAAACAAAGTATCGTATAAATCTAATCCAGATTTAGTATGTTCAACATATATTTCGTACCCACCTTGCTTAGACCAGCCTGATCGAGCAATTAAATGTTTTGTTCCTTTAAAATCATAATAATCAAATCCAAAAAACTTTAGTTGAGTAATTTTTTCACCAAATATTTTTTCCATTAATTTAAAAGATTTTGGTCCTTGAACAGCTATTATATTCACATCCGGTTCAAAAATATTTACAGAAAAATTGTTACCGATGGCCAGTCCTTTTGCAAAAAGTAAAACATCTGAATCTGCTATAGATAACCACCATCTATCTGAACTTAGTCTTAAAACTACTGGATCATTTATTATTCCACCTTTGTCATCTATAATTGGACAGTAGTAACATCTACCATCTTTAGATTTTGATAGATCTCTACATGTCATAAGCTGGACTAGCTTTGCAGAATCTTTTCCATTTATCTCAACTTGTCTTTCTCCTGCAACGTCCCAAACTTGAACTGACTTTTTCAAATGGTGATAGGAGTCTTCAAGTGATCCGAATGCGGCCGGTAGCAACATATGATTATATGTTGTATACGCTGTAACTCCTTGTTCTTCTATTCTAGAGGTGTAAGGAGTGCTTCTTAATCTTCTTGATTTAGCTATAGAGAATGTTTTCATTTTTTAAAATTAAGAGATCTTTTCTCTTATTTTAAAAGATTTTTCAAACATTATTCCTTAGCTTTTTTTCTAAGTTCAAATTTTTGAATTTTTCCTGTTGAAGTTTTTGGTAATTCACAAAATTCAATTTTTTTTGGTACTTTAAATCCTGCTAAAGTTTCTTTACAAAAATCAATTAATTCCTTCTCGCTTGTTTCTTTATCTTGAACTTTTTCAATAAATGCACACGGAACTTCGCCCCATTTTTCGTCAGGCTTCGCAACAACTGCAGCTATTGAAACAGCTGGGTGCTTAGCCAAAGTATTCTCAATTTCAATTGAAGATATATTTTCACCCCCAGAAATAATTATATCTTTTGATCTATCTTGAATTTTTATATAGCCGTCAGGATGAGCAACTGCTAGGTCACCCGAGTGAAACCAACCTCCTGCCATAGCTTTATCTGTTGCCTCCTTATCTTTAAAATAACCTTTCATGACAACATTTCCTTTAATCATTATTTCTCCCATTGTTTTTCCATCTTTTGGAACAGGTTCTAAGGTTTCTGGATCCATAACCATGACATCTTCTGTATTTGGGTATCTAACACCTTGACGTGCTTTAATTTCATTTTGTTTATCCTCGTCTAAATCATTCCATTGATCATTCCAAGCACACTGTAAAATGTGCCCATATGTTTCAGTAAGTCCATATACATGCATTACTTCAAAGCCTAGTGCTTGCATTTTTTTAAATATAATACTTGGAGGGGGCGCTCCTGCTGTTAGAACATATACTTTATGATCTAACTTTTTTTGATCTTTCTCAGATGCTCCAGTAATCATATTCAGCACAATTGGGGCGCCACCAAAATGGGTTATCTTATGCTCTACGATTAATTCAAAAATTTTTTTTATATCAATATTTCTAAGACAAACCGTTTTTCCATTTAACATTGGTATTGTCCATGGATAGCACCAACCATTACAATGAAACATTGGAACAACCGTTAAAAAATTGAGCCTAGCAGGCATATTCCACGCAACAGCACTTCCAGTAGACATTAAATATGAGCCTCTATGATGATATACAACACCTTTAGGATTTCCAGTAGTACCCGAGGTGTAACTTAATGATATTGCCTGCCACTCATCTTTAGGTCTTTTCCATTCAAAGTTTTCGTCTCCAGTGTTCAAAAATTCTTCGTATTCTTTTTCTCCGATTTTTTTTAGTAGTGATTGATCAGCAAAATTATCTTGGATATCAATTATGAGAGGTTTATTTTTAGCAGTTTCTAAAGCTTTATTTACAACAGCATGAAATTGTCTATCTACAATTAATACTTTTGCTTCACTATGATCCAAAATATATGAGACTGTTTTTGCATCTAAACGAATATTAATTGTATTTAATATTCCACCAGTCATCGGAACTGAATAGTGAGCCTCAAAAATTTCAGGCGTGTTACAAGCCATTACAGAGACGGTATCTCCTTCACCAATTCCAATTTTTTCTAATGCGCTCGCAAATTTAATACATCTTTTATATATTTGAGACCAAGTATATGATCTGTCTTCATAAACTATTCCTACATAATCAGGATAAATATCCTTAGCTCTTTCTAAAAAACTTAATGGAGTTAATGGAACAAAATTTGCGTCGTTTTTATCAAGATTTTGATTGTATTTATTCACTTAGTTAAACTTAGCACTCATTGTGTATTTGCTACCAGAAATTGCTGATTTGTAATGACTATCAACCCTAGGTACAATTTTATCAAAATAATAATTGCCAGTATTTATTTTATCATCATAAAATTCTTTATTAGCTGAATGATTTTCATAACTTTTTCTTAAAACTTTTAACCAAACAAATGCTAAAGATGTATAACCAAAGTACTTCAAATAATCATTGCATGATGCGCTAATGTCATCTTTTGCTGTCTTGCCCTCTGGATCCATCCATTTGGTAAAGTCTATTAGGACATCTTTTAATTTTTCTAAAATTAATGTTTTATCTTTAATTTTATCAATTGATTTACAAAGCTTAATTTCTTCATCAATTAAAGATAAAAAATTAGTAAATATATTTTTTTGGCTTACTTTTCTAAATACAAAATCTATGGCTTGAACGGAATTTGTACCTTCGTAGATAGGTGTAATTCTGTTATCTCTAAATAATTGTTCTATACCTTGATCTTTAGTGTATCCATATCCACCAAATATTTGAATAGCCTCATTTGTAATATCCATCGCCATGTCAGTAAAAAAAGACTTAATAACAGGAGTCATTAATGAAACCATTTCACCCGCTTTTTTTTTAACATTCTGATCGTTATGATTTAAACTCACATCAATTTGTTGTGCCATCCAAAATGATAAGGCTCTTTCTCCCTCGATAATCGATTTCATATTCATCAAACTTCTTCTAATATCAGCGTGCTGAATTATTAAGTCTGTATCTCCATTTTTATTTTCATTTGACTTGCCTTGTTTTCTCTCTTTTGCATAACTTAAGGCAGTTTGATAAGCTGTTTCTGAGATTCCTAAACCTTGAATTCCGACGATAATTCTCTCTAAGTTCATCATAGTAAACATTGAGTTTAGTCCTTTATTTTCAGGACCAATCATATAACCTTTCGCTTCATCAAAACTTAGTACACAAGTTGCTGAACCTTTAATTCCCATTTTAGACTCAATAGACACTGTATTAACTCCGTTTCTCGAACCTACTGAACCATCTTCATTTATTTCATATTTAGGAACTAGAAATAAACTTATACCTCTTGTGCCTTTAGGTGCATCTGGTGTTCTAGCTAAAACTAAATGAATTATGTTTTCTGTTAGATCGTGATCACCTGAGGTTATGAAAATTTTTTGCCCACTTATCTTATAGCCGTTTCCATTTTTTACAGCCTTTGTTTTTATAAGTCCTAGATCTGTACCACACTGAGGTTCTGTCAAACACATTGTGCCACTCCACTTTCCCTCTACTATTTTAGGAAGATATTTATTTTTTATTTCTTCTGTTCCATGAGTTTTAAGACAATTATAAGCTCCAATACTCAATTCACTGTAAAGTTTAAATGATAAGCTAGACGAGGATAACATCTCATCGAAAAATGCACTGACAGTTTTTGGCATTCCTTGTCCGCCATACTCAGGATCACAAGACAGAGATACCCATCCATCTTCTATAAATTTTGAATATACTTCTTTATAACCTGGAGGTGTTCTAACAACTCCATTTTCATAAATGCATGGTTTTTCATCACCTACTTTTGCTAATGGTAGAATTAAATCCTGATTTATTTTTGCAGCCTCTTCTAATATATTTTTTACTAGATCTGATGTAACTTCTTTGTTTTTTTCTATTTCATTATATTCTTTATTGTCTTTTAGATGTTCAAAAAGAAACATCATATCATCTATAGGAGCTGAATAAATTGTCATAATTTTTTATTAAATTAAATTAAAATATTTAATTTTGCAAACAGGCAATGATTGCATCACCCATTTGTGAGGTGGATACTTCCTTAGTGCCTTGAGACATAATATCTTTTGTTCTCAAACCCTTGTCTAAAACGTTCTGAACTGCTTTTTCTAACAAATCAGCTTCTTTATCTAAATCAAGAGAATATCTTAATGCCATAGCAAAACTTAATATAGTGGCAATAGGATTTGCAAGACCTTTGCCAGCAATATCCGGAGCTGAACCATGAATAGGTTCATACATTGCTCTCATTTCGCCATCTTTATTTTTTGCACCAAGTGATGCTGAAGGTAATAATCCAAGAGATCCTGTTAACATCGACGCTTCATCTGAAAGCATATCACCAAATAAATTATCTGTTACAATAACATCGAATTGTTTAGGATTTCTAAGTAATTGCATAGCACAGTTATCAGCTAACATATGACTTAATTCTACATCTTTATATTCTCTATCATGTAAAGCTTGAACATCTTCTTTCCAAAGCAATCCTGCCTCCATGACATTTGATTTTTCACATGATGTTACTTTGTTCTTTCGTTTTCTAGCAAGATCAAAAGCTACTTTTGCAACTCTTTCTATTTCACTCGTTGTATATGTATGAGTATTTATTCCTTTTCTCTCTCCATTATCTATTGGTTTAACACCTCGAGGTTCTCCAAAGTAAATTCCACCAGTCAGCTCTCTTACGATCATGATGTCTAGACCAGAAACTATTTCAGGCTTTAGAGTGGAAGCATCAACTAATTGCTTAAAGCAAATTGCAGGTCTTAAATTTGCAAAAAGTTTAAGTTCCTTTCTTAATTTTAGTAAAGCTCTTTCAGGTTTTTTTGAAAATTCTAGATTATCCCATTTAGGACCACCTACAGCTCCTAAAATAACTGCCTCACACTCTAATGCTTTATAAAAAACCTCATCTGTAATTGGAGTACCATGCTTATCATATGATGCCCCGCCAGCTAAATCTTCATCAATTTCAAAGTCTAAAGATTTATTTGTATTAAACCAATTTATAATTTTTTTGACTTCAGCAATTACTTCAGGACCAATACCATCACCTGGAAGCAACAGAAATTTTCTTTTTTTAATTTTAATCATTGAAAATCCAAGGTTTTGAAGACTTTAATTTTTTTTCAAAGGAGTCAATTTTGTCTGATTTCTCTAGAGATAAAGCAATGTCATCTAAACCCTCAATTAAACATTTTTTTTTGAATTCATCTAACTCAAATTTTATTTCATTGTTACCAAAAACTATTTTTTGATCTTTAAGATCAATCAAAATTTTTTCCTTTCTACTTGAATATTCTGAAATTTGTTTTATTTGCTCTTCACTGATGGTAATTGGTAAAATTCCATTTTTGAAACAATTATTATAAAATATATCAGCATAGCTTGAGCTAATTACACAAGTAATACCAAAATCTAACAAAGCCCATGGTGCATGTTCTCTTGATGAACCACAGCCAAAATTTTTACCAGCTATTAAAATTTTTGAGTTTGTATAAGGTTCATTATTTAGTATAAAATTGTCAATTTCTTTACCAGTTTCATCATATCTCATTTCAAAGAAAAGGTTTTTTCCTAAACCAGTTCTTTTAATTGTTTTTAAAAACTGTTTTGGGATTATCATATCAGTATCAATATTAACTATTGGAAGATATGCGGGTATACTTTCTAACGTATCAAATTTTTTCATTAATTTTCGTACTTTCTTACATCATCCAAATTTCCAGATATCGCAGCAGCAGCTGCCATACCTGGGCTAACTAAATGAGTTCTTCCACCTCTTCCTTGTCTTCCCTCAAAATTTCTATTTGAGGTCGAGGCACACCTTTCTTCAGGCTTAAGTTTATCGGCATTCATAGCAAGGCACATGGAACAACCCGGCTCTCTCCACTCAAAACCAGATTGCTTGAAAAT
>CACGOY010000025.1:0-7116 GCA_902574735.1 uncultured Pelagibacteraceae bacterium
GCTGATGAGTGGTGGAATCCTACAGGAAAATTTAAACCATTGCATAAATTTAATCCAATTAGGATAAAATACATTAAAGAAAATCTAATTGAACATTTTTCATTAAAAAAAAATAATAAACCATTCAAAAGCTTAGAAATTTTAGATATTGGTTGTGGGGGTGGATTACTTTCGGAGCCAATGTC
This sequence comes from uncultured Pelagibacteraceae bacterium, assembly GCA_902574735.1. Taxonomy (GTDB): domain Bacteria; phylum Pseudomonadota; class Alphaproteobacteria; order Pelagibacterales; family Pelagibacteraceae; genus Pelagibacter. The sequence goes on from CACGOY010000025.1 coordinate 186, forward strand.
AAGATTGGGTGCGAATGTAACTGGAATTGATGCATCTAAAAATAATATTAATATTGCAAAACACCACTTAAAAAAAAGCAAATTAAAAATAAATTATTTAAATTGTTCACCAGAAAATTTAAAAACATCAAAAAAATTTGATGTGATTTTAAATATGGAGATTGTTGAACACGTAGAAAATATTGATAATTTTATAAAGCAAAGCTCAAAGTTTTTAAAAAAGAATGGCATCATGTTTGTTGCAACATTAAATCAAACTTTAAAATCTTATTTATTTGCAATTATAGGTGCAGAATATGTTTTAAGATGGCTTCCAATAGGCACCCATGAATGGGAAAAGTTTGTTAAACCTGAAAATCTTATCAGTATATGTCAAAAAAATTCTCTTAAATTAAAGAAAATTGATGGTATGACATTTAATCCTTTGTTTGATCAGTGGAAGGTATCATCAGATAAATCAGTTAATTATATCACTGAGTTTGAAAAAGTTTAATTTTCTTTATCCTCAATCCAAGGTAACATTTCAGTTTCTATACCTTCTTCTTTTAATTCCTTAACATCTGTCAAGGAAGCTCTTCCGTAGATGCCTTTTTTTTTATCTCTATTTTTATTTTTATTGTAGTGTAATGATCTTGCTTCATAAGCAAAATTTTCACCTACGAAGTCAAAATTATCCTTCACAAATTTTTTATATTCTCTCAACTTTTGTTTAACTTCTTGGAATTTTAACTCATTGGGATTGGAAATTTTTTTTTTACTGTTAGATAAATTAGGAGACATCAAAGATTTTTCAACTTCAATAGAGTTGCAACTCTGACAATTTAAAAGTTTCATTTTTTTTAGACGATCAAATTCTTTGGATGATCCAAACCAACTTTCAAATTCTAATTTACAACTTTTACATATAAGGGCGTACTTGATCATAATGTTAATCTAGTAATTATAAGTTTAAATTCAATATGCTAAGATCTATAATCTGCATTAATCTCAATATAATCTTTGGTCAAATCCATAGTATATGAGGTAAAATTTTTTTTTCCCATTCCTATATCAACAGTTATCTCTAAAGATTCGTTTTTCATATAATCAATGACTTTTTGCTCATCATAATCTTTAGATAACTCATTCTTTGAAAAAATTTTATGAGGGCCAAAAAAGATTGTTAATTTTTCAATATCAATTTTTATCTCTGTTTTTCCAATTGCCATGGCAATCCTTCCCCAATTTGGATCCTCTCCAGATATTGCGGTTTTAACTAAAGGTGAATTTGAAATTGAAATACAAATTTTTTTTGCATCAGAAATTGTTCTCGCTTTTTGACAGTTAATAGTCACAAACTTTGACGCTCCCTCACCATCTGCAGCAACTCTTTTAGCCAAGTTCAATAAAACTTCATGAACTGACTCTTTAAAGTCATGTAATTTTTTATCTTTGTGACTTTTAATTTCAGAATTATTTGCTTTATTTGTCGCAAAAATTGATACCATGTCGTTGGTACTTGTATCCCCATCACATGAAATTGCGTTAAAAGTAGTTTCGATAGTATCTTTAAGGATATTTTTTAAAATTGATGAAGATAAATTTGCATCTGTAAATACAAATCCTAATGTTGTTGCCATATTTGGAAATATCATTCCAGAGCCTTTGGCAATGCCGTATACCTTTATTGGTGTATTGCCTATTTTACATTCTGACATTGCTAACTTAGGTTTGGTATCTGTTGTTTTGATGCCGAAGGCTGCTTTCATCCATATTAGTTTATTTTGATTATATTTAATATTATCGACTAAGTTAGGAAGAGAATTTTTTATTTTTTCTAAAGGGAATTTTTCTCCAATGGTACCAGTACATGCAAAAAGTATACTTTCAGAACGAATAATTTTTGGATACTCTTCATCTTGTTTTTGCTTTAGTGTCAGTTTTTCAGATAAATCTAAAGAGAGTATTTTTAATGCTTCATATCCATCTGATCCTGTAAGAGCGTTAGCATTTCTAGTATTTATTAATAATGCATTTATTTTTTGTGACTTAACTTTTTTATTCCACTTTATGTTTTCTGATACAATACTTGATTTTGTAAACAAAGATGCATGATTAGCTCCATTTCTAAAATAAAATAAAACGAGGTCATCTCTTTTTTGATCATACAAATTTGCTGAAACTGCTGATACAGATACTCCATCTAAATGATCTAAATCTTGAAAATCTGCAACTTTTGCGTTTTTATTTCTAGCATCAAAAAAGTTGTTTATGCCTAAAACCATGATATTTAATTTCTCTAAAAAATTACTATATATTCACTAACTACTGTACATTAAAATGTTTAATCCGTTAAATCTAATATCTAAAATAATTAAAAGTGGAAATCAAAAAGAGCTCGATAGAATTGGCAAAATAGTTAATCAGATTAACGGTTTAGAAAAAAAGTTTGAAAATATTGATAATTCTGATTTTCCAAAAAAAACATCTGAACTTATTTCGAGAATAAATGATGGTGAAAAGATAAACCAAATATTACCAGAGGCTTTTGCGTTAGTTAGAGAAGCATCAAAAAGAGTTCACAATGAAAGACACTTTGATGTCCAATTAATTGGTGGTGTAGCTCTCCATGAAAATAAAATTGCAGAAATGAAAACAGGTGAAGGGAAAACTTTGACTATAACTTTAGCAGCTTACCTAAATGCATTAGAAAAAAAAGGTGTACATATAGTAACTGTAAATGATTATTTAGCTAAACGAGATTGTCAAAATATGGGTGAGATATACGAATTCCTTGGTTTAAGTTGTGGCTTTATTAATACTGGTCAATCTGATCTAGAGAGAAAAGATAATTATATGAAGGATATAACCTATGCAACTAATAGTGAGCTAGGTTTTGATTATCTTCGAGACAATATGAAATTCTCAAAAAAAGACATGGTTCAAAGAGGGCATAATTATGCTATCGTTGATGAGATAGACTCCTGTCTAATTGATGAAGCTCGAACCCCTTTAATCATTTCAGGGGCCGCAGAGGATAAAACCAGTCAATATATTGCAATTGATAAACTTGTAAAAACACTGAAGTCTGATGACTTTGATATAGACGAAAAGGATAAAAATATTCTTCTCACAAATAAAGGTATTGATAATATTGAAAAAATATTTTCAAACGCTGGTATTTTAAAAAATAATAATTTTTATGATCCTGAAAATTTACATCTTGTTCATCATGTAAATCAAGCTTTAAAAGCGAATCATTTATTTCAAAACGGACGTGATTATATAGTTAAAGATGATCAAATAATCATTATTGATGAACAAACAGGAAGGCAACTTCCAGGCAGAAGATTTGGAGATGGACTCCACCAAAGTTTAGAGGCAAAAGAAAAGTTAGTAGTTAATGCTGAAAATCAAACTTTAGCGTCTATAACCTATCAAAACTTTTTTAAACTTTATAAAAAAATATCTGGTTGTACTGGAACAGCTCAAACTGAATCTGAGGAGTTTTTTGAAATCTATAATTTGCCAGTAGTATCAATACCTACAAATAAAAAAATGATAAGAAAAGATTGGAATGATCAAATTTTCAGAACTTTAAAAGAAAAGGACGATGCAATAATTGATAAAATAATTAAATGCAATGAATCTGGCCAACCGTTGTTAGTATTTACTGCAAGTATAAATAAATCGGAGCACTATTCAGATTTGTTAAATAAAAAAGGGATTAAACACATAGTTTTGAATGCAAAAAATCATGAGAAAGAAGCAGAAATAATTGCCAACGCAGGCAAAATAAATTCAATAATTATAACTACAAGTATATCTGGAAGGGGGGTTGATATTAAACTTGGAGGTCAAGACGAAAGTGAAAAAGAGAAAGTGAAAAAATTGGGAGGTTTATTCGTAATAGGAACTGAGAGGATGGAAAGTAGGAGAGTAGATAACCAAGCTAGAGGTAGATCTGGAAGGCAGGGTGATGAGGGTAATTCTATTTTCTTCGTAAGTTTAGAGGATGATTTAATGCGAATATTTGGATCAGAGTCTATGAATAATATTTTAGAAAAGCTAGGACTTAAAGATGGAGAAAGTATAGATCATCCATGGATAAATAAAGCTCTCGAAAGAGCTCAGCAAAAAGTTGAGGCTAGAAATTTTGATATAAGAAAAACCCTCCTAAAATTTGACAATGTACTTAATGACCAAAGACAAGTTATATTTAGTCAAAGGAATAATGTTATGAAGAGTAAGGAAGCAAATGTATTTGCAGATGATTTTATAGATGAAAACTTAAATGAATTAAAAATCTTGAGGTCTAAGAAATTAGCAAATCCCACTTCGGATGATTTTACAAAAAGCTTTAAGGCTATTTTTGGAAAATCATTTGATGATGAGAGAGTAAAAGAAATTTCAAATATAAAAGATGCAGAATTTGAAAAAATAGTAAAAGATAAATTTTCAGAAAAAAGAGAGGAAAGAATTAGTCTTCTGGGAAAAAATGAAGCGCTTGAAATTGAGAAAAGAATATTTTTACAATTAATTGATCAAAATTGGAAATTACATATTCAATATTTAGAACAATTGAGACAAGTTATAGGTCTTAGATCTTATGGTCAAAGAGATCCCCTAGTAGAGTATAAGAAAGAAGCTTTCATATTATTTGAGAATTTACTTAACAAATTAAAAACAGAATTAATTACTTTTTTGATAAATGTAAAAGTAGTTGACAGCCCAGAACAAGACAATCAAAAATATCAAGCTGAAAAAAAAATTAAAATGTCAGATGATCCAAAATGCTTACTTCAAAAATTCAAAGAAGCAAAAATCTCTAGAAATGAGAGATGTGAAGCAACAGGGAAAAAATTTAAAAATTGTTGTGGTTCCTTATAATACAAAAAATAGGGAGAATATAAGTAATAATATTCCTATTGAAATATAAGTTAATTTAATATCACTTTTAAACTTAGATATAATTCTGTCAAACTTAGTTTCTTTCATTGTTAAATTTTCATTTAAACCTGTTTGAGTTGTAAATCCCTTGTTCCTACCAATTGACAAAAATTTATTTTTTCTGTGGTTTAATATTTCATCTTTTTCCATAGAAAGAAAAAAATTTAAGTTTTTATCTAAAGATAGCCGAACGTTGTCTAAAATTAAATCTCTATCCCTGTGAGCTCCACCAATTGGTTCTGGAATTATTTCGTCTATTATATCTAAATTAAGTAAATCTTTAGATGAAAGTTTCATTGCTTTTGATGCCTCTAAAGTTTTTTTTGGATCTCGCCAAAGAATTGTTGCGCATCCTTCAGGAGAAATTACTGAGTAGATTGCATTTTGTAACATTAACACTTTGTTAGATGATGCAAGAGCGATGGCGCCACCAGATCCGCCCTCGCCAATTATCACAGAAATAGTTGGTACGGTAAGTTCCATACAACATTCAATAGATTTTGCTATTGCCTCAGCTTGACCTCTTTCCTCTGCTCCAACTCCTGGATATGCGCCAGGTGTATCTATAAATGAAATTATAGGAATTCTAAACTTATCTGCTAACTTCATTAATCTTATTGTTTTTCTATAACCCTCTGGTCGCATCATGCCGAAATTTCTCTCAATTCTTGTTTCTAAATTCTCACCTTTTTCTTGACCAATAACTAATACTGACTTTCCATTGAATTTAGCAAATCCTGAGATGACAGACTTGTCTTCTCCATAATATCTATCTCCAGAAAGAGGCACAAACTCCTCGAACAAATTATCAATGAAAAATTTAGCTTTGGGTCTGTCTTCATGTCTTGCTACTAAAGCTGTTTGCCATGGGTCTAAATTTGAGTAAATCTCACTTAACTTTTCATCAATCTCTTTTTGGACTTTAGAAATTTTGGACGTATCAACTTCGGACAATCCCTCTTGGTTATATGGATCTTTTAATTGATCAAGTTCTGCCTCTAAGTTTTTTACTTCTGTCTCAAAATTAAGGTAATTTTTCATTTAAAAGCTTTATTATATCCAAAAAAGGCAATAAAATGTCTTAAAAATTTTATGTTTTTATGGGAGAGACTGTTATAGCGCCGAAGGAGCAACTTCCCCGGAAACTCTCAGGCAAAAGGACCATTCTAACGTAAGTATCTGGAAAGAGAATATTTCTCACCGACGGAGTAAAACTCTCAGGTTAATCAACAGATGGGGTTAAAAATTAATTTAGTTTATGAAAGAAAGATTTATTAAAATTAATAATTTATCTGTTGATAAAATACTTGCAGATTTTATAGATAATGAGCTGTTACTAGGTACCAATATTAGTCCTAAAAAATTTTGGGATGGTTTTGATAAGGTGGTACATGAGCTCGCTCCAAAAAATAGAGAGCTTTTAGAAATAAGAGAGACAATACAAAAAGAAATTGATCTTTGGCACAAAAAAAATAAATTTGAAAATTTTAACATAAAAGACTACAAAAAATTTCTTAAGGATATTGGCTATCTCAAGGAAGAAGGTTCAGAATTTAAAATCGAAACTAAAAATTTAGACACTGAAATTTCAAGTATAGCAGGACCTCAATTAGTTGTGCCAATAATGAACGCTAGATATAGTTTAAATGCAGCTAATGCTAGATGGATGAGCTTGTATGACAGTTTATATGGCACTGATGTAATTGAATCAGAAGAGAGTGGAAGTGAAAAATATGACCCTCTGAGAGGTGAGCAAGTAATTAATTATGCTAGAGATTTTTTAAATAAACATTTTCCTATAAATGGTATTAGTTGGAGAGAAATATCTGGATTTGAAGTTCGTGATGGAAATTTAAAGATTAAAAAAGATAAAGATTTATTTGATTTAAAACAAAACGAAAAATTTACAGGTTTTAGAGGAGAAGCTTCTAAACCCGCTGCCGTTATATTAAATAATAATAATTTACATTTAGAAATTATCATAAATCCAAAAGCGTTTAGC
>CACGOY010000026.1:0-6322 GCA_902574735.1 uncultured Pelagibacteraceae bacterium
TGTGAAGCTATTAATCCAAAAAACGAAAAAGGAAAAATAACTTTAATTTCTAGATTTGGTCATCAAAATGTAGAGAAATTTTTACCAAAATTAATAAGAGGAATTAAAAAAGAGGGATTAAATGTTCTATGGTCATGTGATCCATGTCATGGCAATACTATAAAAGCGTCAACAGGATTTAAAACAAGACCGTTCAATGATGTAGTTAAGGAAGTTAAAAATGTTTTTGCAGTTCATCAAGCAGAGGGCTCATACGCTGGTGGGTTGCATGTTGAAATGACCGGTCAAGATGTGACAGAGTGTACAGGTGGAGCAAAAAAAATATCCGATACCGACTTATCAAGCAGATATCATACTCACTGTGATCCAAGATTAAACTCTGATCAAGCTATTGAATTAGCATTTTTAATTTCAGATGAGATAAAAAAGAATAGTTTGTATTCCAAATCTGCAATTAAAGCGGCATCTTAACCGTTTAAAAATAAAATTTAATTTCTATATTTATATCATGACACCTAAAGACAAAGTAAGTCACATCAAGAATTGGATTTTAAATTATGTAAATTCTATGCCAAAAAAAGCCAAATCTCTGGTAATTGGTATTTCCGGTGGAATAGACTCCTCAGTATCAAGCACATTAAGTGCAATGACAGGTTTAAAAACAATAGTTTTATCAATGCCAATAAAACAGAAATCAGCACAACACGATTTAAGTTTAGCTCATCAAGAGTGGCTAAAAAAAAATTTTAGCAATGTAGAAGGTCATACATTAGAGCTCGATAGTTTGTTTAAAACATTTGAGGGAACTTTAAATAATTTTGGCAGTGAACATGGAATGGCAAATTCTAGGGCAAGATTGAGAATGACAACACTATATCAAGTTGCTGCTGCAAATAGTGGAATAGTTGTTGGAACAGGAAATAAAGTCGAGGATTTTGGTGTAGGTTTTTATACTAAATATGGTGATGGAGGAGTTGATATTTCTCCAATAGCAGATTGTAACAAAACAGAAGTATGGGAACTTGGAAAAGAACTTGGGATATTAAAAGAAATTATCGATGCCCCTCCAACAGATGGTTTGTGGGATGATGGACGTACAGATGAGGGTCAGCTTGGATTAAGTTACAAAGAGCTTGAAGAAGCAATGGAAAATGAAAACTCTAAAAATAGAGAGAAATATAATTCAATTAGAAGATCAAATTTGCATAAAATGGAACCAATTCCGGTATGCAAAATTCCAAATTAATCAAATAGATTCACAAATCTATAATTTAAGTATATTCCTAGTTGTATGGGTAAAGATATATTTTTAACTAATAGTCTCGATAATAAGAAGAATAAATTTATACCCAAAAATGAAAAATCGGTAGGTATGTATGTTTGTGGACCAACAGTTTATGATGATCCACATATAGGTAATGCAAGACCTTTAGTTGTTTTTGATATTCTATTTAAAATTTTAAAAAAAAAATATGGATCTAGTTCAGTTAACTACATTAGAAACATCACAGATATAGATGATAAAATTATTAAAGCATCAAATGATCAAAAAATTTCTATTAAAGATTTAACTTTAAAAATTACAGAAAATTTTCACGATGACTGCAAATATTTAAAGTGTGAAGAGCCAACTAAAGAACCTAAAGCAACTGATAATATAAATCAAATGGTCGATATGATATCTGATTTAGAAAATCAAGGTTATGCTTATTCAAATAACAATCATGTATACTTTGAATTAAATAAATTTGAGGATTATGGAAAACTTTCAAACAAAAAATTAGATGAATTAATTGCAGGCTCAAGAGTTGAGGTGTCTGAATTCAAGAAAAATCCTGAAGATTTTGTATTATGGAAACCATCTACAGCTGATGAACCATCATGGGAATCCCCTTGGGGAAAAGGTAGACCTGGCTGGCATTTAGAGTGTTCAGCAATGTCAAAAAGATACTTAGGTGATGAATTTGATATTCATGGGGGTGGCAGAGATTTAATATTTCCACACCATGAAAATGAAATAGCACAATCTAGATGTGCAAATGGAACTAAATCGTTCGCAAATTATTGGGTTCATAATGGATTTATTACTTTATCAAATGAAAAAATGGCTAAATCTCAGGGTAATATTTTGAAAATAAAAGACTTTAAAACAAAATACAATGGTCAAGTTTTAAGATTAGCATTAATTACTAGTCATTATAGACAAGGGCTTGATTGGAATGACAAGTTAATATCAGAGTGTGAAAAGATTTTAACAAAATGGTACTCTGCATATATTGTAGTTAAGGAAAAAATTACAGTCCCTGACGATATCTTATCTCCTTTATATGACGACTTAAACACACCGGGTTATATTGCAAATTTACACTCTTTATACTCTAAAGCGTCTTCTGGAACAGACGAGGACAAAAACATTTTTGTACAAGCTTGTAATTTTATTGGTCTTTTAACAGATACTAAAGAGGAATGGATGAGTTACAAAAAAAATTCGATAAATATATCTGAGGATGAAATTAGATCTAAAATTGAAGAAAGAAACAAAGCAAGATCTGACAAAAATTATGAATTGGCTGATAAAATTAGACAGGATCTTTTAGATAAGGGTATTTTAATTGAAGATAAAGATGATACAACCTCGTGGAAATTAAAATGAGTAAGGAAAAAATCTATATATTTGATACTACATTAAGAGATGGAGCCCAAACCCAAGGAGTAGACTTTTCATTAAATGAGAAGGAAAAGATTGCAAAATCTTTAGATCATTTAGGAGTGGATTATATTGAAGGCGGATGGCCAGGAGCTAACCCAACTGATACAGAATTTTTTAATAAAGACCAAAATTTTAAAAATGCAAATCTTACTGCATTTGGCATGACTAAAAAATCAGAGCATAGTGCAAATAACGACCCAATGTTATCGTCATTAATAAATTCTAAAAGTTCATCAGTTTGTTTGTTTGGCAAGGCATGGGATTTTCATGTTGATGTCGCTTTAGGTATTTCAAATGAGCAGAATTTAGAAAACATTTGTGAAAGCGCAAAGCATATTGTGAGCTCTGGTAAAGAATTTATGTTTGATGCAGAGCACTTTTTCGACGGTTATAAATCAAATTCTGAATATGCTTTATCATGCTTAAAGTCTGCATATGATAATGGTGCAAGATGGATTGTTCTTTGCGATACAAACGGTGGAACTTTACCTCATGAAATATCTAAAATTGTTGAAGATGTTACAAAACATATACCAGGAAAAAATTTAGGTATTCATGCACATAATGATACTGAAAATGCAGTTGCAAATAGTTTAGTAGCTGTTCAAGCAGGTGTAAGACAAGTACAAGGTACAATAAATGGGTTAGGGGAGAGATGTGGGAATGCAAACCTTATGTCTTTAATCCCAACTTTTTTCTTTAAGAAGGATTTTTCAAATAACTACGAAATAAGTATTAAACCAGAAAATATCAAAAATTTAACTCAGTGTTCAAGATTATTAGATGAAATATTAAATAGAAAACCAAACAAACATTTACCTTATGTAGGCGCATCTGCATTTTCTCACAAAGGTGGAATGCATGTATCTGCTGTTCAAAAAGATCCAAAAACTTATGAACATATTAACCCTGAAAATGTAGGGAATGTAAGAAACATTGTTGTTTCTGATCAATCAGGACAATCTAATATTATGTCTAGATTAAATGCTATTGGTATTGATATTAAAAAAGATGATCCAAAAATTAAAAAACTTTTACACGAGGTAAAAGATAGAGAGTTTATTGGATATAGTTATGACGGTGCTGATGCATCTTTTGAATTACTAGCACGTAGACTGATGGGAGATATTCCAAGATATATTTCAATAAATGAATACGATGTGTCAGTCAAAAAAGACTCAACTGGAGAAGTAATTTCATTTGCAAAAGCTAAACTTGAAGTTGATGGACATGAAATACTTTGTGAAGGTGAAGGAAACGGTCCTGTTAATGCACTGGATAACGCCATTAGAAAAAATGTAAATAAACTAGAAAAATATTCAGAATATCTAAAGGATTTAAAATTAGTTGATTATAAAGTTAGAATTTTAAATACTGGTACTGGTGCAGTCACTAGAGTTTCAATAGAAAGTGCAGACTCAAAACATGGAAATTGGTTTACAATTGGAGTTTCTCCAAACATTATTGATGCTTCTTTCAAAGCTTTAGTCGATAGCTTAGATTACAAATTATTTAAAGATAATGCTCCAGCTAGCACTTGATGTCTTTTAAAAATATTTCTTTTATTTTACATAAGCCACAATTATCTGAAAATATAGGTGCATGCGCTAGAGCTCTTAAAAATTTTAATTTTCAAAAATTATTATTAATTGATCCAAAACCAATTTTTCCAAATGACAAAATTGTTGCAACTTCTGTTGGAGCAAAGGATATTATAAAGAGCGCAAAAGTATTTAATCATATTGAAAAATCACTCAAAAAAATTGATATTTTGGTTGCAACATCTGCAAGATTTAGAAATAAAAACATTAAACACATATCTATTTCTGACTTAGACAAAGTAGATTACACTAAAAAAGTTGGTTTCTTATTTGGTTCTGAGGCATCAGGTTTATCAAATGAAGAGGTAAGTTATGCGGATTATACTTTGCAAATTCCAAGTAACAAAAATTTTAGATCGTTAAATTTATCACACAGTCTGATTATAGTTGCACAAATAATAAGCAGTCTTATTTCAAATAAGAAACACAAGTTTGAAAAATCAAAAAAAATTAAACCTGCATCAAAAAAGGATATTCAAAGCATGCTTTCTTTGTGTATTAATAATCTAGAGCAAAAGAATTTTTTTAATCCTCCAGAAAAAAAACCAATTATGTTAGAAAATTTAAGAAGTATTTTTTATAAAATGAACTTATCAGAAAAAGAAACTCGCATTTTATCAAGTGTATTTGCTGGTTTGACCAAAAAAGGTTGATTGACAAAACCTAACATCTGCTTATAAAGCCCATTACTCAATGACAAAAAGATTAAACTCTAAACATAAAGTTGATAGAAGATTAAAAGTTAACCTATGGGGAAGACCAAAGAGCCCATTTAATACGAGAGCTTACCCTCCAGGACAACACGGACAAACAAAGTCAGCAAAACCTTCTGACTATGGAATTCAGCTTCAAGCAAAACAAAAATTAAAGTCTTATTACGGTAATATGAATGAAAGACAGTTCAGAAATATGTACAAAAAAGCAATAATGAAAAAAGGTGACACAGCTGAAAATTTAATAGGGTTATTAGAGAGAAGATTGGATGCAGTTATTTACAGATCAAAATTATCAAATACTATTTTTTCATCAAGACAATTAATTAATCATGGTCATGTTAGAGTTAATGGAAAAAAAGTTAATATTGCAAGTTTTCAAGTTAAAGAAGAAGATACTATTGAAATTAGAGATAAATCAAAAACACTAGCTTTAATAGATATTGCACTTGCTAACAAAGAAAGAGAAGTACCAGAATATCTTCAACTGGATGAAAAAAATAAAAAAGTAAAATTTGTTAGAATTCCAGCCTTTGAAGAAGTTCCATACCCCGTTGTGATGGAACCAAACCTTGTAATTGAATATTATTCTAGATAATACCAACAAGTTAAAATTGTCACATAAAAAACTTTGGTAAGGCTTATAATTTTTTACCTAAATAATACTGAATATAGTATTTTTTGTTTTTTTATTCATTAAAATTTTATAAAAAATAGTTATTATTAAAAAATTTAAATTTTTTAATTTTCAAAGATTTATATTTAAGATGAAAAATTTAAGTTTTCTAAAATACTCTTCACTATTAAATTTTACATTTTTTTATCAAATACTATTATTTTCAATTATTTTTATAATTTTAAAAATTAATGTAGCTTTTGGATGTGTTAATACATCTGGAAATACCGACACGGTTATTTCATCAGATTGCACTGGAAATTATAATGCATTTGGTGCTAATGATACTTTGACTGTTAACAGCGGTATTACTATGACCGGGGTAGCTGGTTTTTTTGCTACCAATGGAGAACTCTTAAATAATGGAACAATTACTACTAATGACAATGTTGTTAAAGGCTTTGCACGAATATCAAACATTACTAATAATGGATCGTTTATTAATACAGGAGGTGTGTATGTCATGAGTTTTTTCTCTACCGTAGACACATTTACAAACAACGGTACACTTTCGACTTCAGGACAAGATGTTAGAGCTCTTGCACTTGTTGACAATTTTAATAATGCTCAAGGAAAAAAAAATTCAAATCCTGTTAGTTGGCAATTTGTTGGACCAACTAAT
>CACGOY010000027.1:0-6070 GCA_902574735.1 uncultured Pelagibacteraceae bacterium
AATTTAGATTTTATCAAAAAATTACACCCTAATTTATGTTTTTATTATAGACATCAAGATGTGGATAGTGCTGCTGATTTAATAGTTAAAATAATAAATAAAAAAGCAAAATATATATTTAAGTCAAAAAACTTTGTACAAAAAAACAAACATTTTTTTGACGATAAATTAAGGAATAAAAAAATAATAGGAATTTTGTATCACTTGTTAGCAAATGAAAAATAGAACTATATGTAGCAATTGTGTAATGGACACTACAGACTCAAAAATTGTTTTTGATATAAATGGTTTTTGTGATCACTGTGTTAATTTTTTGAATAAAACAAAAAAACAATGGGAAAAATTAACATCAAATAAGTTAAAAAAAATTACTGACAATATAAAACTTGATAAAAAAAAATCAGAATTTGATTGTATTTTGGGTCTTAGTGGTGGGATTGATAGTTCTTATCTATTACATAAAATTGTGTCAGAATATAATTTAAGTCCATTAGTATTTCACGTGGATGCTGGATGGAACTCACAAATATCATCAAACAATATACAAAGATTAGTTGAAAAATTAAAATTAGAATTATTTACTGAAGTTATTAATTGGAAAGAAATGAAAGATTTACAAATATCTTTTTTTAAATCTGGAGTTCCACATATTGACACTCCACAAGACCATGCATTTTTTGCAACTATGTATAGATTTGCTAATAAATATAAGATAAATTATATTCTCACGGGAGCAAACTTATCCACAGAATGTGTTAGAAATCCAAAAGAATGGATGTACTATCAATCTGACAACACACAACTTATAGACATACATAAAAAATTTGGAAATGAAAAACTTTTAACATTTCCTTTAACATCTGTTCTTTGGCATAAAGTATATTTGCCTTACATAAAAAACATAAAAGTTATTAAGCCACTTGATTATATAAATTACAATAAAAAAGATGCAGTAGAGGAATTAAAAAATATTTATGGTTGGCAACCTTATGCTCAAAAACACTTTGAGTCTAGGTTCACACAATTTTATGAAAAATATTGGTTATATGAGAGATTTGGTTTTGACACTAGAAAAGTTCAACTTTCGAGTTTAATTTTGACAGATCAAATAAGTAGAGATGAAGCACTAGAAGTATTAAAAAAAAAACCATACGATGAAAAAACTATTCATTTAGATATAAAATTTATTTGTGATAAATTAGAGATTTCCGAAAAAGATTTAAATACTTTTTTTGAAGCTCCAAAAAAAACTTATAAAGATTACAAAAACTCAAGTTATATTTATGAAATTGGATCAATTGTAAGTAAATTTTTAGGATTAGAATTAGGTGGAAAAAGATGATTGGAATACTTGATTATGGATTAGGAAATATAAACTCTTTTACGAATATAATTAGAGATTTGAATGTTGACTCAAAGTTGGTAAAAAATTTATCTGATTTTGATGACTGCTCACATTTTATTTTACCAGGTGTTGGAGCATTTGATAATGCAATGCAAAAAATTAGAAGTAAAAATTTTGAGAAAACTATAAAATTTCAAGTTTTAGAGAAAAAAAAACCACTTTTAGGTATTTGTGTAGGAATGCAAATTTTAGGTAGCAGTAGTGCAGAAGGAGTGGAAAAAGGATTAAACTTGATTGATGGAAAAATAAAAAAAGTTAAAACAAATAATGACCAAAAACTACCACATATGGGGTGGAATAGAATTATAAAAATTAAAGAAAATAAAATTTTAAATAAAATATCTGAAAAAAATGAATTTTATTTTTTACATTCATATTATTTTGAGTCATCAAATGAGGAAGATATTGTTGCAACAACATTTTATTCAAATAATTTTCCAGTCATAGTTAATAGAGGAAAAATTTACGGTATTCAATTTCATCCAGAAAAAAGTCATGAGCTTGGAAGAAAAATAATTGAAAATTTTACTCAAATTTTTTAATGCTTAGATCAAGAATCATACCCTTTCTTTTGTTAAAAAGAGACTATCTGGTCAAAACAGTTAACTTCAAGAACGAACGTTATATAGGAGATCCCCTTAATGCAATAAGAATTTTTAATGAAAAAAAAGTTGATGAACTAGTTATAGCCGATATTGATGCCACAAAAAAAAAATTAAGACCAAATTTCGAATTAATAAGAAAGATTAGTGAACAGTGTTTTATGCCTTTATGTTATGTAGGTGGGGTTAAAAGTATAGATGATTTTAAGCTACTTATTCAGTCTGGCGTAGAAAAAGTTGGCTTAAATAGTGTAATATTTGAAAATTTAGAAATATTATCAAGTGCAAGTAGAATTTATGGAAGTCAAAGTGTTGTAGTTTCTATTGATTTAAAAAAAAATAAAGAAAACAAATATGAAATTTTTGTAAAAAATGGTCTAGTAAAAATTAATGTCGATCTATTTGAATTTCTTGCGAAATGTCAAAAATCAGGTGCTGGCGAGTTTCTATTTAACTTTGTTGATCTTGATGGAACAAGACTTGGTTATGATTATGAATTTATAGAAAAAATTTATAAATTCTTAGATGTACCTTCATCATTTGTTGGAGGAGCTTCTACAATTGAAGATTTTAAAATATTAACAAAATTTCCCAACATTGGTATTTGTGCTGGAACTACTTTTGTATTAAAAGGAAAATTTAATGCAGTATTAATTAATTACCCAAATGATGAAGAAAAAAAAAAAATTTTTGAAAAATCTTAATTAAAATTATGAAACAACTTTTATTAAATATCAGGTCGGGAGAAATTTATGTTCAAGATATACCAATCCCAAATATAAATAACGATGAGATTTTAATAAGAACAAAACAAAGTTTAATATCCTCTGGAACTGAGAAGATGTTGATAAATTTTGGAAAACAAAATTATCTGGAAAAAGCAAGAGGACAGCCAGAGAAATTTAAAATGGTAATGGATAAAATCAAAAATGATGGACTAATTCCAACTTATAGAAGCGTAAAAAATAAATTGGAGGAACCCATGCAACTTGGATATTGCAATATAGGTGAAATTATAGATTTAGGGAAAGATGTAATTGATTTTAAAATTGGAGATCGTGTAATAAGCAATAGTCCACATGCTGAGTTTGTAGTATCAAAAAAAAATTTAACATGTAAAGTAGATAATGAAGTAAATGATGATGATGCTGTATTTACAGTATTGGCTTCAATTTCTCTACAAGCAGTTAGAAGTATTAAACCAGAAATATCTGAAAATTATTGTGTAATTGGCGCAGGACTAGTTGGAATCATATGTGGAAAATTGTTAGAAACTTCAGGGTGCAATGTTACATTGATTGATAATGATGTTGAGAGAATAACCAGGTCCAAAAAACTGGGTTTGGATGCTATTATTGTAGATGACAATATAAAAAGTGCGATTGAAAATAGATATCTAAACAAGGTTGATGGTGTAATTATTTCTGCCTCCACAGAGAGCAACACTCCCATAGAGCTTGCAACCGATTTAGTAAGAAATAAAGGCAAAATTATATCTGTTGGAAAAACAGCAATAAATATTTCTTATAATGATTTTTTTAAAAAAGAATTATCATTTGGTGTTTCAAGATCATATGGCCCAGGAAGATATGATTTCAAATATGAAAAAAAAAATTACGATTATCCTTTGGAATACGTTAGATGGACAGAAAATAGAAATTTTCAATCAATATTAAATTTATTAAATAAAAATAAAATTATATTTAGAGATTTAATAAGCAAGAAGTATAGGATTGATGATTTTAAAAGCGCTTATGAGGATATTTTAAAAGACAAAAGTTATTTAGGAGTATTGTTTGAATATGATTCTGCTCAAGATAGCATACAAGCTGCACAAAAAACTCCAATTAATCTAAAAAGAGAAAAAGTAGATAATAAATTTGATAATTTAAATACAAGTTTTATTGGTTGTGGAAATTATTCTAGGAATTTTTTGATACCCATATTTAAAAAAAATAAATTTAATTTAGTAGATGTGGTGTCAAAAACAGGTATATCAGGTCAATTAGCAAAAAATAAATTTAGTTTTCAAAAAAATTCAACAAATGCTAATGAAACAATAGGCAGTTTAGACAATAACATTGTTGTTATTACAACGAAACATGACACGCACGCCAAATATATAATTCAAGCGATGAAATACAAAAAAAATATTTTTGTAGAAAAACCAATGGCTATAAATTCTAGGGAAATCAATGAAATTGAAAAAATTTATTTAAATACAAAAGAGTATAAAACTGAAGAAATAAAATTTGTAGTTGGTTTTAACAGGAGATTCTCTCCTCATATAGTTAAGTTAAAATCTTTATTAAAAAATAATAAAAAGAATAAAAATTTTGTTTATACAATAAATGCTGGAAAACTTGATGAAGGCCATTGGACATTAGATAAGAAAATAGGTGGAGGAAGATTAATAGGTGAAGTGTGCCATTTCATCGATTTGTTAACTTTTTTATCTGGCACAAAAATAATAAATTATGACAAAAAACCAATCACTAATATTAATAATAACTATTCAATCTTTTTAGAATTTGAAGATAATTCAACTGGAGTTATCAATTACTTATCTGACGGAAATAAAGCGTTCCCAAAAGAAAAACTTACAGTATTTTCTGATGGTTCAGTCTTTGAAATTGATAATTTTAAAAAAATGAGTGCATATGGAGTCAAAAATTTTAAAAGTATGAACTTTTGGAACCAAGATAAGGGTTTGAACGAAATGGTAAAACAATTTAAGGACAGTATAAAAAAAAATCAAAATAATTTAATATCTTTTGAAGATATTATATCAGTTAGCAAAATTTGTGTTGAATTATCATAATAAAAAATTTGTCGATATAATTGTTGGTGCAAGACCTAATTTTATCAAAATATATAAATTAATAAAAATTTTTAAAAAAAAAAATAAAAATTTTAGATTAGTTCATACAGGACAACATTATAATTTAAATATGTCAGATGTTTTTTTTAAGCAACTCAAAATAAAAAAACCCGATGTGAATCTTAAAGTTAAAGAAAAAACACATGCTTATCAAATTGGAAAAATAATGATGAAGTATGAAAGTTTAATAAATATAAATAAACCAAATCTTGTTGTGGTTGTCGGCGATGTTAATTCAACTTTAGCTTGCTCATTAATTGCTTCAAGAAATAATATTAAGATTGCACACATAGAGGCAGGTTTAAGATCTAATGATAAATCTATGCCAGAGGAAATAAATAGAATTTTAACTGACCAAATTTCTGATTTTCTATTTGTAACATCAAAAAAAGCTCGGCAAAATTTATTAGAAGAAGGAATTTCAAGTAAAAAAATATTTTTAGTAGGCAATACAATGATAGATACACTTTTTGAATTTAAAAGTTTAATAACAAAAAATAAAAAAAATAAGGAATTAAATTTTATAAGAAAAGATGAAAAATTTTTAGTTGTAACTATCCATAGACCTGAGAATACTGATAATCAAAAAAACTTAAAAAAAATACTTAGTATACTTTTAGATATATCTAAAAAGTATACCGTAATTTTTCCAACTCATCCAAGGATACAAAAAAGAATAAACAAAAATAAATTTAAGAATATTAAATTTATTGATCCTATGGGATATTTAGATTTTTTAAGTCTAGTACAAAAATCCAAATTAGTTTTAACTGATTCTGGTGGTATCACAGAAGAAGCCAGTGTAATGAATGTACCCTGTATAACTATTAGAAAAAATACAGAAAGACCAGAAACGATTACTCACGGAACAAATTTGCTCTGTAAAGCTGAAAAAAGTCAGATTTGGAAAAATATTTGGAAGATAGAAAATAACAAATGGAAACAATATAGAGGAATTCCTTTGTGGGATGGAAAAACATCAAATAGAATTTTTAATATTATTAAAAAATATTAATGTTAAAGTTATTTTATATTTTAAGAAGATATAAAATTTCGCAGATATTCTGGAAATCGTATTATTTACTTAAAATAAAAAAATTTTGTAGTTTTAGTGAAATTAAAACCAAATACCCAAAAAAAAATTTTAATTATTTTGTAAATAACTCATCCACATTATTAGGA
>CACGOY010000028.1:0-4858 GCA_902574735.1 uncultured Pelagibacteraceae bacterium
ACCAATCTCTTTTTTTTTATAAATTTATTATTTGAATTTAGGTATTTAAACAATATTTCTAAGAAAACACTTTTTGGCTCCGCAGTAACAATTAAAAGATTTTTAATACTCATTTATAATAGCATTTTGTTTAAGCTTATTAAAATAGTTTAAGGAAAAACTATTAAGCTGTCTATTTTGTTCAAAAATGATTTGTTTTTTTGTCTCTTTATCCAAATCAAATTGATCCTTAATTTCTTTTTTTGAGTTCAATTTAAGTATTAAATTTCCACTTGGAATTTTAATGGGTTCTGTATGCTCACCAATTTTTAAAGAATATATTTTTTCTTGAAATTCTTGCGATAAATTAGTCAGTTTAACCCATCCAATTTCACCTCCTTTTGATGATGTATCTGAAATACTAAACTTTACCGCAGCGCTCTTGAAACCATACTTTTTTATAAATTCATTTACTTCATTAAAACTTACATCAAAAGTAAATAATATTTCTGATACATTAAATTCATAAAGTTTCTTTTGTTGATTTTTATATATTTTTATTTTTTTCTTAATTTGATTTTCATTAATTTTGACTTTTTCTTTAAATTTTTCATAAATGAGTGTGTTCCAAAGTTTTTCAATAACAAGTTTACTTTTAACCAACTCCAAACTTATTCCTTTTCTTTCTAAAAAAGATTCATAATCTGATTTATTGTCAAAACCTAAACTCATATAGTTTTGTTTAACCATTTTCTCTCCAAGATTAGATTTTTCGTTAATGCTAAGAAACTTATCAATTTCTTTCTTTTTTAATATTTCATTAATCAATGAATTTTTTGATAATTCAATTAAATCTTTTTTATTTAAATCTTTTAGGTTACTGTTTGTAATTAGTAAATATTTAATCTGATTTTCTAAATCAATATTAGTAATAATTTCGTTATTAATTTTACTAATTATTCTAATCTCCTTTGCATATATATTTATTGAAATTAAAATAAAAGTTAAAATCAAAAAAAAATTATATATTTTTTTCGATAACATTATTTAAAATCTGTAGCTTGTGGTCTTAATTCTGCAAATGGAATAAATCTTATATAGAACAATAAACTTTTATCAGGTATTATACTGTTATCTTTATAGAATTTCTTAGTATATTTCACTGATGCAATTAAGCAGTCAGTTTGATATTGATAAGAAAGGTTATAATATTCAGTAAAATCTGTTTTTAAATTTTTTGTAGCGTCGAAACTTATTTTATTTTCGTCATTAAAATTATAACTTGAAGTATTGCTTACAGTTTCTGTATTTCCTATTTCATTATCTTTAGATAAGTAACTAAATGCAGTTTGAAAGTTGTTAAAGTCAAAATTAGTTGAAACAGACTGATAATTTGAATTTTTAAGATCTCTATCATAAGAAAAATTATAATTAATATCTAATATTTGCGTAGCTTGAAAATCTAGCTTGCCTACGATATCAGATCTTTTTTCGTTAAGCTTACTTTTCGTTGGCAAATTACTTTTTCTTTTATCGCTTATTGAATTTGCTATTTTAAAATTTAAAATTTTATTGTTTTGTTTATCATCAATATCATATTCAATACCAAGTGAAATAGATCCACCTTCTTCTATATTTCTTTTCGAGCTAATTCTATTTAAAGAAAATATATTATCATAAGTTAATCTCAAATCCTTATTTGATATATTCTTTGAATTATTTGGGCTGTATCTAGTCACTAAAATTGGCTTTAAATAAGTGTTTAATTTATCTGTTCTTTTTATTAAAGGTAATTCAGATTTAAATAAGATAGTTTGATATAAATCATTAGTATCGATATCGTCAATTGGAGTACTGGTAAAAGAATTATCTTGTTTAATTAAAAATTGATAATTACTTTTAATACCATTTGTTGAAATAAAATTATTTGAATTAAATAGAAAATCATTAGTTATCACAGCTTGATAATTATTGGTATTGTAATTTTGTTGATAGCCAGAACTATTAAAATAAAAATTACCATTGTAATTTTTGTCAATATTTATTTTTTTATTAAAATTAAAATCTGGAAATACATAACGAAAACGATCACTATCTCTAATTGATAAATCTTCATAAATGAAAAAATTATTATTAAAAGATGTGTTTTCATCAATTTTTTTTTTAAAACTTAATTTTGATGTTAATAAGCTTTCATTATTTATAATATCTGAAGAATTTGATAAATTGTGCAATTTTAAATATTCATCATTGGATACACTTTCATAATTAAATTCATAGTCAGTCCCTTGTTTTGTTTTCCCATTTGATTTTGTATAAAAGTGTGAATTAGTGTTTTTTCCATCATTATTATAACTAAAATCAGCTATTAAATTTGAATTTTCAAAAGCCTGCCTATATTCAGATTGTAATATAAATTTATCGTCAAGATACAATCTTGGTTTGAATGTGAAGTCTTTATCTATATCAATTGCTCTATAGTATGGAATGTTAATCCAACTTCCATAATTATTTGAACTTCCATATGTGGCTGGTAAAAATCCAGACTTTCTTTTGACCGATGGATCTGGGTGGCTAAAGAAAGGGAAATAAAAAATTTCTTTTCCAAATATTTTAAGCCAAGAATTTTTGTAATTGAATGTTCTTTTGATTTTATCGTGAGTAAATTCTTCTGTTTCAAGCTCCCAGCCTGGACAAATTTTATTCTCGGTATTACAAGTGGTAAAAACAGTTTTATAAATTTTGGTTTCTTTATAATTTGAAATCGCTGATTTACCTTTTAATACTGGATCATTATTTGAATTACCAAAAAAATTATCTACAAATTCTATTTTAATTTCTTTTCCAACTATTTCTTTGTTTATTAAATCGATTTTAGAGTTTTCAAAGAAATATAAATTATTTTTGTTATCTAAAATATTTACTTTTTTTGATGATATAACTTCAGTAGTTAAATTAAATTTAAAAGTATCTTGAATATTATATATATTACCCAAACTATCATTAATTGTGGTCTCATTATTTGAGAATATATTTTGTGAGGTTCTATCGTAATACATATTTTTTGATAAAATTTCATATTTATCTTCTATATTAATTTTTGTTATTCCCTTAGTTATGAGTGTGTCAATTTTTTTATCGTAGATAGCTTCTTCAGCATTTATTTTTAAATTTTTTAACTTATCTATAAATATTGCATCTCCAGTTAAAGTAATTTCTTGTTTACTCTTATCATAGATAGAACTTTTTCCCTCTAGGAATAATTTTTTTTTCTTTATACTCGCTATTGTATTAGTAGACTTGATAATGTTATTATCATCTAAAATTTTTATATTATCGGAATAAATTTCAACATCTTCAGCAGATAGATTAAAATTTAATAAGAGACAAAAAATAGAACATAAAAAAAATTTAGTTTTCATTTATTCTAATCCCTCCTAAAATACAAATAAGAAATAAAATTAAATGTGGCAACCAAATAGATAAAATTATTGGAATGGTCTCATTTGAACCAAATAAGCTTGAAAAATAATTAATATAATAAACAAATACAGATACAAATACACCCACAATAATTGTAAAAAATTTAGTTTTTATAAATGTAAATTTCATCATTATTAATAATCCTAAAGTAGTCATTAATAAATAGAATATAGGTAGACTATATAGTTTATTTAGGTGCACATTTACATCTGTTGTTGAATAACCAATTTTTGAATAATTAGATAATAATAAATTTAATTGATAAATATTTAATGAATTAAGATTTGAAAATAAATTTGAAATTATTTCTCCATCAAATGAGGATAAGTATTTAATATTATCATATTTATTGCTACCCGATAATTTGTCTACTATTTTTACCTCATTTAAAGACCAAGTTTTACTTGAAATATCTGCATTTTTTGCAGTGATAATATTTATGTTATCACTAGCCGCAATAGTCTGAGTTATTGTTATATCTTCGATGTTATTTTTGTTAAATTTTCTTGCATGAATTATATTTGATGAACCATCAATTTCCTCTTTAATCCAAAGGCCATTTTCATTTACTACCGCAAGATATTCATTTTCAGATGAAAATTTATTTTTTAAGTTTAAATAATGATTTTTTAAATTTGAAGAGAAAGTGTAAAAAATTAATAATATAAATACCCCACAAATCATTGTACTAAATGATAATAAAGATAAAACTTTTAAATTATCAATTCCATGATTTTTAAATATTTCTATTTCATTTCTCTCATTTAAATGAATATAAAAAAATTTTACTGCGATTAAAAAAATAAATGGAAAAAGTTCGAATAGTATAGACGGTGAATTTAGAAAGGTTAATAATATTGGATATTTGATACCAACATCATAGTTTTCAAAAAACTTTAATTCCTCAAAAAAATTTAAAATAAAACTTAAACCTAAAAAAACTAAAGATATTAAAAATAAATTTTTTATAAAAATTATTGATATATATAATTGATATTTTTTAAACATTATAAATATTTTAATTTAAAATTAGTTTTAAAAAGAATTGTAAAATAAAATACGGCAACAAAAATTATAGGAGCAAATAAAACAAGCAAATCATTTGTTAAATTTTGTGTGATAAACTTTGACCCTATTTGAGAGAATATGATAAATAAAAAACCAACAAAAAAAATAAAACTTTTATAATATTTTAAATATTTATTTGATTTAGGTTTAATTAATAGACTGGAGGATATGAGAGATAGAATTAAAATATAAAAAGGTATTACTGCCCTTTTATAAATTTCCTCTGTGATGGAGTCTATTTTTCTTGGACATATTTTATTATTTTTTTTTTGTTTTATATAAAAATTATAAACACAATAAAATAAATTTAAGGATTTTTCTTGCTGTA
>CACGOY010000029.1:0-3448 GCA_902574735.1 uncultured Pelagibacteraceae bacterium
TATCAAATAATAAATAATTGTAGAATTTCTCAGTCAAAAAGTTTAACAAAAGTCTTAGATCTCGGTTTACAACCTTTAGCAAATTCACTTAAAAAAAAGCAGTTTGAAAATGAAAATAAATACCCGTTAACTTTGTCGTTTTGTGAAAAATCATCCTTGTTACAATTAAATGAAACGATAAAAAAAGAAATTTTATTCGATAGTTATGTATGGGTTACTGCCACATCGTCAACTGCAAAGATTTATTCAAATATATTTTATAATGAAGTGGTAAAAAGTGTAAAATTTGAAAAATCAAATGACTTAATTATTGAAATAGCATCAAATGATGGCACATTTCTAAAGCCATTCATAACGAATGGTTTTAAAAAAGTTTTTGGTGTAGATCCAGCAAAAAATATATGTGAATTAGCAAATAAAAATAATATACCTACAGTGAATGATTATTGGAGCAATGATTTAGCGCAAAGCTTAGCTAAGAAACATGGTAAAGCCAAATTAGTTTTTGCAAGAAATGTTATTCCACATGTAAGTGAATTAAATAGTGTAGTATCAGGCGTTGAACATATGCTTGATGACAATGGAATAGGAATTTTTGAAATTCATGATGCTAACATTATATTCAATGAGCTACATTATGATTCAGTTTACCATGAGCATCTGTGTTACTTTACCTTAAAATCAATTACTTATTTATTGAACAAATTTAATCTTTTTCCTTTTGAAATTAAAAGAAGCCCTATTAGTGGAGGTTCATTTGTTGTCTATTTTTCTAAGAGAAAACGCTCAAAATCTAAGAATTTAGAATTAGCAATTGTTAATGAAGAAACTTCAAAAGTAAATGAAGTTGGTTCCTGGATAAAATTTGCAAATAAAGTTGAACAACACAAAAATGAAATGAAAAAAATAATTACAAGTTTTTCTGAAAAAAAAATTATTGGTTTTGGTTCTTCAGCAAGAAGTCAAACATTTTTAAATTTTTGTGGTTTTAACCAAAATAATTTAGAATTTATTATTGATAATAATTCAATGAAACAAAATCTTTATTCTCCTGGCACAAATATAAAAATTGTAGACTTTGAAAGTGGATTAAAACTAAACCCTGATGCTATATTTATACTCGCCTGGAATTTTAAAGATGAAATTATTAAAGAATGTAAATCAGCTGGTTATCAAGGAAATTTTATTATTCCTTTTCCCACAACACCTAAAATCTTATAATTTGTGAAATTTATAAAACAAAAAATAAAGGGTCTTATTCTTATTAAGCCCGATCCATTTATTGACAAAAGAGGACTATTTAGAAGAATTTATTGTTACAATGAGCTTCAACTTAAAAAAATAAAATTTAAAATTAAACAATCAAACATCTCAGAAAATATAAATAATCAAACCTTAAGAGGTTTTCATTATCAAAAATTTCCACACGGTGAAGATAAAATTATTACATGTTTACAAGGTGAAGTGCATAATATTGTAATAGATATGAGAGAAAAATCTAAAACATTTATGAAATGGAAATCATTTCGATTAAGTGAAAAAAATAGACTTGGATTACTTGTGCCAAAAGGTTGCGCAAATGCATATCTAACCTTAAAAAAAAAAACTTGGGTACTCTACTTTCATTCTCAATATTACAATTCTGGCTTTGAGAGAAGTATTAGATTTAATGACCCAAAGTTTAACTTTGATTGGCCTAAAAAAATAAAAGTGATTTCAAACAAAGACAACACTATTAAATTTATTTAATGAAAATATTGTTATCTGGAGGATCAGGTTTTATAGGAAAAAATTTTTTAAAATATTTTAATCAAAACCATAGTGAACATTATATTTTGATTATTGGAAGAAATTTGCAAGCAAATACAAAAAAAAATTTATATCTTGAATTTGATCTAAATAATATTGAGAAAAATTTTAAAGAAGTAAAAGAGTTTAATCCCGATGTTTTTTTGCACTTAGCATGGGAAGGTATACCAAATTATTCTGAAAAATTTTCAAAAAAAAATTATGAAAACACTATGAAAATAATTAATTTGATAGCTAATGAGACTAATTGTAAAAAAATTATAAGCACTGGAAGTTGTTGGGAATATAATGACGGTAATTTAATTGGAGAATGCAGAGAGGATTATTTAATTAAACCTTCAAAACCTTTTTCAATTTATAAACAAAAAATTTTTGAGGAGACCAAAAAAATGGCAAATGATAAAAAAATTTTGTTTAATTGGTTAAGATTATTTTATGTTTACGGACCTAGCCAAAAAAATAGTTCAATCATACCTATGCTAGCTGAAAAATTAATTCAAAAAAAAGAGATAAATATTAATTATCCAGCAAATAAAAATGATTTTATTTATATTGATGATGTATCAAAGATATTATCAGAATTTATTTTAAACAATTATATATCTGGAGCATTTAACGTTGGTACAGGAAAAAGTACCTCTATATATGAATTATTAAAGTTAATTGATCTTCATATAAATGGAAATAATGAAATTTCAGAATCATATTTAAGAAAAATTAATCTTAATGAAGCCAAACAAGATTTTTATGCAAGCACCAAAAAATTAATAAAACATTTTAAAAATTTTGATTTTACAGATATTAATCTTGGAATTCATAAATTTTTAAACAAAAGTTGAAAAATGATAATAACCAGAACACCATTAAGAATAAGTTTTGCAGGCGGCGGTACTGATATACCCTCTTTCTATAAAGCAAATTCGTATGGATCTATTTTAAGTTCTGCGATCAATAAGTATATTTATGTGTCAGTTAAATCTCATTCAGAAATTTACCCTGAAAAAATAAGATTAAATTATTCTGAAACCGAGCAAGTAAAAAGTATTGAAAAAATTAAAAATCCTATAATAAAAGCATGCTTAAAATATTTGGAAATTGATGATAACATTTATATATCAACAGTAGCAGACGCGCCGGGCTCATCTGGCCTAGGTTCTTCAAGTACATTTTGTGTTGGTTTATTAAATGCACTTTATGCTTATAAGGGAGTCGTCGTTAATAGAAACAAATTAGCTGAGGAAGCAGCTAAAATAGAAATTGATATTTTAAAAAGACCGATAGGAAAGCAAGATCACTATGCTGCCGCTTTTGGGAGTATTAATTTATATAAATTTTATGCCAATGGAAATGTGTCGATTATGCCAGTAGATGAGAATTCTAATAATGTAAAAAAAGTCTTTGAAAATTTATATACCTTCTACACTGGTGTCAATCGAGATGCATCAAAAGTTTTGAAAATTCAAAAAAAAAACGAATTAAAAAACAAACCTGATTTACTTAAAATCAGAAATCAATCAGAAGAATTGTTTTATTTACTAAAAAATAAAGAGTTTTCGCTAAAAAAATTTGGTGAGTTTTTAGAAAAAGGATGGATTATCAAAAAAGGCCTTTCCAATAAAATAAGTAATAAATTTATTGA
>CACGOY010000030.1:0-2725 GCA_902574735.1 uncultured Pelagibacteraceae bacterium
AATGAACATTTTTTCAGATTATTTAACAAAAATATTAAAATTAATTCAAAAAGCATCTAACGATAATCAACTTAAACTTCCAGAAAAATTATCTAGTATAAACGTTGATATACCACCAAATAAATTTGATGGAGATTTATCAACAAATGTAGCCATGGTGTTATCAAAACCCAACAATGCTCCTCCCATGGAAATTGCCAAAACAATTAGCAAGCTACTTAAAGAAAATGACGATAATATCGACTCTATAGAAATAATTAAACCAGGATTTATAAATATAAAATTTAATCACAATTTTTGGGGTGAGTTTTTAAATAATATAATTAATCAAAAAAATTATGGATCTACTAGCGGAGAAAATAAAAAATATTTAATTGAATTTGTGTCTGCCAACCCAACCGGGCCTTTACATGTAGGTCACTGCAGAGGAGCAATACTAGGTGATGTTATCTCAAATTTATTAATATTTAATAATAACACTGTTACAAAGGAATATTACGT
Source organism: uncultured Pelagibacteraceae bacterium (assembly GCA_902574735.1). Lineage (GTDB taxonomy): Bacteria > Pseudomonadota > Alphaproteobacteria > Pelagibacterales > Pelagibacteraceae > Pelagibacter. Next base: position 502 of record CACGOY010000030.1, read on the forward strand.
AAATGATCATGGAAACCAAATATTATATTTTACAAAGTCTGTTTATTTTAGAATTCGTGAAATTTTATTTAAAGAAAATTTCCCATCTGATAATCCTGATCTTTATCCAGGGGAATATCTAATAGATATAGCAACAAATATTTTAAACCAAAAAAAAGATATCGATTTTGAAAATTATGAAAATATAAAAAGCGAATTAACAATTTTATCTGTAGATGAGTCTTTAAAGTTAATTAAGCAAAATCTTAAAAAACTTGGAATTGACCATGATAACTTCGCTAGTGAAAGAAATTTAGTTCGAGAAAAAGAAGTAGAAAAAGTTATTGAAAAACTAAAATCAAAAAAATATATTTATACTGGAAAAATTAAAGCGCCAGAGGGGGGAGATACAAAAAATTGGGTAGAAAGGGAGCAATTATTATTTAAATCAACAGAATTTGGTGATGACAAAGATCGTGCTTTACAAAAATCTGACAGCACATGGACGTACTTTGCAGGTGATGTTGCATACCATAATAACAAAATTAATAGAAATTATGATATTTTAGTCAATATTCTAGGAGCTGATCATGCAGGTTATATAAAAAGAATTACCTCAGTTGTGGAGGCATTATCAGGAGATAAAAATAAATTAATTTGCAAAGTCAGCCAATTAGTAAAATTAATAAAAGATGGCAAACCTTTTAAAATGTCAAAACGTAAAGGTGATTATATAACTGTCGATGATTTAATAAGCGAAGTTGGAAAAGATGCTACTAGATTTATAATGCTTAATAGAAGCAATGATGCAGAACTAGATTTCGATTTTACCAAAGTAAAAGAAAAATCTAAAGACAATCCACTTTATTATGTTCAATATTGTTATGCTAGAATTTCATCAGTATTCAGAAATATAAGTAGAAATTTAGAAGATGAAATTTTAATTAAAAAAGAACTTAAATATTCTAAAGATGAAATTAAGATTTTTAGAAAAATATCTGAGTGGCCGAAATGTATAGAAATTGCAAGCAATAAATTAGAACCTCATAGACTACCAGTCTATCTTTATGAATTATCATCTGAATTTCACTCGTATTGGAATATGGGAAGAGATGATAAACATAAAAGATTTATTGAAGAAGATGGTACTATAAAAATTGAAAAATTGGTGTTTTTAAAATCTATTGCAAATGTAATTAAAACTGGAATGAATATTCTAGGAGTTGATACTCCACAAAAAATGTAATGTTTAAGGAATTTAAATATCTTTTATTTCTAATTGTTATTTTTTTCTTTATTTTTTTTACTGTGAGATATTACTTTTCAGATGAAAATAAAAAAAAGTCATATAGATCTTTCAATCAAATTGATAAAAAATTAGAAATTTCTACAAAAGATTTAATTATATTAAAAAGCGATACTGAGAACATTATCGATTTTGTAGAATATAAAAACAATAAAAAAACAGAAAAATATTCATTTTGGGAACTTCTCTATAATGATTAATAAGAATACTAGATCATTTATATGTGGCATTAAAGGTTACAAGCTATCTAAATCTGAAATAAAATTTTTACGTAAATATAGACCCTGGGGTATAATTCTTTTTTCGAGAAATATAAAAACTATAAAACAAACCCAATTATTAACAAAGTCATTAAAAAATATTTTACAAAATTCTACTCTCCCAATTTTAATTGATGAAGAGGGTGGTAGAGTTTCACGATTAAGAAAATTTATAGATAATTCTGTATTTACAAATAAATATTTTGGAGATCTTTATAAAAAAGATAAAAAAAAATTTAATTTGTATTTTGATGTCTATGTTAAACAAATTTCATATTTATTAAGACTTCTTGGTATTAATGTTAATACAGTTCCAGTTTTAGATATATTAAGAAAAAATTTACATCAAATTGTAGGTGATAGATCTTTTTCTTCAAATAAAAAAATTGTTTCAAAAATTGGTGATATTTGTATTGATAAATTTCATAAAAACAAAATTGCAACAATAACAAAGCATATACCTGGACACGGTCTAGCCAAGGTAGATAGTCATTTGCAGCTGCCAATTATTGATAAAAATCAAGCTTATTTGCTTAAAAATGATTTTAGTGTTTTTTCTAAAAAGAAATCTAAAATAACCATGACCGGTCATTTAATGTTTAAAAAATTGGATAACCAATATCCAGTAACACACTCCAAAAAGATAATTAAGATAATCAGAAACAAAATAAGATTTAAT
>CACGOY010000031.1:0-2652 GCA_902574735.1 uncultured Pelagibacteraceae bacterium
ACTAATTGGGTCATACCAGACCTTAGGGTGTTAAATCCCTCGTATCTTGCATAAGCAACTCCTACAATCGCTGTCAGCAAAATTAGACTAATTGTATTAAATGCTCCAATTGATGATCCAATTTTAATAAATAGGTAAATTTCGATTAATGGAATAGACAATATAAGAATTAATACTGAGTTCATTTGTCTATAATGTAAATTGCCAGTTGAAATTAGGCAACATAGTAAATATTATTATCATATGAGTTATAGCTTTGAATATATCGATATTATACTTCTTGCAATGATTGCAGGGTTTATATTTCTAAGATTAAGAGGAATTTTAGGAAAAAAATCAGGCTTTGAAGAAGATATTAACCAGAGCTTTCCTCATGAGGCGCCAGTCGTTAAAACAGATGTAAAGTTAAACGCTGATACATTTGATGATAATGCTAAAAAAGAATTCTTAAAAGGTGCGCAAATTGCTTACGAAACGATTGTCACAAGTTTTTCAGAAGGAAAGTTAAAAGATATCAAATCATTGTTAGGTAAAGAAGTTTATGATCAATTTGATCAAGCAGTAAAAGACAGAAAGTCAAAAAACTTATCTTCTAACACTACTTTTATAGGAATTAATTCCGCAGAAATTAAAAATCATGAACAAAATAAAAATATGTTAGAGGTAACCGTAGAGTTTGTAAGTGAAATCATTTCACATATTAAGGACAAAGAAAACAAAACAGTTTCAGGAGATCCTGAGAAAATAAAAAAAGTTCATGATATTTGGAAATTTTCCAAAGATAGTAGATCTGTAAATCCAAATTGGGTACTAATTGACACCCAAGCATAATTGACAAAAAAACTTTCAGATAAAGATAAAAAAGACTGGCAAAATTTCTTAGAAAGCTCAGAAAAGTTAGACAATAAAGATAAAGAAACTCTAGATCACCAGAACAGACTTGGAGAGAAAGTTATAGATCTTCATGGTTTCACTCTAGAGGAGGCAAATCAAAAAGTTTCTGAATTTATCCAAGATTGTTATGATCAAAATGTAATAAAAATTAATATTATAACTGGCAAGGGACTTAGATCAAAAAATTTAGATGATCCATATCAATCTAAAGATCTAAGTATACTAAAGCACTCGGTGCCCAACTACATTAAAGATAGCCCTAACCTAATGTCAAAAATTATCAAAATTGATCAACAAGCTGTTGACAGTCCATCAAAAGGAAATTTTGAGATTTATTTAAAAAAGAAATTATAGAATAAACTTTGAAAGATCGGTATCTTTTACCAATTCTCCAATATTTTTCTTAATATATTCAGAATCCACTGTTATTTTTTCACCAGCTCTATCTGTAGCTGTAAAACTAATCTCATCTAGTACTCTTTCGATAATGGTATGAAGACGTCTTGCACCAATATTTTCAACGGTTGTATTTACTTCACTTGCAATATTAGCAATGGTATCAATACCGTCGTCTGTGAATTCAAGGTCTACATTTTCAGTTTTTAAAAGTGCCTTGTATTGTTTTATCAAACTGTTATCTGGTTCTTTCAAAATTCTTTTAAAATCATCGCTGTTTAACGCATCAAGCTCTACTCTAATCGGAAGTCTTCCTTGAAGTTCCGGTAAAAGGTCAGATGGTTTGGCTAATTGGAATGCTCCTGATGCAATAAATAATATATGATCAGTTTTAATAGGACCATATTTTGTGCTCACAGTTGTTCCTTCAATCAAAGGTAATAGATCTCTTTGAACTCCTTCTCTTGAAACATCACCTCCAACACGATCAGTTCTAGCTGAGATTTTATCTATCTCATCTAAAAATACGATACCATTATTTTCTGTTGAATTTTTTGCAGATTTAATAATTTTATCTTGCTCAATTAACTTATCAGACTCTTCATTGATTAAAATTTCGTGAGATTCTTTTACACTCATTTTCTTCTTCTTTGGTTTCTGTCCCATAGATTTTCCTAAAACATCTGAAATATTTATCATTCCAACGTTTGCACCTGGCATTCCCGGTATTTCGAAAGATGGCATTTGATTACTTTCTGCAACAGCGATTTCAATTTCATTGTCATCTAAATCTCCATCTCTCAACCTTTTTCTAAAGCTTTCTCTAGTAGCAACACTTGCTTTGTTACCTACTAGTGCGTCCAAAACTCTTTCCTCAGCTAATTTTTGGGCTTGTGCATGGACTTCTTTTCTTTTTTTTACCTTTTCCATTGAAATGGCGATTTCTAACAAATCCCTTACAATTTGTTCAACATCTCTTCCAACGTAACCTACTTCTGTAAATCTTGTCGCTTCAACTTTTACGCAAGGTGCTTCAGCAAGCTTTGATAGTCTTCTTGAAATTTCTGTTTTACCAACTCCTGTTGGTCCAATCATAAGTATATTTTTGGGTAAAACTTCATCTTTCATATCTCCAGATAAAGCCTGTCTTCTCCATCTATTTCTTAATGCTATAGCTACGGCTCTTTTTGCTTTGTTCTGTCCGACAACAAATCTATCTAACTCTGAAACAATTTCTCTCGGTGAAAGTGAATTTTCAATAGTTGAATTTTCTTTTGCAACCTTTTCTTTTGGAAATGTAGTTACGTTAGTTTTTTCCATTTTATATTTTCTCCATACTTAAGTTGTCATTTGTAAAAACAC
>CACGOY010000032.1:0-2509 GCA_902574735.1 uncultured Pelagibacteraceae bacterium
AAATCCAACAACCATTGCTGAATTGACTGGTATTCCAAGGCAAACAGTAATTAGAAATTTAAAAATTTTAACAAAATCAAAGGCACTTGAAAAAGAAGTTAAAACAAATTTGTTTTATGTTCCAAAAAACACCAGTCAACAGAAATCAATTGTGGACACTTTAAAAAAAGTCCAATTGGTTATTTCAAATAATGTCTTTGAAACATTACGAGTTGTGTAATTTGTTTTTTAGGTTTTGAAATTTTACCTCTGGGGAATTTAAATACAGACCAGAAACTGCACATTATCTTGCAGACTTTAATTTAATAAATAACAGTTCAATACAATTTGAATTACCAGGTTATGTTCATATTGAGGGTAGCAGATATAGCCCATTTATAAAATTCTTTAAAAATATAATTGCTCTTCTTGTAAGAGAGAGTGGGTTTATTTTTTCTTTAAAGATTGAAAAGCACTTAAAGCCGCTGCTCTTGCTTCTTCATGAATTACAATTGGTTTAGGATAATTTTTTCCAATAACAGTATTTATTGCTTCTTGATATTTTAATTCCATTTCCCAAGGTTTGTGAATAAATTTTGATGGAACTTTACTTAATTCTGGTACCCATTTTTTTACGTATAATCCCTCTTTGTCAAATTTTTCTCCCTGGAGAATTGGATTAAATATTCTAAAGTAGGGAGCCGCATCAGCACCACATCCCGCAACCCATTGCCATTGAGCAACATTATTAGCTTCATTAAAATCTAATAAGCAATTTCTGAAATATTTTTCGCCTTCTTTCCAATTAATCCTTAAATGTTTTACTAAAAATGACCCAACTACCATTCTAATTCTATTATGCATCCAACCTGTTTCATAAAGTTCTCGCATTCCTGCATCAACAATTGGATAACCGGTCATGCCTTGTTTCCATGCTTTAAGATTTTTAGAATTTTTTTCCCATGGAAATCTATCAAATTCCTTTCTCAAGTTTCCTTTTAACATTTGTGGAAAATAATTAATTAAACTGTGAGAAAATTCTCTCCATCCCAGTTCATTAATATATTTCCTAATACTTATATTTTTTTTAATATCCTTTGAGCTTTTTTCATATATTGCAGCTACATGTATTTGACCATTTCTAATATAGGGAGATAATTTTGAAGATCCATTTATTGATGGGTAATCTCTATCAACACCGTATTTTGAAATTCTATTACTTATAAATTCTTTTAAGTTTTTGTGAGCTTCATCCTCAGATGGCTTCCAGTATTGATCAAACTTTTTAAACCAATCTTTCTTAGGCATAATTTGTTTAAAAGTATACTTTGAATTGAATAAAGTAGTTTTACTTTTTAACTTTTTTATCTCTGACGTTTTTTGTGGAACAGCATCTAGAAATACTTGTTCTGCATTTCTCCAAAAGGGACTGAAAACCTTAAAGGGTGTTCCATCATTTTTAGTAATTGATTGATATTCGTTTAAAATATTTCCTTTAAAAAGTTTAAATGGAATATTTTTTTTTTCTAAAATTTTTTCAATTTCTTTATCTAGCTTTAAACGATCTGGTTCGTAAACTTTATTCCAATAAATCGATATTTTATCTTTTGTCTTTAGTTTTGAATAAAATGAGATTTCATCAGAAATAATTGTCTCTAACTTGATGTTAAATTTTTCTAGATCATTTGAAAAACTCTCCAGTGATTTACTAATCCACCATCTTTGAGCTTCTCTTTTTCCATCAAAATACTCTTTATTATGTATGTAAATAACTGTTACAGCATCATGATTTTTACAAGCATATGATAGAGCATGATTATTTCTAATTCTAAAATCATCCCTTATCCAAACAACAGCACAATCAGACATAGTTAGATCTTTTTTAAACCTTGAGATAAAAGTTTATTATATAGTGTAGCATCTGCATTACCTTCACATCCCATAACGAGTACATTTGATTTTTCATCAAGCTCCAAAAGATTTTTAATTTTTTTATTATTACATGCAGCTATCAAACTAATTATTCCAGGTGTTGCACACTCACCACCTGTAATTTTTTTATTACTGAATTTTGATCTAGCTAACATTGCAACTGTATTTGATACTTTTGAATCATCTATTGTTATACAATGATTTGTAGATTTATTTAAAATGTTCCAAGGTACCAGGGACATTTCGTTACAAGACATTCCTCCCATAATACTTTCTTTTTTAATTTTAATTTTTTTCATTTTTTTAGCCTCAATACTTTTTAAAACACAGGCTGCTTCTTTCGGTTCAACTACAATAATTTTTGGAATTCTTTTAAAATATCTTGCAATCCCCGCTACGGATCCAGCCGCCATCCCCCCAACACCTGCTTGGAGAAAAACATGGGTAATATATTGATTTGTTTGTTTCGATATTTCTTTAATCATTATTGAATAACCTGCCATAGTAAGCTGAGGCACATATTTATAATTTTTATTAGAAACGTCTTGAACAATATGCCACTTATTTTTCTTTGTTTGTCTTATGCATTCGTTTAAAG
>CACGOY010000033.1:0-2507 GCA_902574735.1 uncultured Pelagibacteraceae bacterium
AAAGTTGCTGAAAAAAACGGCCTTGATGGGGTAAGCAAACTTCCAAAATCTCTAAAAGTATTATTAGAAAATTTATTAAGATATGAAGATGATTTAAGTGTTACTAAAAATCAAATTGAAGCCATTAAAGAATGGCTAAAAACAAAAAAATCTAAAACTGAAATAGCTTACAGACCTGCAAGAGTTTTACTTCAAGATTATACTGGTATTCCAGCAGTTGCTGATCTTGCTGCAATGAGGGAAGCTGTTAAAGAAAAAAATAAAGATCCAAATACCATAAATCCTTTATCTTCAGTTGATCTTGTAATAGATCACTCAGTTCAAGTTGATAAATTTGCAAGTGCAAATTCTTTAAAAGAAAATGTAGATATTGAATTTAATAGAAATTCTGAGAGATATTCTTTTTTAAAGTGGGGACAGCAAGCATTTAATAATTTTAGAATAGTTCCTCCAGGAACAGGAATTTGTCACCAGGTAAACTTAGAATATTTATCAAAAGTTGTTTGGTCAGAAAAATACAAAGATGAGGATTATATTTTTCCAGATACTCTAGTTGGAACAGACAGTCATACTACAATGGTAAATGGTTTATCAGTTTTAGGATGGGGAGTTGGAGGAATTGAAGCAGAAGCAGGTATGTTAGGTCAACCAATATCAATGCTTATTCCAAAAGTAATTGGTTTTGAATTAACTAATAAACTTCCAGAAGGAACTACTGCAACAGATCTGGTTTTAACAGTTGTTAAAATGCTAAGAGATAAAGGAGTTGTTGGTAAGTTTGTTGAATTTTATGGCGAAGGTTTAAAAAATCTTACCCTTGCAGATCGAGCAACAATTGCAAACATGGCGCCAGAATATGGTGCAACTTGTGGATTTTTCCCAATTGATGATGAAACTTTAAAATATTTAAACTTTTCAGGCAGAGATAAACAAACAGTAGATATTGTTGAAGCTTACGCAAAAGAACAGGGATTGTGGGCAAGTGATGGAATTGAATTTACTGATACAGTTTCTTTAGATATGTCAAAAGTGGTCCCAACTATATCTGGACCTAAGAGACCGCAAGATAAAGTTTTATTAACCGAAGCATCTTCTAACTTTAAAAAAGTTTATGAGGAAATAACTAAAAAAAAAGAGCCGAGTTCTGCAAAAGTAAGTGGAGAAGATTATAATTTAGAAGATGGAAATATTGTAATTGCAGCAATTACATCTTGTACCAATACATCAAATCCAAGTGTTTTAATCGGAGCAGGTTTACTTGCAAAAAAAGCAATTGAAAAAGGACTTACAACAAAACCTTGGGTTAAAACATCATTAGCTCCAGGCTCACAAGTTGTAACAGATTACTTAGCAAAAGCAGGTTTAAATACTTATCTCGATCAACTTGGATTTAATTTAGTAGGTTATGGTTGTACTACATGTATAGGAAATTCAGGTCCATTACCTGATAATATTTCTGATGCAATTAAAGATGAAAATATTTATGCAGTTTCAGTTTTATCTGGCAATAGAAACTTTGAAGGAAGAATTTCGCCTTTAGTAAAAGCAAATTACTTAGCATCACCCCCATTAGTTGTCGCTTACGCAATTGCAGGTTCTATGAACAAAGATTTATACAAAGATCCACTTGGAAAAGATAAAGAAGGAAATGATGTTTTCTTGAAAGATATTTGGCCAACAAATCAAGAGATAGAAGATACTTTACAAAAATCTTTAAATGCCGAAATGTTTATTAAAAGATATTCAAATGTTTCAGAAGGACCTGAACAATGGCAAAAAATTAAAACAGAAGAAAGCAGTATTTATAATTGGGAAGATACTTCAACATATGTAAAGAAACCCCCGTTCTTTGATAATCTTTCTGATGAACCAGAAGGATTTAAAGAAATAAAAGATGCAAGACCTCTTTTAATTTTAGGAGATAGTGTCACAACAGACCATATTTCTCCAGCAGGCTCTATTCAAAAAGAAAGTCCAACAGGTGAATACTTTATGAAACACCAAATTCTACCGAAAGATTATAACTCTTATGGATCAAGAAGAGGAAATCATGAAGTTATGATGAGGGGAACCTTTGCAAATATTAGAATTAGAAATGAAATGGCACCAGGAACTGAGGGTGGATTTACAAAATTATATCCAGAGGAAAAAGTAATGCCTGTTTATGATGCTGTGGTTGAATATAAAAAAAGAGGAACTGATTTAGTTGTTATTGGTGGAAAAGAATATGGCACAGGATCCTCAAGAGACTGGGCAGCTAAGGGTACAAAACTTTTAGGTATTAAAGCTGTTCTTGCTGAAAGCTTTGAAAGAATTCACAGATCAAATTTAATAGGTATGGGAGTTTTACCTTTACAGTTTGTTGGTGAGATGAATAGGGAGAATTTAAACTTAAAAGGATCTGAACTTATTTCAATTATTGATATTGAAAAAGGCATAAACCCAAGAGATGAGGTTGAAGTTGAATTTAAATATCAATCTGGAGATATCAAAAAGATTAAAATGTT
>CACGOY010000034.1:0-2287 GCA_902574735.1 uncultured Pelagibacteraceae bacterium
AAGAAAATTTTTTTATAAAATTTTTCTTAATCAAATTGGAAACAATACTTTTATTTCTCTAAATGTTAAATTTTTAAATCCAAAAAATATAATTTTAGGAAATAATACAATTATAGGTCACGGTAGTATAATTGATGGAAGAAGTGCGAAAGTTGTTATAGGAGATAATGTTGATGTGTCTGCCCAAACCAACATATGGACTTTAGATCATAATCCAAATTGTGATAACCACAGCAACAGAGCTGGGCAAGTAATTATAGAAAATCATTGTTGGTTGGCTACTCGAGTTACAGTGCTTCCTAATGTAAAAATAAAAAAAGGCACTGTAGTTGCTACAAATGCTGTAATAACTAAAGATACAGACGAACTTAACATAATGGCAGGAAATCCAGCAAAAAAGATAGGTGATAGAAAAAACAGTTTAAATTACAAATTAAATTATTTTCCTAGATTCAAGTGATGATTCATAAGCTTTTTTCATATCTAACACACAAAAACCCTTTGGTTTCCAAAAATTAGAGGAGTAAGTCTTCTTAAGTATTTCTGATGTATCTTTGGTCAAAGTTTTGAAAGTATTTTTTTTTAAAAAGATAAAAAAAATTGATTTTAATAGGTAATTTGGCAAATAAAAAAAAATATTTTTTTCTTTATTAAACTTGATTAATTGTTTTATAATTTGATGAACAGATTTAGTTTCTTTATCGCTAATGTAAATTAATTTTTTTTTTATTTTTGACTCTAATATCAAAACTATGAAACTTATTAAGTTTGAAATAGATAAAATTGTTTTTCTGCTTTGAATTTGTTTAAAAGGTAACGGTACGTTTTTCTTTACAATATTAATCAAACTTTTTAAGTTCCCTTTAACACCATTTCCATATACTAATGGTAACCGTAAAATATAAAGCTTAAATTTTTTATTTTTTAAATTTAGTAATAAATCCTCAGTTTTTTTTTTAGTATAAGCATATGGAAAATTTTTTTTATCTATTAAATTATTCTTAGTCGAAAAATCAATATTTATAGTACTTAAAAAAATAAAATGTTTCATATTTGTTTTAACGCAAAGCTCTATTAATTTTTTTGTATATAAAAAATTTGCTTTATAAAAATTTGTTAATTCTTTATCTTTAGTATGTGCCAATCCTCCACAGTGAATAACTGCGTATATATCGTTAAAAATTGAATGATTTTTATTCATTATATCTTTTCTATGAACAGGTATAATATTAAATCTTGATCTTAGTGACTCATCTAAATTTTTTCCTATAAAGCCACTAGATCCTGTAACAAGTATTTTTTTTTTCATTTTATAATTTTACTAATTACTTTTTCTGCCTCAACTTCTCTGATAAATTTTTTTTTAATTTTATAAAGATTAGACTTAGTAAGATTTGTGTCTTGGATATTATTTTTAATTGCCTTAATTAAAATATCCTCTCTTAATGGCTCTATAATGGTGAAATTATGAAATTTCTTACTAATGCCTTCGCTAATTCCTTTGCAGGCAAAAATTACTTTCTTATTTGTTGCAGCATATTCATATATTTTTGAAGGTATGGCGCTGTCATATTGAGGTAAAATTTGTGCGTACAACAAATCACAATTATCATAAAATTTTTTTAACTTATTCCACTTCATGCCCTTTAATAAATTCACATTTTTTAAATTAAGCATATTTATTTGTTTTTTTATTAAATCAAAATCACTGCCATTTCCTATGATATCAAATTTTACATTTCTAAGCTCTGAGCTTGCCATTATCAAATTAGACAAATTTTGAGCTCTACCAATATTTCCTACATAAAGAACTTTTTTATTTTTAGTTTTATTGATTTTAATCTTTTTTATAATTTTAAATCTTTTTTCGGAAATTCCATTAGGAATGACTCTAAAAATTATTTTTTTTTTAAATCCAAAGTTTTTTTTTAAATATTTTTTTTGGGATATATTTGTTGATAATATAAAATCATAATTTGAAATTGAATTGATGAAAATTTTTTTAAATAAATTCTTTAAGATATTTGAATTGAAGTATTCCCAAGTAATATCTCTAACATCAAGAATTTTTTTTTTACTAAAGAAATATGAACTCAAATGTAAAAACATAGATGGAATTGTTACAATTAAGTAATCATAATTATTTTTATTTTGAATTAAAAAAAAACAAAATTTAATTAGAAAAATTATTTCATTTATTATTTTAAGTATTAGTAAACTTGTTTTTAAATCATGTTTTATGTATTCAAATATAATTTTATCTTTTTTTATTCTCTTATTTTTATTT
>CACGOY010000035.1:0-2205 GCA_902574735.1 uncultured Pelagibacteraceae bacterium
TCATCTTGAGAAACTTTAATATTATTTTTTTCTCCAAAAGCATTTAAAATTAAACCAGTTTTAATTCTTTTTTGAGCCTGTTCTTCAAGAGATTTCTTATTTTTCTTTAATTCATCTTCCTTCATTCCTTGTGATAAAATCTGAACTTCTTGTTCAATTAAATTTTGAGGAAGATCATCTAATTTTTGTTTTTCTATTTGTTCTAAAATCTGTTTTTTAGATATTAAATCAAGTGAATTTTTAAACTCATCATTTATTTGTTTTGATATTAATTCCTTTAAATTATTTAAATCCGTAGCACCTAATGTTTTTGCAAAATCATCATTTATTTTTACATCTTCAGGAGTTTTTACAGAATTAATTTCACAGTCAAATACTGCTTTTTTATTTATTAATTCTTTTTTTGGAAAGTTTTCTGGAAGATTTACTTCAACTTTTTTAGTGTCATTTTTTTTTACTCCTTCCAATTGTTTATCAAAGCCTTTGATAAACAAATCTTTGCCAAGAACTAATTGTGTATTCTTTCCTTCGTTTCCTTCGAAGTCATTACCATCAACTGTTGCTTTATAATCAAACGCTACTAAGTCTTTAGTTTTTGCGGCGTATTTTTCATCTGCTTCTTTAAAATTATTTTGGCTTTTTGCAATTTGATCAATTCTTTTATCTGTTTCGGTATTGTCAATTTTCACCTCATAATCATCTACTTTGATTTTGTCGATAGATGAAACGTCTATATTTGGTAATTCTGTTACAGTAATAATATATTCTAGGTCTTTTCCTTCTCCAAAAGATTTTAAATCAATTTTAGGCTGTCCAGCTGGTTTAATTTTATTCTCTTCAAGCGCTTTTGTAGTTGTATCTTTTAAAACTTTATCAATAACTTCTCCATAAACAGCTTTACCAAACTGTCTTTTAAGAATTTCTGTTGGAACTTTTCCAGGTCTAAATCCTTTAAGAACCACGTCTTTTCTAATTTCTTCGTACTTTTCATCCATATATCCGGAGATAGTTTTTTTATCGATGAAGACTTTTAGATCTTTCTGTAAACCTTTTTTATTTTCTATTGTTACTTTCATAATTTTAAATGGTAGGGCGAAAAGGACTCGAACCTTCACCGATTGCTCGACTGGTTCCTAAGACCAGCGCGTCTACCAATTCCGCCATCGCCCCAGTTAAATTATGCAGTTTTATATATTATTGAACTAATTTGTCCAATCCGAATAATAGTGTAAAAGTATAAAAAAATTAAAAAAATTATGATTGTTTCGCCTTGTATCAGTATATGTAGAACAGACCCAGTTACTGGTTATTGTTATGGCTGTGCTAGAAACAATGATGAAAAAAGAATTTGGAAAGATCCAGCTACAACTGATGAGTGGAAAAATAAAAATCTTAAAGAAATTCAAGAACGAATGAATGGATGGCAATTAGAAAGTTTTAAAGAGTCTTATGATCACAAGGTAAATAAGGGAATGTCATTATTTAAAAAGAATTTAATAAAATGAATAAAACAAATTTAGCAATTATAATTTATGTTATAGGTATTATTATTGGCATGTTTGTATTAGATATATGGAGTGCTGAAACCAGTCCTAAATCTATTTTAGGAATGATTTGGACAGCTCTTTTTGCAATAGCTTTATATTACGCTGAAAAAAAAGAAAATTAATTTAATTTTAAATTATTTTTTAGTTGAAGAATTCGATTTCGTATTTTTAATATTTTTTCTTTTGAATGGATTATTAGAGTTAGAAGAAAAATTATTTTTAAATCGTGCGTAGTTTTGCTTTTGCGCTTGTTTCATTGCTCTTTTTGAAGACATAATTTAATTATACTCACATTGTCTCAATTGATCCAATAATTTTGTAATTTTTATCAGAAACAACTATTTCACCCGAGCTTACTGCTATATTTAACATCGACGAAATAACGACATAATGTGTAACTAGAATTAAATTTTTATTACTTTTCCAGTTTTTTATATATTTCTTAAGATCCTTAATTTGTCTTTTCTCATTTTTAGCAAATTTTGTAGAATAAAAAGAATTTAATGCATCAAATGTTTCAAAATCATTAAAGGCAAATTTTGCAGTATCTTTACACCTACACCACTCGCTCGATAAAACTTTATCAATTTTAATTTTTTTTGTTTTAAAAAATTCTCCAATATATTTTGATTGACTAATGCCCTCATCATTTAAATTT
>CACGOY010000036.1:0-2186 GCA_902574735.1 uncultured Pelagibacteraceae bacterium
ATACCATTTTTTCATTTAGGGCCAGAAAATAATTGGAAAAATAAGTTGGATAACAATTTTCAAATTAAAGTAAATGAAGTTTTTAAAAAGAACTTAGAAGAATTACATTACCTTTAATTTTTTCTTGCCAAATTTGCTACTTGCTTAATTGAAAAAAAACTAATAATTTTAAAAAAAATATAACAAGCGGGCATAGCTCAGTGGTAGAGCGTCTCGTTGCCAACGAGAAGGTCGTGGGTTCGAGTCCCATTGCCCGCTCCAAAAAAAAACTATGAGCGATTTAGCTAATAAAAAATGTGTTCCTTGTGAAGGAAATATTCCTCCTTTTAAAATAGAGGAAATACACAACTATTTAAAAAAAGTTGATGGTTGGACAGTCAAAGAAGATGGATTGGATGGTTATCACTTAACAAAAGATTTTAAATTTGAAAACTTTTTAAAAAGCCAAGAATTTGTAAATAAAGTGGGGGAAATTGCAGAGAGTGAAGGTCATCACCCAGATATATGGTTTGGATGGGGATATGCTAAAATAAAAATCTACACTCACGCAATAAAAGGCTTGGCTGAAAGTGATTTTATATTAGCTGCAAAAGTTGATAAAATTACTAATGTTTAAAGTGACGTGTTTTTGAAAATACAAGTACAGTCTCTGTTTCATTAGCATATTTTATAATTTCTTTATCCCTAATTGAACCAGAGGGTTGAATAACCGCACTTACACCTGCTTGAACTAAAGTTTCAATTCCATCTACAAAAGGAAAAAAAGCATCAGAAGCAGCGACTACTTCATCATTCTCTTTTATTTTTTGAAAGTTTTTCATCTTATCAATTGCAATTTTACAACTATCCAGACGGCTTGGTTGACCCGATCCTATTCCAACTGTTCTAGTATTAGAGGTAAGAACAATTGCATTAGATTTTACATATCTACAAACATTTAGGGCAAACATTAGCTCTCTAAATATTTTGGACGAAGGTTTTTTTTTAGAAACTACTTGAAAATTTTTACTCTCAAACTTTTTATTATCAGGTGATTGTATAAGCAGGGAGTTAAAGTTTGAGACAATACTATTTATGTCTTCTAATTTAATTTTTGAAGAGTCTATTATTCTTAAATTCTTTCTTTTTTTTAAGATTCTAATAGCATCTTTCTCATAACCATTGCCAATTATTACTTCAAAATAAGTTTTAGATAATTCAGCTGCCAGCTTAGTATTAATATTAAAATTACAAGAAACAATTCCACCAAAAGCACTTATAGGATCTGAAGTTAGCGCTTCTTTAAAACTACTTACTTTGTTTTTGTTAATTGATACACCACAGGGATTTGCGTGTTTAACAATTACTGTGCCAACTCCAGGTGGCAGTGATTTTGATGCGTTAAGTGCTGCATATATATCGTTATAGTTATTATAACTGAGTTTTTTTCCATGCAACTGATCTAAATTTGTTGATAAAGAATAGCTGTATATTGAAGCAATTTGATGTGGGTTTTCTCCATATCTAAGTTTTTCAACTAGATTTGTTGATATTACTTTTTTATTTGGAAAACTTGTCTTATTTTTTTCTATAAAGTAATTTGAAATCATTGCATCGTAAGATGCAGTTTCAGTAAAAGCCTCCTCAGACATTTGTTGTCTAAAAGATAATGAAGTTGACCCTTTATTTTCATTTAATTCTGATATTAATTTTTCGTATTGATCCAATTTTGTGATAATTGTGACATCTTTGTAATTTTTTGCCGCTGCTCTGACCAGTGTTGGTCCACCAATATCAATATTTTCTATAATTTTATTATGATTTGTACTTTC
This sequence comes from uncultured Pelagibacteraceae bacterium, assembly GCA_902574735.1. Lineage (GTDB taxonomy): Bacteria > Pseudomonadota > Alphaproteobacteria > Pelagibacterales > Pelagibacteraceae > Pelagibacter. The sequence continues at coordinate 1,812 of CACGOY010000036.1, forward strand.
ACTTACGGTTTTCTCGAATGGGTAAAAATTTACAATTACTAAATCTATATTTTCAAAATTATAAGATTTCATCGCAAGTTTGTGAGATTTTTTATTTCTTTCATTTAAAATTCCAGCATGAATTTTTGGGTGTAATGTTTTTACTCTTCCATCAAGAATTTCTGGAAATTTTGTAAAATTTGAAACCTCCTCACATTTATAACCATTTTTTTTTATTTCTTTAAATGTTCCGCCGGAGCTTATAATTTTGATCTTAAATTTTTTAAGAACTGATAAGATTTTTTTTAAGTTATGTTTATCTGAAACTGAAATTAAAGCCTGTGAAATTTTTTTCATTCAATTTTTGTTATTTCCCATTTTATCACTTGATCATTC
>CACGOY010000037.1:0-2146 GCA_902574735.1 uncultured Pelagibacteraceae bacterium
ATAATGACTGATTTTAGCAAGATTTTAGATAAAGCAAAAGAACTTGAGGCAAAAATGAAAGAAAGCCAAGAAAAAATTAAGCAAATTGAGGTAGTAGGGAGTTCTGGAGGAGATGCAATAAAAGTTACCCTGAATGGTGATGGAGAAATGACAAATATTCAGTTAAGTGAAGAAATTTTAAAAGAAGAGAAGGGTATAATACAAGATCTAATCACAGCTGCACATAATAATGCGAAATCACAGCTTAAATCTAAAACATCAGAGGAGATATCAAAAGCAACTGGTGGATTTGGGATACCTGGTTTTAAGTGGCCACTTTAAAATAAATGAAAAATATTTCTGAGATTGAAACTTTAATAAAACTAATTTCCAAGCTACCTGGTCTTGGTCCAAAATCAGCTAAAAGAATTTTATTAAAACTATTAAATAATCGTGACGAGATTTTTAAACCATTATCGAAAGCATTGACCGAAGTTTACAAAAATGTCTCAAGATGCAAAATATGCGGAACATTAAAACCCTCATCACTGGAATGCGATTTTGATTCATGTAAGTTTATAACAAATAAGCATAGCAAAATATGTGTTGTTGAAAATATTGCAGATCAATGGGCAATTGAAAGTTCTAGTATCTTTCAAGGATACTTCCACATTTTAGGAGGTACTATTGATAATTCAACTAATCAAAGAAAAGAAGATTTACTAATAGACTCATTAATTCATAGAGTAAAAAAAAATAATATTGATGAAATAATTTTAGCAACTTCAGCTACAGTAGAAGGTCAAACAACAGCTTTTTATATACAGGATAGTCTAAGAAATATTGATGTAAAAATTTCTAAACTTGCACAAGGTTTACCTATTGGAGGTGAAATTGAAAATTTAGATGATGGAACTCTTATTTCAGCGTTTAAAAATCGCAAAAATATAGGACAATAATTTAATTTTTCTTGATAATTCTGTTCAAATGAAGAAGAGGTTCTGTGTAACCAGATGGTTGTGATTTACCATGAAAGATAAGTTCACAAGCGGCTTTGAATGCAATCGATTTGTAATACTTTGGGGACATGTTTTCATAGTTTGGATCACTTTTGTTTTGATCATCAACTACCTTGGCCATTTTCTTCATGATTTCAAGCACTTGCTTGTTTGAACAATATCCATGGTGCAACCAATTTGCGATATGTTGTGAAGATATTCTTAAAGTTGCTCTATCCTCCATTAAACCTACATTATTTATATCTGGAACTTTAGAACAACCTACACCTTGATCTACCCATCTCACTACGTAACCTAATATTGTTTGAGCCGAATTTGATATCTCATTTTCTATTTCCTCAACAGACCAATTTGGCCTATCAGCTATTGGTATATCTAAAAGATCGTCTAATTTTGCTGAAGATCTTGATTTTAGTTCTTCATGTTTTTTGAAAATATCAATTTCATGATAATGTAAAGCATGCAACGCTGCAGCTGTAGGTGATGGCACCCATGCGCAATTAGCACCAGAATTTAAATGGCCAATTTTTTGCTCCATCATGTCTTTCATTTTATCAGGCATTGCCCACATTCCTTTACCGATTTGAGCTACACCAGAAAAACCACATTTTAAGCCAATATCTACATTATTATTTTCATAGGCTTCAATCCATTTTGACTTTTTCATATCTCCTTTTTTAATCATTGGACCTGCCTCCATCGAGGTATGCATTTCATCACCTGTGCGATCTAAAAATCCAGTATTTATAAAAAAAACTCTATGTTTTAAGGTTCTGATACACTCTTTTAAATTTGCAGAGGTTCTTCTTTCCTCATCCATAATTCCACATTTAATCGTATTCTTCTCTAATTCTAAAACCTCTTCCACTTTTCCAAAAATAATATCAGTAAATGCTGTTTCATCTGGTCCATGCATTTTAGGTTTAACAATATAAATTGAACCTGATCTAGAGTTGCCTTTACGTTTTAAATCATGAAGGCAAGCTGCCGATGTAATAAATGCATCTAAAATTCCTTCAGGAACTTCAGATCCATCATTTAATATAATTGACGGATTAGTCATTAAGTGTCCAACATTTCGAACCAATAACAAACTTCTTCCATGAAGTTTCATATTTTTTCCTGAGTTAGAAATATAACTTCTATCT